>CAZPTI010000351.1:0-4839 GCA_964588925.1 uncultured Anaerolineales bacterium | reverse complement strand
CGTGGCGGGTCACGCCGAAATTCTTCATAAAGAGGTCGCCGGGGAAGATGTTGGTGGCCGCGAGGTCTTTGATCGCCTGCCCGTAGTCGAGCACCGCGGCCTCGGCTCGGTCGGAATATTCGCGAAGATAGACGTTGAGCGGGGTCAACCGGCGTTCTGTATAGAGGTGCTTGATGTCGACCGTGTCGCCGACGACGGAGACGGTGTTGCCGCAGAAGGTGAGCAATTCGTCAAGCGTCTCGTCGGTGAAACGGTCGCGGCTGAACGCGAGGTGCTCGAACTCTTGCGCGTCCACGAGGCGGCCAGCGCGGTCGCGTTTGAACACAAGCTGGTAACGCCCCTGCACGTCCGCGCGCGTGGTGCGCTTGGGGTAGGGGAAGGCATCCTTGATCACCTTGAACACGACGCCAAAGGACGGCATGGTGAAGACGGTCATCACCATGCCCTTGTCCCCCCGCGCCGGCTCAAAACGGTCGTCGGTGTCGTGGAGATGGCAGTAGAGGTCGCGATAGAGCTCGGTCTTGCCGTGCTTGTTGTAGCCGATGGCGATGTAGAGCTCGGCGCGGCGCTTGAGCGGCATGATCGACTTGAGGAACGCGACGAGCAGGTAGGGGCAATCCACGTCGACGTGGAAGTAGGAGTGCGTGTAGGAAAAGACGATGCTGGCCTCGTCCTCGGTGAGCAGCACCGCGTCCGCAAAGATGCCGCGGTCACCGTTGAGCAGCGCGATCACGAGCGGATTGAGCTGCGCGCCGCGGCGGATGCGGCCGACGATGTACGCCCCTTTGTTGCGATAGAAGACGGACGAGACCACTTCGACCGCGTCGAAGTCCGCCGCGCCCCACGTCGCAGTCAAATGGCATTCGATTTCAGCGGCAACGGCCTGCGCGTCACGCGCCTGATCCTCGTACGGCACGACAAACGCAAAGTCGCTCAGAAGGCGATGGGCCAGTTGCGCGAGGGGCTGGGCATCGTACGAATGGGAGCAGGAGCAGACGCTGTCATGGGGCAGCGCGAAGTCAGAGTCAACGTACTCGATGCCGGGATCGACGCCGACTGTCGTGAAGATGCGTCGCGTGATGGAGTTGAAGAAGGTTTCCGCCAGTTCGATGTCGAGCCGGTCTGCAACCAGCTCAGAATAAGCCGCGCGCATCTCCGCCCACATCCCCCGCGAACGCGTCTCGTCGCGCAGCAAGTTGCGCACGTCGTAGACCGTCCGGTCGACCACGCGCTTGTACAGGTCAAGTCGCGCCACCGAGTCGCGTTCCTGGCTGCGCCAGTCGCGCTGCTCGAAATAGCCCTGCGCGCAGCGGGTGATGCGCTTGAAGGAGCGCTGGTAGAGCGCGAACGCCTCGTGAATCTCGGTCGCCGCGGTGAGCGCGAGCGGTTGCTTCGAGCGCATGACGGCCTCCTTGTCGTCGTCCGTTTCCGGTGGCCCATGTGGGGCCGGCACGATGCAACGACATTGTAGATGGCCGGCCGCGCGGCGTCAACGGCAAAAAGGCGGAATGCTCGGCTACCGCTTTGTCATCAGGGGCAGGTAAAGCGCGCGGCCGGCCCAGTCACCGAAATTAGCTGTGGGCTCCGCAGCCGGGGCCAATGCGACTTGCGCCTCGTCCGCGGTGCTGGAGAAACGCAGCCACTCCGGTTGCGTCTCGCGCACGACATAATCGCCGGGCGGCAATGAATCGAAACGGTAGCGACCGTCGCCGCGCGTGCGCAGCTTTCCGATAGTTAAACGGCCGCGCAACAGGGTTACTTCGACGCCGTACAGCCCCGGCTCATCCCAGTCGCGCGCCGCATCGCCGTCCGCGTCGTACCAGACCAGGCCCGCAATGGCGCCGGGAACGGGGGTTGGCGTATGCGTGGGCGTATGGGTGGCGGTGGGGGTCAAGGTGGTGGTCGGAGTGGGCGTCGCCGTCGGCGGCACTGGCGGGTCGGCTTCGCATGCATCAGCGCGGATGACGGCAACCGTGTTGGTGTCGCGCTCCGTGACGTACACAAGCCCCAACGCGGGGTCCACCGCAGCCGCAAACAGGTTCGCATCCAGGCCGTTGATCGCGCCTACCACGGTGTTCGTCGTCGCGTCGATGACCGTCACCGAGCCTTTGCCCGGATTCGGCGCGTAAACGCAGTTCGTAGTGACGTTGATCGCCGGATAGCCCTCCGCGCCGCTGACAGGGATGGTGGCGACCTGTTTCAGGGTGATGGTGTCCACAACGGTTATCAGAGATCGATCTATCTCTGCGATATAAAGGCGGTTCGTGTCCGGGTTAAGCGCCATAAAGCCGCCGGGATCGAACTCAGCGATTTTTTCGCCGGTCGCCAGGTCCATCACCGAGGTTAGCTCCGGATCGGTTCGCTGGACATACGCCCGGTTGGCCTTTTCATCGACGACAACGCTGTGGTTGCTGCGGTCGGTGTAGAGCGTCTCGCTGATGGCGTGCGTAACGCCGTCGATGACCGAAAGCTCATTCCCGCTGTGGCTGACATAGATGCGGTTGCGGCTCGCATGGATGGCTACGCCTTCAGGCGCGGTTTCCAGCCCTTCAACCGTTGCGATCAGGGTATTCGTCGCGCCGTCGATCACGGAAAGCGTGCCGCTACCGTTGTTCGGCACATAGATGCGGTTCGCAGCCGGATTTACGGCCACCTGCGCCCACGGGTCGCTGCCGACCGGGATGGTTTGCTCAACTTTGCTTACATAGATCACTGAAACGCTGCCGCTATAGCGGTTCGCGACGTACGCGCGGTTATTGACGGGATTAACTACGATGCCGAAAGGATGGTAGCCGACATGGACGCGCGCGATGAGCAGGGACGAAGGCTGGAGCGCGGGAGGGGATTGCGGTTCGGAGACTTGTAAGCGCGCGGGCGGCGGATTCGGCGTCGAGGCGGCTGTAGGCGGCGCGCTCTGGGCCAGCGCCGGGAGAATGCCGGTCGCCGCCACAAGGGCGATCGTGAGCAGCAGGCAGAAAGGCAGCGCAAAGGACCGGAATGTCATCACAACCTCCATCCTCGAGCAGGCCAGAGATGCGGCAAACATGCGGTCGCAGTGAGGCCGGTTGAGCAGCGCATCACAATTGTGCGAGCGTAAGATGCGCAGAACATGAAGAAGCGCTCGGAGCAGGTGACGACTTTTTCATTTTGCGGCGTCTGATCTTGGGGAACTTCGTTCCTGAGCGCGGCGTTCCCCTTATTTGTTCCTTGTTTGCGCAATGGGTGGGAGCAACGACGCTTGACGCGCGCAGGGCCGACTGTTAGAATGTTCGTGACGCAGCGCGGCGTGACCTCCACGTAGACTCAACCGCTGTTGCGCAACAGCATCTGCCAGTCGCCCTTGCCCAAAGGATACTCACAGAATTCTTGTCCGTATGGGAAGTGGTCGTATGAGCCGGAACGGAAGGCATCAGGAAGACAAGATCGCGCTGGTTCTCGCCGGGGGCGGCATGACGGGCGCGGTGTACGAAATCGGCGCGCTGCGGGCCATCGACGACTTGCTCGTCGACCGTTCCGTCAACGACTTCGACATTTACGTCGGCACCAGCGCCGGTTCTATCGTGGCGTCGTTCATCGCCAACGGCGTCGCGCCGGCGGACATGTACCGCGCCATTGCCGGCGAGCATCCCGACCTCCCCGCGCTCCGCCGCGAGCACATCTTCAGCTTCAACTATCGCGAGTTTGTCCGCCGCGGCATGGCGCTGCCGTCCAAACTCGTCGCGGCCACGGTCGACTACTTCTTTAGCGGCGGCAACAGCACGCTGGTTGACACGCTTTGGAGCCTGACTGACGTGCTGCCGTCCGGTTTGTACGATGGCCGCGCGTTGGAGCGTTATATCCGTGAGTCGCTCGCCGCGGCGGGCGGCTCAAACGACTTCGATGCGCTGGCGCGGGAACTGTACATCGTTGCGACGGACCTTGCGTCAGGGCGGCGCGCGGTGTTCGGGCCGCATGACGAGCATAACGCGGCTGTTTCGCAGGCGGTGGCGGCTTCGTCCGCGCTGCCGATTGTCTACAAGCCGGTGATGATCGGCGGGCGGGAGTTCGTGGACGGCGGCCTGGGCGGCACGGCCAGCCTCGACAT
Organism: uncultured Anaerolineales bacterium; assembly: GCA_964588925.1. Taxonomy (GTDB): domain Bacteria; phylum Chloroflexota; class Anaerolineae; order CG2-30-64-16; family CG2-30-64-16; genus JALOOB01. Next base: position 755 of record CAZPTI010000351.1, on the reverse strand, counting down.
TGCCATCGAACGCGGCGCGACGCTGGTCGTGTGCGTCAACCCGCTCGTGCCGTACGACGACCGTCGCGCGCCTGAAGCCGAAGCGGAGCGCCAGACCTTCACGCGGCGCGGGCTATCCGCGATTGCGTCGCAGGTGTCGCGTATTACCGTCCATGCTGGCCTGAAATACCATGTCAAGCAACTGCGCCGGCAGCACCCGGAGGTCGACATCATCCTGATCGAGCCGCGCGCGGACGATCAGATGCTGGCGTTCGGCAACATTATGCGCTACGGCGAGCGGCTGGCGATTGCGCGGCATGGGTTCGAGGCGGTGACGCTGGACCTGGCGCAGGATTACCAGAACTACAAGGAAGTCCTTGCGCGGCACGGCATCCCGCTCACCCGGAAGCTGGTCATCGAGGAGTTGCAGCAGATCGTGCAGTCGGGCAACGACCCGGAGGTCATCGAGCGCATCCTCGAGGCGCGCAAACCCCGCTGCGACGAGAAGAACCGCGATTCGGTGTTCTGCCAGTTGGTCGAGGCGCTGAACCAGTTAGAGCGCGAGATCGAGTCGAGGCAACTCGTTGCTGCGTAAAGCAGCCTTAAGACACAGAGGGCGCAGAGAAAAACTTCTCTCTGCGCCCTCTGTGTCCTCTGTTGCTAAAGGCATTCCACTTGACCGTTATTTCGTTTCCCCGTGCTCCGAGGACTGCTTCAGGATGTCCGGGTAGCACAGGCGGCTGACGTGAAACAGGTCGCCGAGCGACATGGCCTTC
>CAZPTI010000350.1:3716-4843 GCA_964588925.1 uncultured Anaerolineales bacterium | reverse complement strand
TGCTCGTTCGGCGAGTGCAGGCCGTCCGTGTCCAGCCCGTAGCCCATCATCACCACCGGAATCTTCAGCAGGTCGGCCAGTTCGGCCACGATGGGGATGCTCCCGCCGCCCCGCGTGAACACCGGCTCATGGCCCCACCCCCGCGCATACGCGCGCGCCGCCGCCTGCATCTCCGGCAGGTCGAACGGGATCAACGCGGCCTTGCCCGTGGTCAGCAGCCGCACCTCGACCGTCACCGTGGGCGGGGTCGCGTCCTCGATGGCCTTCTTGAGCAGCTCGAAAATCTTGTGCGGGTCCTGGTTGCCCACCAGCCGCGAGCTGATCTTCGCGCCCGCGCGCACCGGGATGATCGTCTTCGGGCCGGGGCCGCTGTAGCCGCTCCACAGCCCGTTGATGTCCAGCGTGGGCCGGGCCGACACGCGCTCGCGGATCGTGTAGTTCTGGTCGCCCCACACTTCGGGCACGCCGGTCGCGGCCTTGAACTGCTCGTCGGTCAGCGGAATCTTCGCCAGCATCGCGCGCTCGGCTTCGGTCAGCGGCACAACATCGTCGTAGAACCCCGGCACCGCAATCGTCCCGTCGTCGTTGTAGAGCGTCTTGAGGATTTCGACCAGCGCCAGCGCGGGGTTGTGCGTCGCGCCGCCCCAGAAGCCGCTGTGCAAATCCTCGCGCGGCCCCTGCACCTCCACCTCGATGTAGGTCATGCCGCGCAGGCTGTGCGTGATCGCGGGCGTCTCGATGGTCGCCATCGACGAATCGCTGATGATGCACACGTCGGCATGGATCAGGTCCTTGTGCTCCTGAATCCACGGCGTCAGGTTGGGCGACGAAATCTCCTCCTCGCCCTCCAGCAAAATCTTGACGTTGACCGGCGCGGCGCCGCCCGTCTTGAGGAAGGCTTCGACCGCCTTGACCTGGATGAAGAGCTGCCCCTTGTCGTCCGTGGCCCCGCGCGCGAAGATTTTGCCGTCCTTGATGACCGGCTCGAACGGGTCAGTGTCCCACCCGTCCTCCATCACCGCAGGCACCACGTCGTAATGGCCGTAAATGAGCGCGGTCGGCTTGTCCGGCCCCGCGCCCAGCCACTCGGCGTACACCACCGGCTGCCCCGCGGTCTCCATCACGCA
>CAZPTI010000350.1:0-3706 GCA_964588925.1 uncultured Anaerolineales bacterium | reverse complement strand
GCGCGGCCAGGTGAGCCGCCAGCCACTCGGCGCAGCGCCGGGTGTCCGCGTTGTAGGCCGGGTCCGCGCCCACGCTGGGGATGCGGATCATTTCGAGCAACTCTTCGATAAATCGGTCGCCGTGTGCGCGCGCATAGTCAAGCGCGCCCTGGATCATCGCGGTCATGCTGTCCCCATCTCCTTCGTGTGCGCGGCGCCCGTCTCCGCGCGGTTTTCCTCGTCAATGATCTCTCTTGCGTCCAGTTCCTTCGGCGTGTAGTTCGGCAGCCGCGCGGCCGGGAAAATCGCCAGCAGGCAGATCAGCGCCAGCAGCAGGAACGACACGCGCAGCGCCCGGATGCGCGCCTCCGAGTTGATCCCCACGATAACGTCCACTTGCTCCGGCGTGGCGGACGTGTTGGCGAGCGCATCCTTGAGCTGCGCGTTGGTCACAAAGTCGACCCGCTCCACGTTGTTCAGGTTGAACTGGGGCGGCAGGCCGGCGTTGGCGAGGGCGTTCCCCGCGATGAACGACAGCAGCCCGACGGCCACCACGCCCGCAAACGCTGCGCCCAGGGCCGAAGAAACGTTGTTGACCACCCCGCGCAGCGCGCCCACGTCGCCCGCATACTCCTTCGGCGAGGCGGACACCAGCACGTTGAACAGCAGCGTCAGCATCGCGCCTTCGCCCACACCCACGATCAGCAGGCCGAGGATCACCGGCAGCGTGCCCCACCCGTTGCTCACCGTCAACGCGACCAGCACAAAGCCGATCCCGTTCAGGATGAAGGAGGCGATGCCGATGGCGCGCGGGGAGAAGCGGTCGTACAGCCGCACGGAGAAGATCGCCGCAACCGCCACAGTCAGCGCATACGGCACAATCGCAACCGACGTGAACAGCGGCGTGGCGCCCTGCACGATCTGGATGTACAGCGGGATCAGGAAGCTGATCGACGAGCCAAGCCCGCCCGCCACAAGGAAGGCCAGAACCGCATTGCGCTCCTCCGGCGAGTTGAGCACTTCCATCGCCAGCAGCGGCGTCTTGCCGTCCTTCTCGCGCTTGTCGCTCCACACAAAGAACGCCTGCCCCAAGGCCACGCCGACGATCAGCAGGATCGGCACGGGCGACAGGCCGAGCGCGCTGAACGGCGCGGCCGGCGTCGCGACGATCAGGCCCCAGCGGTTGATGTTATTAAAGGAAATGAGGATCAGCGCAATCGCCAGCGCGGAGAGCACCACGCCCACGAAGTCAATCTTGATGTTCTTCTGCCGGGGCACCGGCGCGAGGCGGAAGCTCAGGACGAGCACGAGGAGCGACTGGAGGAAGATCAGCCCGAACGAAATGCGCCAGTTGAATGCGGTCGCGATCCAGCCGGCCAGCACGAACGCGAGGCCGCTGGCAATGGCCGGGATGCTCGCCAGGATGCCGAGCGCCTGCGCCTGCTGCTTGCCGGAGTAGTTGGCCGCGATCAGCACGACGAGGGTCGGCACGAGCAGCGCGGCGGCCAGGCCTGCGATGATCTGCGCGGTGTTCATGGCGTTCGCGTCCTGCGCCAGCGCCATGATGAGCATCGCCACGCCGTGCCCGACCGCGCTCACCTGGAACACGAACCGCTCGCCGAACAGCTTGCCCAGCTTTGCGCCGAGCATGACGAACGCGGCCACGAAGAGCGAGTACATCACCAGCGCGGTGGAAACCGACGTGGCCGGCGCGTTCAGGTCCGCCACAATCGGGCCGAGCGACACCGGCAGCGCGTTGATGTTGATGCCCATCTGAAGCTGGGCAATCACGATGACGACAAGCGGCAGCCAGGACACTTTGCTGACCGGGGCTGCGCGATCAAGGGGTGCGGTCGCCATAAGTTCTGCTCCTGGAGGTGGGGCGCATGCGCCCAGGATGACTTGGACCGACTATGGCAAGTCGCCGGCCGCCGGGACATCTTCGGCCGGGCCAAGGTATTCCACGTACAGCAGCGGATAGTGATAGTCGTACAGGGTGTTGAGCACGCCGTACAGCGCGGCCTGATCGGCCAGATACCCGACCAGTTCCGCGCACGGTTCGCCGCTCTCAGTCGCCACAGCCACGCGCATGCCGCCGAACCGGTCCGCCCAGCGCGCATCGAGATGGCCGGCAACGCGAATCCGGTACACGCCCGGCGCATAATACAGGGACCGGGACATCCTCACGCTCCTTCTGTGGGCTTCCAACTGTGCCATTATGCGCGACAAGGTAAGTACTTGTCATCGTCAAATTGAGTATAGAGCGAGGTCGTAGCGCAGTCTATCGAACCTGCGTCCGTCAGCCGACTTGCAGCAGTCCCAGTTCCTTCGCGCGCATTACCGCCTCAAAGCGGCTGTGCGCGTCCAGCTTGCCGTAGATGTTGCGAATGTGGGTGCGGACGGTGGTGGGTGAGAGCGACAGGCGCTCCGCGATCTCGACCGGCGACAGCTCGGTCGCGACCAGCCGGAGCAGCTCCATCTCGCGCTCGGTCAGGGGTTCGATGAGGGTCGTCACGAGCGTCTTCATTGTCGGCGCGGGCGCCGCAGGTCGCGGCGCGCCGAACGCGGCGAGCACCCGGTCGATGTGACGTTGAGGATGGCCGTTCGAGTCGCACGGCGCCAGCTTCTCCAGCAGTTGGCGCATGGCAGAGCCGAGGTCGACGAAGTTGCGGACGAAGCCGCCGGGCGCGGCGAGCTTAAGCGCCTCCGCCGTCCGGTCGAGCGCGGCGCCCTCGTCGCCCTCCGCGGCCAGAGTCACCGCCTGCAACAGGAGCGCGTCGATCAGCGTGTGCGTCACGCCGTAGCGCCGCACCTCATCTTCGAGCGCGTCCAGTTGCCGCCGCGCATCGAGCAGGCTGTCGGGCGGCCCCTCTGCGATCCGCAGCTTGATCTCGGTGAGCAGCGGCGCGTAGAAGTACCAGCGGGGCAGCCTGGCGGCCAGCCCCGGTAGCATCGGCTGCAACGTGTGGACCGGCTGCCCCTGTCGCAGCGCCAGCTCGATCTTGAAGGTGTCTGTCAGCGGCGCGGCCAGCTTGTGGTCGATGCGCCGCAGATAGGCGGCCAGCATGTCGATCAGCTCGCGCGCCTCGTCGCCCCGCCCCTGCGCCAGCCGGATCAGCGCCAGCGCGAACGCGCCGAACGCCAGCGTGACCGGCGCAGCCAGCGCCTTGTATTCGAGCATGGAGAGCAGGTGCGGCTCGGCCGCGGCGAACTCGTTGCGCGCGTAGTAGGCTGCGCCCAGATAATAGAGCCCCCACGACGCCAGTTCGGGATGCTGCGACTCCACCGCAATCGCGACGCACTCCGCCGCCGCCACCAGCACCCCGCGCAGGTTGCCCGACAGGTAATGCTCCGTGCAGAGGTAGTACAGCAACCGCGCGCGCATCGGCTGCGGCCAGACCGGGTCGGCCAGCGCCTCATTCAGCACAGCCAGCGCCTCAGCCGGCGCGCCGCCCAGGTGCAGCGCCGACGCCATGATGCTTGTCGCCAGGGAGCGGACGTGCAGCGCGTCCGGCGGCAGCGTGCGCAGGGCGCGGCGCGTGTTTGCCACCGCCGCATCGAACCGCCCCGCCTGAAAATCGGGCAGGTAACTCAGCGCGCTGAGTTCAGCCGCCGCCACGACCGCCGTTTCGCTCTCCGGCGGCAGCCCGGCGAGCAGTTGTTGCGACCGCTTCAGCCCGGCCAGCGTGCCCACGCCGATGCCCAGGATGAGCCAGCGCACGGAGCT
>CAZPTI010000349.1:0-4854 GCA_964588925.1 uncultured Anaerolineales bacterium | reverse complement strand
CGCGCGCCTCGGCCAGCAGTTCCAGCCCGTCTTCGCCCATGCCCTGAAATGCGTAGGGGGAGGTGCGCGGCTTGAATGCGCCCCCGCGCAGCATGTGCCCACCCGCTTCCTTCACCGCGTGCGCGGTTTCCAGCAGTTGCGAACGGGATTCGACCGAGCAGGGGCCGGCCATGATCACGATGCCGGGGCCGCCGAACGTTGCGCCGTCCACATTGAAGACCGTGTCGCGCGGGATGAACTCGCGCGAGGTCAGCTTGTACGCCCTGGAGATGGGCACGATTTCCTGCACACCCGGCGCGCCGCCGAACCACTCCTCTAGCTTCGGCGTGCCGTCACCCACCACACCCACGATGGTTTGATCCGCGCCGCGGAGCAGGTGCGCCCGGTAGCCGCGCTCCTGGACGCCGTTGATGACCCGGTTGATCTGCTCCAGGTTCGCGTCCTTCCGCATGATGACTAGCATGGAGTCCTCCGTAGACCTGACGGGTTTCGCAGCGCGGCGCGCAGGCCGCCGATGAACTCAGCCGCCGCTGCGACGGGATCGGACGCACTGTCGACCGCCTTGATGAGCGCGGAGCCGATGATGACGCCGTCGGCCAGCTTGCCTACTGCAGCAGCCTGCTCGGGACGCGCGATGCCGAAGCCGACCGCGATGGGTGTCCGCGCGACGGCGCGGGTGCGGGCCACGAACGCGGCAAGGTCGTCGGGCAGCGACTCGCGCGCGCCGGTGACGCCGGTCAGCGAGACGAGGTAGAGGAAGCCGGTCGTGCGCGCGGCGATGGCCGCGAGGCGATCCGCGGGCGAGGTGGGCGCGGCGAGGAAGATGAGCGCGAGGCCGGCCGCTGCGCACGCGTCCGCCAGTTCGTCCGCCTCCTCGACGGGCAGGTCGGGCACGATGAGGCCGTCGCCGCCCGCGGTCGCCACGTCAGAGACATAACGCGTTAGCCCGTAGGCGACGATGGGGTTGGCGTAGCCCATCAGCACGAGCGGCTGTGTTACACCACGCGCGCGCAAGCGACGCACCAGTTCGACGCACTTCTCGGCGGTCATCCCGCGTTCCAGCGCGATCTGCGTGGAGTGCTGGATGACGGGGCCGTCGGCCAGCGGGTCGGAGAAGGGCACGCCAAGCTCGATGAGGTCCGCACCGCTTTGGGACAGCGCGACCAGCACTTCCTCGGAAGTCGCGAGGTCAGGGAAGCCGGCGGTGAAGTAGGGCATGAGCGCGGCGCGACCTTCGGCCTGCGCGGCCGAGAAGGCGGAGGCGATGCGCTGGATGCCGGCAAGGGTGGCGATGGTCATTTTGCCTCCAGCGCGGCCAGCACGGTCTCCAAATCCTTGTCCCCGCGGCCCGACAGATTCACCAGCAGCACCGCGGCCTTGCCGAGCTTCGGCGCCAGCTTGACCGCCTCCGCGATGGCGTGCGACGATTCGAGCGCGGGCAGGATGCCTTCGGTGCGGGCGAGGAGTTGGAACGCGGCGAGCGCCTCGTCGTCATCCGCGAAGGTATACTCCGCGCGGCCGAGGTCGCGCAGGTGCGAGTGCTCCGGGCCGACCGCGGGGTAGTCCAGCCCGGCGGAGATGGAGTGCGTGGCTGCGACCTGACCGTCGCCGTCCTGCATGACATAAGTGCGTGTGCCATGCAGCACGCCCATGCGTCCGAGCGCAGGGTCGGCGAAGCGCGCCGCGTGCCTGCCCGACGCAATGCCCTCGCCACCCGCCTCGACGCCGATCAGTCGGACATTGGCGTCGTCGCGGAACGCGTGAAACAGGCCGATGGCGTTTGAGCCGCCGCCCACACAGGCGACGCACGCATCGGGCAGCCGCCCCGTTGCCTCCTGAATCTGCCGCCGCGCCTCGATGCCGATGACAGACTGGAAGTCGCGGACCATCGTCGGGTAGGGGTGCGGGCCGAGCGCGGAGCCGAGCAGGTAGTGGGTCGTGCGGACGTTCGTCACCCAGTCGCGGATGGCCTCGTTGATGGCGTCCTTGAGCGTGCGCGAGCCGCTGTCGACCGGGCGCACCTCCGCGCCAAGCAGTCTCATGCGCTGGACGTTGGGCTGCTGCCGCGCGATGTCCACTGAACCCATGTAGACGATGCACTCGAGGCCGAGCAGCGCGGCTGCGGTGGCCGACGCGACGCCATGCTGACCCGCGCCCGTCTCGGCGACAACGCGGCGCTTGCCGATGGCGCGCGCGAGCAGCGCCTGGCCGAGCGCGTTGTTGATCTTGTGCGCGCCGGAATGGGCGAGGTCTTCGCGCTTGAGGTAGATTTGCGCGCCGCCGAGGTGCTCGCTTAAGCGTCGCGCGTGCGTCAGCGGGGTTGGCCGGCCGACGTATGTTTTCAGCAGCATATCCAGTTCCGCGCAGAACGCGGGGTCCGCTTGAAGGCGCAGATAGGCATCCTCCAGTTCCGCGAGCGCGGGCATGAGCGTTTCCGGGACGAACTGGCCTCCGTATGGGCCGAATTTGCGTGGTAATCGCATGACATAACCTCTAGGATCGCGCGCGGCGCAGACCCGACGGGTGCGTCACTTCGTGACGGTGGAAACCCGTCGGGTCTTTCGCGCGCTCGATAAATTGCTTCATCTTTCCTGCGTCCTTGACCCCGGGCGCGCTTTCCACGCCGGAGGCCACGTCGACGCCCCACGGGCGGACCGCGACGACTGCCTCCGCAACGTTGTCCGGGGTGAGGCCGCCGGCCAGCATGAGCGGCATGGTCTGCGCGAGCGCGGCTGCGATGCTCCAGTCCGCGATTGCGCCGCTGCCGCCGTAGAGGCCGGTGTTCGACGCGTCAAGCAGGAGCGCGGGTTGGCCGCGCATGCGGTAGCGTTTGGCAAGGCGCTGCGCGTCAGCAAGGGTGCGCGGGCGGATCGCCTTGAACGCGACCATGTTGAGCGGCTTCAGGGCGTCGACCGGCTCGTCGCCGCTGAATTGCGCGTAGTCCAACCGGCACGCGGCCAGCAGGCTGAGGACCTCGGCGGGATCGGGGTTGACGAACACGCCGACCAGCTTCGGCAAATGCGGCCGCGCAGCCTTGAGTTCACTGACCAGAGCGGCGCATTCGTCCGGTGAAATGTAGCGCGGGCTGGGCGGGTAGAAGTTGAAGCCGAGCAGGTCCGCGCCCGCGTCGACTGCGGCCAGCGCGTCAGCGAGGGTGCGAATGCCGCAAATCTTCACGACGGTCATGGCTGGCCTGTCCCGCTCAACTCGCGCACCTTCGCGGCCACGTCGGGCGCGGTGACGAGCGCCTCGCCCACGAGGATTGCGTCCACGCCGCGGCCGTGCGACAGGAAGGTTACGTCCTCGCGCGTGAAGATGCCACTCTCGCCCACGACCGTGATCTCCGGCGGGATGCCTTGCGACAGGCGCGCGGCCGTCTCGATCTTGACGGTGAAGTCGCGCAGGTCGCGGTTGTTGACCCCGATGAAGTCGGCGCCCGCCTCGCGCGCAATCGCAAGTTCGTCCGCGCCGTGAACCTCGACCAGCGCGGCCATGCCTAACTCCTTCGCCAGCGCAGAGAACTCCCGTATTTCGGCAAGCATGAGTTGCGCGACGATCAGCAGGATGGCGTCCGCCCCGGCAGCGCGCGCTTCGTAGAGTTGGTACGGGTCGCAGATGAAGTCCTTGCGGAGAAGCGGCATGCGGGGCAGCGCGGCGCGGACCGCGGCCAGGTGGTCGAGCGAGCCGCGGAAGTAGGTTTCGTCCGTGAGGACGCTGATGGCGGCTGCGCCGTTCTCCGCGTAGGTGCAGGCGAGCGCGGTGGGATCGAAGGTCCTGCCACCGCGTGTTGCCAGCGCGCCGCGGGAGGGGGACGCGGCTTTGACCTCGGCGATGAGCGCGGGGCGCGGTGCGGCGCGCAATGCCGCGACGAAGTCGAGCGCGGGTGCGGCGGCGGCTGCCAGGTGGCGCATGTCCTCGATCGGCAGCTCGCTCATGCGCGCGGCCACTTCCAGCCGCTTATGCGCGAAGATTTCGGATAGTCGATTCATGCAATGGGTCTCCGACGGTTCGTAGCGCGCGCTTCAGCGAGGGCGCTAAAGCGCCTACTACGAACCTAACTTCTGGCTCGTCGCGATCAACGCGTCCAGCTTTGCGAGCGCGGCGCCGCTGTCGATGGATGCTTCGGCCTGCGCGACTGTGTCGCGGAGGACGCCGCACGGGTCCGCGCCGAGGTCGCAGCACTCGACGGCGAGCGCGGCTGCGGCGTTGAGCAGCACGACGTCGCGGCGCGGGCCGCGGTCGTTCCCGCAGAGGATGTCGCGCAGGATGCCCGCGTTTTGCGCCGGGTCGCCGCCGCGCAGGTCGGAGATGTCGCACCGCCGGAAGGGCAGGCAGGGATCAAACGGGTCGAGGTCGAAGGTCGTGACCTTGCCGTCGCGCAGGTGGCTGACGCGGTTCGGGCCGCCGGTCGTCAGCTCGTCCAGCCCGCCGTAGCCGTGGAGCACGAGCGCGGCCTCGCTGCCCAGGCTGCCGAGCACCTCGGCCAGGACGTGCGTCAGGGCCGGGTCGTACACGCCGATGATTTGATGCGTCGCGCCGGCGGGGTTGGTCAGCGGGCCGAGGATGTTGAAGATGGTGCGCTGGCCGAGCTCGCGGCGCGCGGGGCCGACGTGCTTCATGGCCGGGTGGAACTTCGGCGCGAAGAGGAAGCCGATGCCGACCTCGTCGATGCACTTGCCGACCTGCTCGGGCGTGAGGTCGAGGTTCACGCCGAGCGACGCCAGCACGTCCGCGCTGCCCGAGCGGGAGGACGCGGCGCGGTTGCCGTGCTTCGCCACCTGCCGGCCCGCGCCTGCTATCACGAAGGCCGCGGTGGTGGAGATATTGAACGTGTGCTTGCCGTCCCCGCCGGTG
>CAZPTI010000348.1:0-4867 GCA_964588925.1 uncultured Anaerolineales bacterium | reverse complement strand
CGCACGGGCGGAAGAAGGGGGATGGGCGCGATCCGCGCGAGAATCCGCTGGGGTAGTGTTTCGGGCGCGGACTGGAATGTCGCCATATCGAGTGGATAGCGCGCGCGATGCGCATCCGTGAGGTCTTGGGTTCGAGTCGCTGCTCGCCTATTCCCACCGCATTGGTAGCCGAAATGACTATCCGTGCGGTCTCCGTTTAGGGGCGCTTATGCCACCTACGACCACACGCGCTGGCGCTGCAGATAGCAGCGAGGTCATTGCCTTCGTTAGAATCTTCGTGACGCAGACTTCACAAATGGCTTCGCGCCTCTTCTTTGCGAATCCGGATGGCTTGAGGTCCCTCGTGACAGCGCCAATCAACGTTTCCACACTGCTGCATAGCTTTCGACACCTTAGAGTCGGTTTCTCGACGCCGGCTGACGCAAGCGCGGTTTTGACACTTGTTGCTAGCGGTGCTAATCTATAGTTGTTTGTTGTTGTTCGCAGCACAGCGGTTCTTGTCAAACCTTCTCCTCGGGTTACTCCATTTCGTTTGTCCCGCTTGGTCTCCACAAGGGCGGTTGCGCACATCGCACCCTGTTCCAGTGTTCCGGCACCTGGCAAAGGAAGGCTGCGCATGAAACACTATTCCTGGAAACAGCTCCCGCACTTTCTTAGGGCGTTTGCCACATTGTTGCCGCAGTATCGAGGAGGGCTTACATGAAATATCGTCTCTGCAGCCGATCGTCGTATTTGGTTCGGAAGAATGCCTGGACGCTAGTTATTGTTGCCTGTGCGTGCCTGATGTTTGCGCCACCGTCTCAGTCCGCCGGCCATACAGGGATCCAACCAACTCACGTTGTTTACATTCCTATGGTTACTGGACTCCGATGCAACGAATACCTCGCGACGATGAAAATCATACCCGAACAAGTCATCATTCGCTCAGGCAGCAAGCTAACGGTCACCACAACGCTGATTAATTCAGGTTGCGTAGATCTAGGTTTGCCTAACCATAGAATTGACTTGCAGGTGCCCGCTCAACCTCTTCCAAAGACAATTGCCTCAGAGACGCATTACCTGTCAGTGCCCCCGAAACATAGCGATAATGCCTCATTCCTTGTCAGCATCGCTGACACAGGACCCATCACCTTGACGGCTGTCGCTACGTTCGAGGTGCACTATGAGGGCGGCCCGCCAGTTTGGGGAAGAAGTGAATCGGCTCCAGTGCTCATCACCGTCGTTCCATAGGCCCCTCGCAACCGCTTCACGCGGGGCCTTGCGCACCCCGACTATGCGCTACTGCCCCGCGCCACCCCAGTTCGTCTTCAGCACAATCTTCAAGCACTCATCTTCCTTATCGTTGAAGATCTTATACCCCTCCGGCGCGCGTGGCACTGGCCGGTGCGGACGGTGAGCGAGCGATTCATCAGCGAGCCGACGGGGTACTGGTCGATGAACGACATATAGTCGCCGATGATCGACACGTTGCAGCGCGCGCTGGCAGCAGCGAATTGCCCCACACAGCCACCACCGCGCCCGGCCGGATGTCGCCATTTCCGCCGCCATGTACCCCGTCGGGAAGACGTCGGTCAGGAAGATCACCTGCTCGTCCTCCAGCCCATCGGGGATGACCAGCGGGCCGACGTCGGCGGTGGAAACTACCAGGGAAGCCGCAGAATCTGCGAGCGACACCCTATTGACAAGGCCGAAAACAGCGCGAGAATATAACTATCATCACATAATTTGCGGGCGCTCTTGTTCCTCATGCTTATTCAACCGGGCCGCAGGGAGCAGCAAGATGGATCTGAGAGCCCTTTGGGAAACGGTGATTGCCGTCGGCGTCACGCCGCTGGCCTCGTTCGCCCTGGCAGCCGCAGTGGCGGTGGGGATTTACCTCCTGGTCAGGAAGACAGACCGGGGCTAGACGAGCCGGGCGACCGCATACCCGCACCACAGGCGCACCTCTTGCGCCTGTGGCGATGCGCGCCGCGCACCTTGCGGATACGCCTGCCAGACCTTTCGCTCGCTAATGCAGCCGCTCGGGGTGATCTTCCAACTCGCCGGCCACGTACTGGCGCACCGCTTCTGCGACCTCGCGCACGTCGGTAATGACAGGTTGCAGGCCCGCCTCCCGCAGCGCCATGTACGCGCCGTTGCCCATGCCGCGCGAAATCACCACCTGGCAATCCCGTATGGAGGCGGTCATGCGGTTGTGCGCGTCAGCCGCCTGCGGGTTGCCGCCCTCGTGAAGGTGAACCTCGCTCCCTCCGCCGTGCCCGTGTTCGTGATGCGCGCCGTGCGCGTGCTTCTCGCGCAGTTCCTGTCCGGCCACACGGCCATCCTCCACAGTGACAACACTGTAGTACTGCGCGCGGCCGAAGTGCGCGCTGATGGTTTTTCCGTCATCGGTGACAATGGCGATCTTCATCTAAAATCAAACCTCCTGAATTTGGCCGCAACCTCTGGCCCATTTTACTATGATACAGGATTCGCTGCGACAGTTACTCCGCACTTTGTCTACAGGACTGACACCCGACGGGTGTTTTCGTCACCGCATCAACTCTACCACCGGCCGGAACAGACGGGGCGTCCCGTTGATCCCCGGCAGCGGACGGGCAGCCCCTCTCTCGGCTCCGCTGGCGGCGGCGAAGCGCTCCCGGTAGTCAGTTGCGTACTGCGCCATCGCGAGCGGCGCGCGTCCGAGCAGCTCGCCCAACTCCGGCGTCACCTTCTTCCCGATCCCCAGGCGCACGGTCCAGTACAGCATCCGCATCACGTCGACGAACTCATCCGCCACGCCGAGCGCCTGCTGGCGCGCCGCATATTCGGCGGGCGTGGGCCGCTTGTAGGTGATCGTCCGCCCCTGGCTGCGCGTGAAGATGTCGGCCACCTCGTAATAATCGAGCGCCTCCGAGCCGGTCAGCTCGTACGCCTTGCCCTCGTGCCCCGCTTCCGTCAACACCAGGCCCGCCACGGCGCCGATGTCCCGCGCGTCGATGAAGCTGGTCTTCGCGCTGCCAGCGGGGACGAAAATCTCGTCGCGCAGCCGGATGTCGTCGCGATAGAACGTGTCGAGGTTCTGCATGTAGAAGCTGGGCCGCAGAAAGGTGTAAGGCAGGCCGCTGGCGATGATCTTCTGCTCCACCTCGTAGTGCGGCACGCGTGGGTTGACGCCGAGTAGAGACAGGAACACGACGCGCCGGACGCCCGCCTCCCTCGCTGCGTCGATGGCCGGGTGCAGATAGCGCGCCACGTCCGAGATTTGCGGCGGGCGCATGAAGAACAGCCTGTCGACGCCCCTCAGCGCAGGCGCAAACGTCTCCGGGCGGGCGAAGTCAAACGGGACCGTCGCCACATCAGCGGGAGCGCGCTGCGCGTCCTGCTCGTTGTAGACAGCCGCCACGATGGTCGCGCCGCGCCGCCGCAGCTCCGTGATGACCTCGCGCCCCACGTTGCCGGTCGCGCCTGTGACCAGAATTCTTCCCTCAGTTGCCATGTCTTCCTCTGCTTTGCGTTAAGTGATGCGAATGGACAGCGGCCAGTCTGTCAGTCTGCGCAGTCTGCGCCAATTTGGAGGGGGTCTTCCCCACACTTACACTTTGCCAGTCTGTCAGTCTGCGCAGTCTGCGCCTGTTTGGAGGGGGTCTTCCCCACACTTACACTTTCACCGCCAGTCGTCTGCGCCTCTGTTGCCTGGGGTTAACAGAACAAACAACAGATTAGTGTTAGACAAACAAGAGGGGATGCGCCAGAATGAGCAAGTGTGTGGAGACACCCCCCCTTTTACTGCGCAGACTGACAGACTGCCCACACACTAACCTGTCCGCTAAAGTGCGTAAGTGTGGGGAGGGTCCCCCCCTTTTTCTGCGCAGACTGACAGACTGACCTGTGTGCCGGGTTACGACTCGGCGGCTGTCCGTTCGAGCGCAGCCAGAATCAGCTCCGGCGGTTGCGCGCCGCTCAGCGCATAGCGGCGACCGAACACGAAGAACGGCACGCCGCTGATGCCAAGCTGCTGCGCCTCATGGACGTCTGCCAGCACTTCCGCCTGGCCCGCATCCGTGGCGAGCTGCCCGGCGATCTCGGCGCGCTCCAGCCCTTCCGCCGCCGCAATGTCCAATAGCGCGTCCAGTTGCCCGATGTCGCGCCCGCGCTCGAAGAAGGCCGCATAGACCGCCTCCAGCACGGCCTCCTTCTTATCGTCGGGCGCGAGGGCCACCAGCCGGTGCGAAAGCAGCGTGTTCGGCATGCGCTGAATCTGCTCGAAGTTGAACTTCAGCCCGACCGCCTCGCCTCGCCGCCGGGGTTCGGCAAAGAACGACTCCAGCGGGATTTGTCCGCCGCCCTTGCGGTTCATCGTCTCAATGAACTCGCGCCCCCCGGCGGGCATGGCGGGGTCGAGGAAGAAGGCGCGATAGCGCACCTCCACCGGCGCGCCCTGCCACCGTTCCAGCGCCAGCTTCAGATGCCGCTCGCCGATGCGACACCACGGGCAGACGGTGTCCTGCCACACTTCAACCAGCATCACGTTCCCCTCAGTTGCTGACGCCCGGCATCTCGCCGACGTACTTGCCCTGCGTGGCGGCTTCCACGAGCGCCTTTGCGAAGTCGGCGCGCGACAGCTCGAACCCGACGCCCTTGCCCACGTAGCCGACCTTCATCGGCCCGCCGCCCGGCTTGTCGGTCAGACGGGGCGCGCGCAGCACGGTGTAGTCCAGCCCGGACTTCTGCGCCGTGGCGACCGCTCGCCGCATGTCCTCGGCCACGTTCTTCGCCGCCAGCGCCAGCACCGCCCTCATCGACAACTTGATGACGTTCGGCTCGACCCCCGTCGCAGCGAAGCCGACGCCCGCCCCCATCACGATCCGCCAGACGCCGCACTTCT
>CAZPTI010000347.1:0-4870 GCA_964588925.1 uncultured Anaerolineales bacterium | reverse complement strand
TAATCCGGCACAAAAGGACGGGCTTATCCGTCTATTGATCTTGTCTGCCTTTTGGCAGCATTCGGGCGGCTCGTCGCCTGCGTATCGAGATCAATTGGGTTCAGCGGAGGTAGCATGCGAAAACTGTTCCTCGTAGTGTCGATTCTTGTCGTTCTCAGCCTGAGCGGCTGCGCGGCGCTGCCTAACGCGGTGTCCGCGGTGGCAAACCTCAGCCGGAACGCCGCGCCCGCGAGCGCGCAGGCTGCTGCGCCTGTGGCCCAGGCCACTGCGGTCCCGCCGGCGAGCAATGCTAACCAGGCGCCCGCTCCTGCAGCGAATGTGCCGGCGGGCATCGCAGACTTGCAGAATGCGCTTTCCAATCTCTACACGACCGTCTCGCCTTCGGTCGTCAACATCAACGTGCTGATGAGCGCCACGGGCCGCGAGTTTGCCCTGCCGACCATCCCTGAGCATGAGGGTCTGCCTCAGATGCCTGAAGGCTTTGGGGGCGCCGGTCTCGGCTCCGGGTTCGTCTGGGACAACCAGGGTCATATCGTGACCAACAACCACGTCGTGGAAGACGCCAGCCGGATTTCCGTGACGTTCTCTGACGGGCTGACCTTGCCCGCCGAGGTGGTCGGCCGCGATCCGCAAAGCGACCTGGCCGTGATCAAGGTCGACCCGGCGGACGTGGACAATCTCCGTCCGGTGACGGTGGGTGACTCGACCCGCGTGCGCGTGGGCGACTTCGTGATTGCCCTGGGCAACCCGTTCGGCCTCGAAGGCTCGATGACCTTCGGCATCGTGAGCGCGCTGGGCCGCACCCTGCCGGTTGGCAGCGGCCTCCTGCCTTCGGGCGGCGCTTACACCATCCCGGACATCATTCAGACCGACGCGCCGGTGAACCCGGGCAACTCCGGCGGCGCGCTGATCGACATGAGCGGTCGCCTGATCGGTGTGCCGACCGCGATTGAGTCGCCGACCCGCAGCTCGGCTGGCATCGGCTTCGCTGTGCCGTCCGTGATTGTGCAGAAGGTCGTGCCTGAGCTGATCAAGAGCGGCGAATTCCAGCATCCGTACATCGGCATTCGCGGCGGCACCCTCAACTCGCAGGTGGCCGAGGCGATGAACCTGCCCGCGGCGACCCGCGGCGCGCTGGTGGTCGAGGTGACCCCGGACAGCCCGGCGGAAAAGGCCGGCCTGAAGGGCAGCACGCAAACGACGCAGATTGACGGCCTCGACGCCCAGATCGGCGGCGACGTGATCACCGCGGTGGACGGTCAACCCATCCGCGACTTTGAGGACCTGACGACCTACCTGGCCCGCACCGGCCGCGTGGGGCAAACGATCAACCTGACGATCCTGCGCAACGGCAACACGCAGAGCGTGAGCGTGACGCTGGCGGCGCGGCCGGAGGAGACGGAGATCACGCAGGCGCCCCGGCCGGGCGCGACCCCTGACGTTCAGCCCGCACCTGTGCCCGGCGGTGTTTTCCTCGGCGTGACCGGCATGACCGTCACCCCGGAAATCGCGCAGGCGATGGATCTGGGCGATCGCGAGGGCGTCCTCGTGGTGGAAGTGTCGCCGAACAGCCCGGCGGAGCGCGCGGGCTTGCAGGGCAGTGACGAACCGGTGAGCCTGAACAACCAGCAGATGATGGTCGGCGGCGACGTGATCACCGCGGTCGACGGCAAGGCCATCACGACGGTCGAGGAACTGGTGGCGGCCGTGCGCGCGAAGCAGGCGGGCGACACCCTTGAGCTGACGATCATCCGGGACGGCCAGGAGCAGACGGTGACCGCGACGCTGGCGAACCGTGGCGAGTCCACGGGGCAGGGCCAGGCGCCGGCGACGCCGGAATCCCAGGCCACGCCGCAGACCCAGACAACGCCTGAGACTCAGACAACGCCGGAAACGCAGGCTTCCCCTGCGCCGCAGGCCACGCCGCGGGCGGGCGGTTCGACCGGGCAACCGGCGGCCGGCACGCCGTGGATGGGCATCAACGGCATCTCGGTGACGGCGGAAATCGCGCAGTTCCTCGGCCTTGGCGACGAGCGCGGCGTGCTGGTGATGAATGTCGTAGCGGGCAGCCCGGCTGAGAAGGCCGGCCTAAAGGGTGCGGGCCTCGGCGCGGGCCAGGGCCGCTTCGTGAGCGCGGACGTGATCGTGGCGGTCAACGGCACGGCGGTCTCGACGATGGAAGAGTTGGTGAGCGAAATCCAGCGCGGCCAGGTCGGCGATACGCTGAACCTGACCGTGGTGCGCAACGGCGAGCGGCAGGAAATCCCGGTGACGCTGGCCGCGCGGCCGCAGCAGTAATAGCCGCAGTGGCGGCGCCTGGCTGCCGAT
The DNA here is from genome assembly GCA_964588925.1 of uncultured Anaerolineales bacterium. GTDB lineage: Bacteria > Chloroflexota > Anaerolineae > CG2-30-64-16 > CG2-30-64-16 > JALOOB01. The sequence goes on along the minus strand of CAZPTI010000347.1, from coordinate 2,542 downwards.
AGGCCCGCTGCCACGGGCTGACGGCAACCTGCCGCCCCTGCGTTGAATGAGCGCCCGCTGCCCTGACTGGGGGTGGCGGGCGCTTAGTTTTAACTCGCTACCACGACCGTGGTCGCTCGGCGCAACCTACGCGCCCGCCTCCCGTAGTGACGAGTGAAACCGCACGGAAGAGGTAGGCGATGCATCGTGGCAAACTTCACAGGCTCATGTTCGCGGTCGGCGGGGCGCTCCTGGCGTGTGTGGCGCTGGCGTTGGTTGCGTCGCGCTTCGGGTCACTCAGCTTCACCCTGCCGGTCGAGCGCACGGCATCCTGGAGCGCACCGGGTGGACCGCTTTCGCCACGATTACGGGTCAGCGGCAACCAGCTTGTTACGCCTGACGGCCGGCCAGTCGTCCTCCGCGGCCTAATGCCGCCCGATCCGGCCCGCCTGCGTTCTGACCGCCGCTTCGGCCGCAAATACTTCGAGGGTATCAGGGCAACCGGCGCGAACGTCGTGCGCATTCCCGTCCACCCGGAGCGTTGGGTGCGCGATGCCGACTATCTCTGGCGCTACCTGGACCCGGTCGTTACCTGGACGGGCGAGCTCGGGCTGTACGTCATCATCGACTGGCACTACATCGGCAACGTTGCGACCGGCGCGGGCGAGAACATGCCTGACATCGAGCAGGAGCCCTTTGCGCTGACGCTCGATTTCTGGCAGCGGGTGGCGAGTCGCTACGCGCCCGCGCCGCACGCGCTGTTCGAGATTTGGAACGAGCCGGCGGGGATTGAGGCCCCGGTGTGGCGGGACCATGCCGAGCAAATCATCGCGACCATCCGCGCGACCGGCGCGTCGCAGGTGGTGATCGTTGGTGGGACGGATTGGTCGCGCGACCTGTCGGACTTCACGCGCGAGCCTCTGGCGGACGGCCAGGTGGCGTATGCGACGCACATCTATCCGGCGCACTCGGCGGCCATGTGGAACTTCTGGTTTGGGCGCCTCGCCGAGTCCCACCCCCTGCTGCTGACCGAGTGGGGTTTCATGGACGAGAACCGCGCGGACGGGCCCGTTTACCTGCGGGGAAACGAGGCGAAGTACGGCGCGCCGTTGATGGCTTATGCCGAGGAGCGCGGGATGGGGTGGGTGGCGTGCTGGTATGACGATCAGTGGCTGCCGCCGATGTATGGGAAGGGGATGAAGGAGTTGACGGGGTATGGGAGGTTTGTGATGAAGGAGTTGGGGGAGCGCGTTGACAGCAACCCACGTGACGTTCTAAACGGTAAGAAGTGACATGATTGGGCGGCGTGTCCTGAAAGGTAGGATTTGCAATCTCGCTTTAAGAACGAAAGATCAAGGCGCGCTGGATCTATCACCGCGTCAACTCGAATCTTCCTTCAGGTCAACAGAGTAGGATGCCAGCTCCTCCCGCACCACACGACGCAGCACCGTCTCCAGCGGCTCGCGCTCGCGCATCATATACTCGCGCAGCACGGCGTTCATCAGCGTCTGGTAGTTGCCGCCGCCTGCCCTATCGATCTTTTCTCGGAACCACTCCAGCACGTCCTCATCGATGCGAATGGTAATGCGCGTTTTCCCTGGGGGCAGCGGATCAAGCGCACCGCGCGTTCCCCCGCCACGAAACTCAAAATTCTCGCTCATAGCTCACCTGCATATGCAGCGCGTTGCTGCTGGTTGGCCTTCCACGCCGAAATGACTCGAATATGGTCGGCGCGCCATGTGAATACCACGACGAGCAGGATGCCAAACCCGTCCTTGCCGACACCGACGAATCTTTCCTCGAAAGGGAAGGTGTCCGGCTCCACATATAGCCTGTCGTCATCGAACACCTCAATCGCTCGCGCGAATCTGATGCCGTGCTTCTCGTAGTTGGCCTGAGATTTGTCCCAATCCCACTCATACTCGCGTTCTTCTGTATGCACGATTGTACACCGCTCCTTTGCGCGCGGCAAGTAGTCTCGCAAACAAAAAACGGGGAAAGCAATTCACTGCTTCCCCCGTTGTCACTACACCTTACGGGGTATCCGACTCCGCAAGGTTTACCGTCAGATCAGCTATTCGCCTCCACCAGTGCGACTACATCAGGATAATCGATCCCCAACTCGCGCAGCTTCTCCACCGTCGGGATGCCGTCGGCGTTCCACCCGCGGCGCTTGTACACCGCATCCTGGAGGTGGCTGTACTGTTCCTCGCGGTATTTGCGGAGGGCGACCATCTTCTGCTCGGTGGTCATGCTCGTCGGGTCGAGGTTGAGCTTTTCGCGGAGTTGCTTGTCGTAGCGTTCGGCGCGGCTTTCGTATTCCGCGACCGTGACCGGTCCTTGCGAGCGGTAGGGAATCGCGTCGTGCTGGCGGCGACCCGCGCCCATCTTCAGGTTGAAGACGCGCTGGAAGTTGTAGACGCGCTCGGACATGAAAATCAGGTCTTCCTTTGTCGCTTCCCGGCCGGTCGTGCCGCTGAAGAGGGCGACGTAGTTGGCAACGTGCTCCGGCACCTTCGCCGGCTCGTCGGTGAGCGCGTTGTCTGCTGGCTCGATGTCGTTC
>CAZPTI010000346.1:155-4881 GCA_964588925.1 uncultured Anaerolineales bacterium | reverse complement strand
GGGACGACGGGGTTCGAACCCGCGATCTTCGGCTTGACAGGCCGACATGTTAACCGCTACACTACGCCCCCAGTTGTCTTGCCGCTCACGCCATTGTGACCGCCGACACTCTGTTTATACCATACCCCCACCCTGTCGTCAAGTTTCGCACCGTCTTTTCTGCGGGGGAGCTCCCATTGCTGTCAGCCTATCTCGGCGAACTGGCCGCGCTCGGCGCGGCTACGGTCTGGACATTCTCTTCGCTTTTCTTCACTATCGGCGGGCGCCGCGTCGGCGCGTTCGTCGTCAACCGGATGCGCCTCGTCTTTGCCGTGCTGCTCGTCGGGAGCGCGCACTGGCTGATCTACGGCCACCCCTTCCCGACCGGCGCGGAGCCGTTCCGTCTGTTCTGGCTCGGCATGTCGGCCATCGTCGGGCTGGTCATCGGCGACACGTTCCTCTTCCAGTGTTACGTCCTTGTCGGCGCGCGCATCGGTGTGCTGATGTTCGTCCTCGGTCCGCCGTTCGGCGCGCTGCTGAGCTGGCTTTTCCTCGGCGAGGGCATGCGCCCGGTCGAGTTGCTCGCAATGGCGCTTGTGCTCGGGGGCGTGCTGTGGGTCGTGCTGGAGCGCGCCGGTGGGTTCGCAGTTGGCAGCGTGGAGCGGCGCAACTTCGGCCTCGGCATCCTCTTCGGCGTGCTGGCGCAGCTCTGCCAGCAGGCCAACCTGGTCATGTCCAAACAAGGGTTGAGCGGCGGGTACCCCGCGCTGTCCGGCGTGATGATCCGCATGGTCACGGGCATGGCAGCGATCTGGCTGCTGGCGATCCTCCAGCGCGAGGCCGGGCGGACGATCCGCGCGGTGCGGGCAGATGGCCGCGCGGCGGCAGCGATCCTCGGCGGCGCGTTCTCCGGGCCGTTTCTCGGCGTGTGGCTGTCGATGGTGGCCGTGCAGTCGTCGCGCGTCGGCGTGGCGAGCACGCTCATGGCGCTGACGCCGGTCATCTCGCTGCCGGTCGTGCGGTTCGCGCTGAAGGAGCGCGTCTCCCCGCGCGCCATCTTCGGGACGCTGATCGCGATGGCGGGCGTGGTGTTGATGCTGCTGGGGTGACGAGGCCAGGTGGTTGTGTGGTGCGCGCGGCCATCTCGAATCATCGAATCAGCGTCGAATAAACGAATTGCGGCGAGCTTCTATGGACGTATCAGGGCGCGCCGTCCGACATTCGCTTACTCGACCCCGATTCGATGATTCGAGATGGCCGCGCGTATTACACCCCACGCGGATCCCTTTCACAGCATCTCGATCGTATAATCCACCAGCTCCGCGTCCAGCCGCCACTCGCCGACGCTTTCCGCGACGCGTTGCAGCAGGCCGTTGACGTAATCCGCGCTGACCGACACCGCGGCCACGCCGATAACCATGTGGCCGAGCTGATCCATGTCCTCGATTTCGGCCGCGTAGACGTTGAACTCCTTGCGGATGCGGGCGAGCAGCGGCTTGATGTTGCCGCGCTTCTCTTTAAGCGAGCCGACGCCCGGAATGTAGATTTCCAGCGTGAGCAACCCGACCGCAGCCATTACTTTGACTCTGCGTCCACTTGCGGCGGGACGTAGGCCGGCGGCTGATAGGCGGCGCCCTGGGCCAGCGCATCACGCGCCCGCGCGGCGAAGATTTTCTCCGAGTCATACGTCAGCAGCCGCTCGGCCTCATCCAGATCCGCGGCCCAGATGTTGCGGAAGAGAGCTTCGGCGGGGCCTTGCCGGTTCGGCTGCGGCGGACGCGCGCCGTTGAGCCGCATGAGGTAGAAGCGCTCGCGGCGGCCGACGCGCTCGCGCGGGGTGGTGAACGCGGTGAACGACTGGCCCAGGTCAGCCACGATCGTCACGTCGCAGTAGCCCGACTCCTCACACGTCTCGCGCACCGCGGCCTCCTCATCCGACTCGCCCGGCTCCACGTGGCCCTTTGGCAGCCGCACCTCGTGCCTCAACTCGCCCCACCGCTCGATCCAACGCTCCAACAGGAGCACGCGCCCCGCGTCATCCAGCACGACTCCGCCCGCAGCGGCGTATTCTCGTAACAGCATAGATTCCCTTAAGCTCGCATCATCCACGAATCGTGTTGATACTTCTCGGCCATCAGTTGCGCGGTCCACGCGCGTTCCTGGTCGGTCAGCTCGCCGGGGACCAGTTCGATGCCGAGCGCCTCGGCCATGCCCGCGGCCAGCGCGTTCACCGCTTCGTCGTAAGTGACCACGCGGCCGAGCAGCTCTTCGACCGTGGCCGCATGTCCCTTCAACGACGCGCGGAGGGCTTCGCGTTCCGCTTCGTCATCGAACGCAAGGCAATCGACCACGCGCGTCAGTTCGCCGACAAGCGGGAGCGAGCCGTGCTGCAGGACGGACGTGGAGCGCCGCGCTTGCGCGCTGCCAAGCACCTTGCGCCCGCCCGCAACGATTTCGTACGCGCTCGGCACCTCGAAGCAGGCGGCCGAGACGTCCGGGCCGGCGCGGTTGGCGCCGGGCGCTTCCTCCGCGTCAATGCCGAGCCGCTTGAGTCCGGCCACCAGGCCGTGGCTGATGCGCAGGTAACTGTCGAGCACGTAGCCCTGCATGAGCGGATGGTCGGGCGCGGCCGTGATCGAATAGGTCATCTCGTCGGTGTGCAGGATGGCGCGTCCGCCCGTGGGCCGGCGCACCACGTCGTAGCCGCGCGCCGCGCAGGCCGCGAGGTCGATCCCCGCGACAGGCTGGTTGCGCCCCAGCGAGACGCATGGCGGCGCCCACGCGTAAAAGCGCAGGGTCGGCGGGACGAGCTTCGCGGCAATCGCTTGCGCGATGGCTTCGTCGACGGCCATGTTCTCCGCGCCCGGCGCGGCCCGATCAACAATCAAACGCCACACAAAAACCTCGCATGGAGAGCTTGAATTTCACAGGATTTTCAGGATTCTGAGGATTTACAGGATTCGAGTATCGCCTTTCGTCAATCCTGATAATCCGGCAAATCCTGAAAATCCTGTGAGATCCGTCACCCTTCCCACAACAAATACTTGCCGTCCTTCGCGAACAGCTCGCCGTCCACCGTCACTGTGCTGCCCTGCCGCAGGTCGCAGATCATATCCCAGTGGATGGCGGAGCGGTTGGTCGAGCCGGTTTCCGGGTAGCCGCCGCCGAAGGCCATGTGGATCGTGCCGCCGATTTTTTCGTCGAACAGGATGTTGCGGATGAAGCGCTGGATGCCGAAGTTGGTCCCGAATGCGAACTCGCCGAGCCGCCGGCTGCCTTCGTCCGTGGTGAGCATCTTCGTCAGGAACTCTTCGTTTTTGGCCGCGCTCCACTTCACCGCGACGCCGTCCTCGAACCACACCTGCACGCCCTGCACCTCGCGACCCTGGTAGACCGCGGGGAAGCTGAACGAGACGTGGCCGTTGACCTTCGTCTCCTCCGGCCCGGTGAAAATCTCGCCGTCGGGCATGTTGCGGTCGCCCTCGCAGTTGACGAACGTCCGCCCCTCGATGCCGACCGTCACGTCCGTGCCCTCGCCGACGAGGTGAACTTCCTTCTTGCCCTTGAGATAGTCGACGAGCACCTGCTGCTTGCGGCCCACCTCCTGCCACGCGGCGACCGGGTCGTCGCGGTCGCACAGGCACGCGCCGTAGACGAAATCCTCGAAGTCGGCCAGCGACATCTCGGCGTCCTGCGCGTAGGCGTCGGTGGGGAACATGCAGACGTTCCAGCGCAAGTCGCCGGCCGCGCTGCGATCCATGAAGGTCTGCATGACCCCGCGCATGGCCGCGCCGCGCAGCGCCTGCTTCGCCGGGTCCGCGCCGGACAGCTCCTTCGTGTTGACTGCGCTGGCGATGGCGATGCGGATGTCGAAGGTTTCTACGGCCAGCTTGAACGGCTCCGGCACCCACTGAAGCTGCTCGTCGGACGCGTGCTCGAAGAGGATGGGCGCCATGCCTGGCACTTCGACCACGGGGAAGACGTTCGCGCCGCGCTGGACGAACGCCTTCGACAGCTCCAGGATGAGCGGGGAGGCGGCCGTGGTGGCCTGGATGTAAACCCGGTCGCCCTTCCGCGTGCGCACCGAGTACTCGGCGATGAGGCGGGCGAGTTTGGAGAGACGTGGGTCGGTCATGGTTGGGTGATGTCCTTTCGGTTCGTAGTAACCGGCGCGTGCGCCGCCGCTTCAGCGCCCCGTCTGAATGGCAAACCCCGGACGATTGCCCTGAGCTTCACTTCCCCGCGTTGAATCTCTACCTCCGCGCCTGGCGCGACAAGCTCGCGCGGGACGACGGCGAGCGCGATGACTTTTTCGAGCGCGGGGGAGTGGGCGACGCTGCCGACGAAGCCGCCGCGGCCCGGACCGAGCACGCGCCAGCCGTCTCCGTCGCCCACGGCCTCCGGCAACTCCAGCCCGACGAGGTTGCGCGTGACTTTGTCGTAGTTGGTCTGGCGCGCGATGATCTCCTGGCCGGTATAGCACCCCTTGTTGAAGCTGATCGCGGGGAGCAGGCCGGTTTCGAGCGGGGTGACTTCGTCGCTGAGCTCGCGGCCCCAGAGTGGGAGGCCGGCTTCGATGCGGAGCAGGTCGGCGGTGGCCGCGTCAACCTGCGGGAGGGCGGAGAGTGCGGCGCGTACGGCCTCCACGGCCGCGGCGGGCGCGACGACTGTCCACGCCCACGGTTCAAGCGGGCCGCCGCGGTGCAGCGTGATCGTCTCGCCGCCCAGGGTTGCGGGCTGCCAGCTA
>CAZPTI010000346.1:0-145 GCA_964588925.1 uncultured Anaerolineales bacterium | reverse complement strand
TGCGGAGCAGGTCGGCGGTGGCCGCGTCAAGCTGCGGGAGGGCGGAGAGTGCGGCGCGTACGGCCTCCGCGGCTGCGGCAGAAGCAACAATCGTCCACGCCCACGGTTCAAGCGGGCCGCCGCGGTGCAGCGTGATCGTCTCGCC
>CAZPTI010000345.1:1500-4906 GCA_964588925.1 uncultured Anaerolineales bacterium | reverse complement strand
AGACGATGACGCCGTCCGCGTCGACCACGATCGGCTGGCGGAATCCGAACCGCCGGATCGACTCCGCGACGGCATCCACCGCCGCATCGTTATCGCGCGGGTTCTTGTCGTAGGGTTTGATGTCGGCCAACAGCCGCAGTTCAACGTTCAGCATGGTTCAGACCTCCTTGTCTTGCGTTGCGGGCGGACCTCCGCCGCCCCGTTGGCCCCCACGCGGCCCCGTTTGGCCACGGGGCGTAGCGGGGCGGCTGGGTGGTAGGAACGGACGACCGGGCTACCCCGCGTCGCCCACGGCGGCCCCGTTGGCGCCCGTCGGCCGTCCAAAACGTCGAAACAAACTCAGAGAACCCTCGTCGGTCGTTCCGCGGACCCAGACTGCCCATTTCCGCAGGGAGGAACCGCTGGCGGCTGGCGCCGGTGCTCATCGCGCGTCCCCTCCACGGCCCGCCATGAGCGCGGCAGCGCTGCGCAGTTCCGCGGCGCGCTCCGGATTCAGCTCAGCGCAGCGCCCCGCGAGTTGGAGCAGGCGGTTGTACCAATCCCGGGGCGTCCACCCGTCACGGCGGCGTGCCAGCTCCAGCACCGCCTTGGGCTGGCTATCGCCATTGCCCGCGTACCACGCGACCCCATTGTCGTGCTCGGATGGTGCGGCATACCCTGGCGGCGCGGCGGGCAAGGTATGCCCAAGGTATGCCGGAAGGTCTGCCCGCTTATCCTGCGGCGGCTGCTCTACTTGCGACGGTTGGCATACCTCGGCATACCTTTTTCCGGGGGTCGCCTCATGCGCGGGCGCGCGTGCGTGCGCGGGCGCGCACGCGCCTGTACACATGTGCGGGGGGTCGGGAAAAGGTATGCCAAGGTCTGCCGACTGCTGTAACTCTTCATCAGCACTCGACTTCGGTTGGCATACCTCAGAAGTCAAGGTATGCGAAAGGTATGCCTTTTCGGGAAAAGGTATGCCGTCGGTCCTAATTAGACAGTACTGCTGGCGACCACTTTTGTCGGGGTCGGCCGACGTGATGCGATAGCCCGCGATGACACAATCGCGTTTACGCGACAGGCGCATGCCCAATTGCGTCAGCGCACCGCGTTCCGTCGGCGCTGATACCTGCGTGGTGAGCAGGTCGGTGCGCTTGCCGCCATCCTCCCACAGCAGTGTGGCGAGATCACTGACGCCGACGCGCGCCTCGCCCCAGCGCTGCCACCAGGCGAGCACGAAGGCGCGCCAATCGGCGGTCTCGACGTCCGAGCGCCGGCGGAGTTCGTCCGCGTTGGCCAGGAAGCGAGGGATGCCGGCCACGCCGAGAATGCCGCCCATCACCGCGACGTACTGCTCGAAGCTCCCCATCACCTGCGTTCCGGCCGGTCGGCCAGAGGCCAGCCACGCGCGGACGAGTGTCAGCGCCGCATGCACGAGCTGCGTGCGGTGCGCCCGGACGTGCGCGAGCAGGTTGGGGTGCCGGAATCCACTGCGCGACTCCGGCGTCTCCATGCGGGCGTCCAGCCGAATCCACACCACGCGCCGGGCCAGCTCGCGGCTGAACGCGAGGTTGTTGCCCGTCGTCGTCCACACGGCCCGGTTGGGCAGCAGCAGCTCCCGCGTGTGGCCGAGCTGGCGATCGCGCCAGAGGGTGTCCGTGAGTGCCGCAGCCAGATGCTCGCTATCCAAGCGCTGGACGACGTTGCCCCACAGGATGGCGGGGCTGTCGGCGAGCAGTGCTGACGTGATCTTCTTGCGCCACTCGTCGGGGTCCTTCGCCGCGGTGGTCGCGCCGACTTCCTGGCCGAGGGCGGGCAGCAGCGCCGACTTCACGAGCAGGTCCTTGCCCGTCGCCGGCGAAGGGGCATCCACCGCATGCAAGGGTGTCGGCCCAGCGATCAGGGGCCGCACGAAGGGTAGCAGTATCAGGGCGACAGCATTCGCGCGACTGGCATCGTCGATGAAGGGAAAATCAGCCAGGATGTCGAGCAAGGCGCTGCGCGCTGCCGCAATGGCTGCCACGTCCGGCGCTTCAGTGACCGGCGCCAGATCCGTCAACGTGCGATGGTGCCACAGGCCGCTCGTCGCGTGGTAGCCGTCCGCGACTACCAGGCTGCCGTCGGCTGCAAAGGTCGGGCATGTCACCACGCCGTACAGCGGCGGCAAATCCAGGCTGGGTTGTGACAGGATGTCGCGCGCGATCGACAGCGGCGGCAGGTCGGAGGTGACGTAATCACCTTGCTTGCCGTGCTTCAGCGTGAACCAGTCCGCGACGTTCGTCAGCTCGCCGCGCAGGGCGTCGGGGTCCAGCTGCTGGACGCGCGGCAGGATCGTGGCCTGCTCCTGCTGCACGAAGGCAATGCGCGCGATCCCGCCCGCGCGCTGAAACAGCCGCGGCGGCTGATTCGCGCCGTACAGCGCCGCCAACGCATCGCCGCGAATGTCCCGCAACTGGCGCTCATTGCCTTGGATTTGCGGCCTGCCGGACGAGGCCGGAGTTGTCGGGGGCGACCGCGGTGCCGGCGCGGCCCCGTTCTTGGACGACTTGCGCGGCTGGTATTGCCCTGTGACGGTCGCCAGCGCCTTGGCGATCGTCATCTGACCGTAGGTCTGCTCACCGTGCTGCTCGTCCCACTTGTCGCGCATCAGGCCCGAGCGGCGGAAGAGGCGATCGATCTGAGCAGCGTCCTTCGTGTAGAACGCGAGCGTGAACGCGACGGATGAATCCGCCTCGCTGCGCGAGTTGAAATGGTCGTTCCAGCGGCCGGCCCACAGCGCCTGGAATTTCGCGCCGGATTTGCGGCTCTTGCCGGCCAGGCGAAGGATCTCGTCGTCATCGATTACGGTGGGCGTGCTCGGGGGTGGGGGCGGCGCGGCCACAGGTCCACCCGCAGCCGGTTCTTGCGGCGCAGGGGCGGGCGCGGGCGTTGACTGCGGCTCGGCGCCGATCACGGCGGCGTACACCGCGTCGAACGCCGCCTGCCGCGGCAGGACGTCCGCCGCGTACTCGGGCAGACGCACACCCGTGACCGTGAAAAACCGCCCACGGTCGTACATCTCGACCTGGCCGTCGGCGTAGGGCTTGCGGCACTTCGAGCCGGCCTTCCGCGCCTGGACGAACACCTTCACGCCCGTGCCGGACGGGCTGAGCTCGCTGTAGCTGTCGAGTTGCGTCAGGAACGCCAGCGCCCACGGCTTGATCTGCCCGCCGCTGTCGATGCAGTCGTCCAGATCCACGCCGGCATAGGGATCGTCGGGTGTGAACACGAAGCCCACGCCCACCAGGTCGGTGCAGTTCTGGCAGGCCGCCAGCGCTTGCTCGAACGTGCCCCAGGTCGCCGGGTTGATGGACGAGGCCTTCCCGCCACGCGTCGGACTCACCGGGCACTTGGTCTTCTGCCCGTCGCGCAGCACGTAGGTCCAGGC
>CAZPTI010000345.1:0-1400 GCA_964588925.1 uncultured Anaerolineales bacterium | reverse complement strand
GCGGTGTACAGCCAGTTGCGATCCGCGAAGAAGTGCGAGCGGTGACACAGCACGACCGCGCAAGGGAATTCGCTGCCCTGCGCTTTATGCGCCGTCAGGGCGTAGGCGAGCTGCACGCGGTGCACGTCCTCCCCGTGAATGCGCCGCTCGCCGACACCGTCGAACGCGATCCAGTAGCCGCCCTCGGCGCCCGGCTCGTACGCCAGCACGCGGCCCTGCGTGCCGTTCATGACGCCCAGCTCGTAGTCGTTGGCCGTCTGGATGACCTTGTCGCCGACGGCGAACTTCCGGCCGGGGTCACCATGCAGCAGATGCTGCAGCATCTGGTTGAGCGCCTTGGTGCCGAGTGCGCCCAGGTGCGTCGGGGTGATGATCTGGATATCGCGCACTGGATCGAGTCCCAGCTGCTGCGGCAGCGTCTTGAGCACCAGGTCGCGCAGGTAGGTTTGGATCGGCAGCGCGTCTTGAAAGGCATCGACCACCGTCCAGGCGGGGTCGGTGACGGCGGTCGGTGACACCACGCCCGTGAGCACCGCGGTGCTGTTGCTCTTCAGGATGCCGGCCTGGCGCTCGACGGTCTCGAGCACTACGGTGGGCACGAGCCGGTGGGCAATCAGGTCGCGCAGGACGTTGCCGGGGCCGACGGGCGGAAGCTGGTTGTGATCGCCGACCAGCACCAGCCGCGTGCGCTGGAAATCGATCCGCGCCAGCAGCGCTGCCATCAGCGGCACATCGACCATCGACACTTCGTCGACAACGATGGCGTCGTACGGTGGGTCGGGTTCCACGTCGGGGTCGTCGCTGAAGTAGAACGGCTCCGACACGCTCGGCCGGCGGAATTTCTGACCGTCATAGCCCAGCAGGCGGTGAATGGTCCGCGCCTCGAGGTCGAGACCCTGGGCGCGCAGCGTCTCCTCGATCCGTTTGGCGGCCTTGCCCGTCGGTGAGCATAGGGCGACCCGCAGCCCCGCATCGCGAAACGCCCGCGCGATTCGGGCCAGGACGAACGTCTTTCCCGTGCCTGCGGCCCCCGAGATCAGCGCAATCGTGCACCGCAGCGCCGTATGCAGGGCGTCGACCTGGCGGGAATTGAGCCGCTCGGTCAGTTCGCGGTGTCCGAGCGGGCGGTCCATCCACGCATGCGTCGCGAACGTGCGTTGGATCAACCGCTCCGCCTCGAGCATCGCTGGCAGCGCCACCGCGTTGCCTTCCGCCACGAGCGCCCCATCCTGCAGCAGGCGCTCGCCCGCGCCGCGGATCACGTCGCGGCTGTCGAGCGTGTCGAGCAGGAGCAGCTCGTTGCCCTTGTCGATCAGGTCGGCGCCGTTGATCCAGGTGTGGCCGCCGGCGATCTCCTCGCCCACGACGTAGAGCAGGCCGGCCGCGATCCGCCCGGCGTG
>CAZPTI010000344.1:0-4909 GCA_964588925.1 uncultured Anaerolineales bacterium | reverse complement strand
AGGTGGTTGACGTCCAGGACGCGTACGACGAGTTTGGCGGTGGCATGATGTCGGCGGAAGCCATCCGCGATTTCATCGCCTACGCCTACGCCAACTGGACACAGCCTGCGCCTTCCAGCGTCCTTCTCGTTGGCGACGGCACATACGACTTTCGCGGGTACAAGTCGACCACCCCTACCTATCTGCCGCCGTTCCTCGACATGGTTGACCCGGACGTGGGCGAGACGGCCACGGACAACCGCTACGTGGCCGTCACGCGGACAGCGAACGGCTTTGACATGCTGCCCGATCTCAGCGTGGGCCGTCTGCCGGCGAACACTCCTGCCGAAGCGTCAGCGATGGTGAGCAAGACTATCGCGTACGCCGGGCAACCCTCGGGTGCGTGGCAGCGGCAGGTGCTCTTTGTGGCGGATGACCTGGAAGGCGGCGGCGGCAACTTCTATGCCTACTCGGACGGCATCGCGGACGGCACAACGACCCACAACGGCGCGACTGTTAAGATTTTGCCGTTCAACTACACTCCGAAGAAGGTTTATCTCGGGCAGTCGTGCGACCTGTCGAACCCGGCCACCTCAGTGGAGTGCCGCGGCCAGATCGTCAGCGCAATCAATAGCGGCGCGCTCATGGTGAGCTATGTCGGGCACGGCGTGAAAACGTACTGGGCCGCGGAGCGGCTTTACGATGTTGCGGCGATGACCTCACTGACGAACGCCGGGCGGCTGCCGATCATGCTGCCGATGACCTGCAACGAGGGGTATTTCATCGACCCCGCTGAGTCTTCGCTGGGCGAACTGAGCCTGCGCCGGCCGGATGGTGGATCCGTCGCAAGCTGGTCGCCGACCGGTTTCGGCCTCGCGCCCGGCCACGACTATCTTGAGCGCGGCCTCTTCCTGTCCATGTTCCACGACGGGCAGACGCTTGGCGCAGGAACAACGTCCGCCAAGCTGTATCTCGCCGCCAACGCGCCGCCTGGCGCGTTTGAAGACCTGATCGACACATTCCTGCTGCTTGGCGATCCCGAGCTGCGCATCCCGACTGAGTCCAGGCTGTTCCTGCCTTTGACCAACCGACCCTGATCCCGCCAGGAGGTAGCGTTATGAACCGTATGCGTCGCGGCGCACCCATATTTGTCTGTGTTTTTATGCTGATGTCCCTGATTGCTTCTTCGGCGCTGGCAGCGGCCCCGGCTCCTGCGCTGGCGCCCCAGGGCAATTCCCGTATCGGGAACTACGTTTGGCTCGACTCCAATGCCGACGGCCTGTTCGCGGGCGCTGAGAGCGAGTTCAACGCGGGCATCAACAACGTTAAGGTCAATCTATACCACGACACCAACTTGAACGGCTTGATTGACCCTGGGGAGTATGTCTCATCCATCCTCACGGGTGATGACCCGGCAACACCTGCGATCGATAAAGGCTGGTATCAGTTCAACGTCACCGCGGGCGGCAACCAGTACATCGTCGAGATCGACCCATCCAACTTCGCCGTCGGCGGGCCGCTGGAAAACAAGGTTCACACCAGCGAGTTGACGATTGGCCCCACACCGCTGGTCGTCTACCTTGGCAACACGGTGGAAGATTACTTCGACGCGGACTTCGGCTACATCAACGCGCCCTTCACCGTAACCAAGGCGCGACTCGATACGGCCCTCTACGTGGCGACGGGCTCAACGGTTAAGTTCCGCATCACGATCAGCAACACCGGCCCGCAGACACTCAACCCGGTGCCGCTGGACGACTTCTTCTCGCCCGCGTGCCTGAAGTTCGTCAGCGCGACGATCACGCCGGATATTGTCGATGTCGTGCTTGGTCGGCTGCACTGGAATAACCTCGGCCCGCTGCCCACCGGCCAATCCATCGTGGTAGACGTCACCTACACGGCGCAGATCAGCAACGAAATGGCGTGGAAGGAAGGTGGCTGGCAGGACTACGCGCCGAAGGGCATCCCGGATTTCGACCAGAAGCAGAGCGGCTGGGACAACCCGGCAGGCAGCCTCAGCGGGTGGTATCGCGCCGGCCCGGTGGCAATGGCGAACTCCCTCTGGTGGTTCGACAGCAAATTCGAGCCGGGCGCGACCCCGCCGCCGACCATCAGCGATGGCTATCCGCTCATCAAGTCCTACAGCGTGGGTGTGTGGGATGATCATGACCCGCGCAACGTACCGCCGCTCGTCGATAATCTCGCAACCTTGATGGGTACGACCGCAGGCGTTGGCACCACGCCAACCGGGCTGGCCGCGGGCGTGACGCAGTACATCAGCGATGCGGGCCTGGCAGCGCAATACACCATCACAACGCAAAAGGCACCCACCTTTCAGTGGTTGGGCGACGAAGTGCGCCGGTCGGAGGACGTCGTTCTGCTTATTGGCTTCTGGCAGTTGGGCCTCGACAATGACCCCGCCAGGCGCCTCGGCGGCCACTACGTCACGACTTCGGGCATTGATCTCGCCAACAGCAAAGTGGCCTTCAGCGATCCGTACCGCGACAACGCGGAGGCGGGCGGCGCAGGTCGCGTGCTGCCGGGCGCGCACGCAGCAAAGCATCCGCTGAGCGGGCCGCAGACCGCCCACAACGACGCCCAGTACATCTCCGAGGACAGCTATGACTCGGTCGCCACGTCCATCGCGGCGGGCGCATGGGGGCCTGGCGCATATGTCGACGCGAATCCGACCATCGGCTGCAACCAGATTGCGCCGTTCGCAGGCCAGAACGTGCCGGGCGAGTTCGCCGGCGACGGCGCGGCTTGCAACGCTAACGGCGGGCAGATCGTCGCGACAATCGAGTATGCGGTAGCGGTTTCGCCGGTTGCCAACACCCTCCTGTGCAGCCCCACCGTCAACATCGCAGCCGCGACGGGCGTCACGATTGACGCCACCGAGCAGGTTCTCCCGCCCGAGCAGAGCGAAACGCCCGTAACGCAGGGGATGGACCTCGGCGACCTGCCCGATGGCTCCGGCCCAACGCTGCTGCTCAGCAATGGCGCACGACATTTCATCACCACACCGCTGCGGCTCGGCACGCAGATCGACAGCGAGACGGACGGGCAGCCGCTAACTGCCGTTAACGGCGATGATCTGAACGGGACAACCCCGGACGACGAAGACGGTGTGACCTACCAGCCGGGACTGGCCGGGCCGTGGACCGACGGCGCGGTCAGCGCGGGGAAGGGTGGCAGCTTCCAGATCGTGATCACCGGCGGCAGCGGCGTCCCGCAGCTCTTCATGGACTTCAACCCGTCTGACGCATCCCCGCTCGCCGCGATTGTCCTTCGCGACAACACTGGCGCAGCATTGCCCACTACGGCATGGGCCACAGGGACCTATCAGGTCTACTTCGACATCCCGGCCGGCACGATGGGCGCGAACCCAACCAACATCCTTACGCGAGCCCGGATCAGCGTGGCGGGCGGCTTGACTGCGAGCGGGCCGGCTAATGACGGCGAGGTGGAAGATTACCTCTTCGCCTTCGGCCCCAACGCCGTTCGCCTTTCCGGTTTGACGGCTTCGGCTGCCGGGACGAGCGCTCTGATCTACGCCCTCGCGGCGCTGCTTCTCGTCGGGCTCTTGTTCGCGGTCCGATACGCTTCAAATCGTGGCAGGTAGACGTTCCGCTCCGTCGTAGCCCCAACTGCGACAACGCGCCTGAGATCAGCAGTGGCCGCTACAAGTCGTAGCGGCCATTTTTCCCTTTATGGGCCGCACGGGGGAAACACCCATGAAAGAAACTCCGCGCGCATCTCGCGCGCTGCGCAGCCTGGGCTGGTTCTCCCTGATGCTGTGTCTCACGACCACGCTCCTTGCGCCTCTCCTCTCCGCACCGGTCTCCACCGTATCTTCGCAGGCGCCTGTGTCCGCTCACGCCGCCCCTGCCGGCCAGTCAACGCTTGGCGACTTCATCTGGAACGACGCGGACAAAGACGGGCTGCAAGACCTCGACGAATCGGGCATCAATAACGTGTTTGTTGATCTCTATCTCGATGATGGCGACGGCGTATTCGACCCCACGCTGGACACCTTTACCGGTCAGCAGGTGACCGGCGACAACCCGGGTGCGCCTGGGCAGCAGTTCGGGTGGTATGAGTTCCAGCTTGCGGTGACAGACGCCTTCTACTGGGTCATGGTCGCGCCGGCGAATTTTCAGCCGGGCGGGCCGCTTGTCGGTTACTCCCTTACCAGCGAAAACACGATCGGCGCGAACCCGTTGTTGGTCTATCTGCCACCCGGGGTGCAGGCATACGCGGACGCCGACTTTGGGTATGCGCTCAACGCGACCGCGACCGTCACGCTCACTTCTACGCCCTCCCAGACGCCCACGTCGACCTCGACGCCGACGTCCGGCTCGTCACCCACGCCGAGCCATACCCCAACCGCCTCGTCGACGCCCACTGCCACTGTAACCCCAACAGAGACCGCAACGCCATCCGTCACGCCCACATTCACAGCCACGCCGACGCCGTCCAACACGCCCACGCCTTCGCCCACCTTTACGCCAACAGCAACGTGTCCGCCCGAAGGGTGCGAGTATATCATCTACCTGCCCATCATCATTGGCGAACCGACGCCGACTCCAAAGCCGAGCGCAACGGACGAGGTTACAGGGCTGGCGCATCCAAAGAGCGTTGCGGTCCGTGAGGACACGCATGACATCTACGTGACCAGCCGCGACAACAACCGGCTGTATCGCTTCGATGGGACCACCCTGGCGGAAGAGGGGAACGCCACAACAGGCAGTCAGCCGTGGGGCGTGGATGTCAATGTGACGACTCGCAAAGTGTACGTGGCAAACTGGGCCAGCCACGACGTGACGGTGCTGGATGCCGAAACACTTGCGCCCCTTGCGACCATCTCCGTGAGCGGCAACCCCACCTTTGTGAGGGTCAACCCGATCACGAACAAGGTCTTCGTCGCTCT
>CAZPTI010000343.1:0-4917 GCA_964588925.1 uncultured Anaerolineales bacterium | reverse complement strand
GGCAACTGCGCCAACCGAAAAGATAGTTCTGGCAACGGGAATACTATAGCACCCGGCGCAAGCGCACGCTATGATGCGGGTCATGTAAAGTCGAAGGCCCCTCCTTGCAACAAAACTACGTTATCGGCGTACTGTACTCTGAGGGCATCAGCGCAGTTGCAGGTGTAGCCCCCGTTGCAGGGCGAAGGGAGCCGAAATGCAGGACGTTGCCATCTATGCGCGTGATCTAACGAAGCGCTACCGCGGTTTTTGCGCGGTCGACACAATTTCGTTTCAAGTGCGACGCGGCGAAATCTTCGGCCTGCTTGGGCCAAACGGAGCGGGCAAAACCAGCACGCTGGAGTGCCTCGAGGGCCTGCGCCGCGCCGATGCGGGAAGTCTAGAGATTCTCGGCGTCGACCCGGGACGCCAGCCCGGCAAGCTGGCCGCGCTGATCGGCGTGCAGCTTCAGACCTCGGCCCTGCCACCCAGCATGACCCCGCGCGAGGCGATTCGTTTCTTCGCAGCATATCATCGCCAGCCCCCGCGGCTTGAGTTGCTCGACCGGCTCGGGCTGGGAGAGAAACGCGACGCGCAGTTTGGTTCACTCTCCGTGGGACAGCAGCGCCGCCTGGCTCTCGCGCTTGCCGCCGCGCACAGGCCGCAGGTGCTTTTCCTGGACGAGCCGACCGCGGGCCTGGACGTGAACGCGCGCGCCGAACTACATGCGTTGATCGGTGAGCTCGCGGCGGATGGGACGACGATCGTGCTGGCAACACACGATATGGCCGAGGCCGAGAAGCTGGCCGACCGTGTTGCGATCCTCCTGCGCGGCAGAATCGCGGCCACCGGTTCGCCGCGCGAGCTCACCGCCACCGGTTCGGGCTTGACAAAAGTATCGGCGCGCACCGAGAGCGGTGCGCTGGCCGCAAACCCGCCTCCGCTGCCCGGCGTGACGCGAATGCGCGCAGAGGAGGACTACGCAGTCTACTTCACGACAGACACCGGCGCGACTGTCAGCGCCGTGCTTGATGCGATCAATAAGTCCGGCGAGAAGCTCGTCGACCTGCGCGTTGAACGACCTACGCTTGAAGAACGGTTCCTGGAGATCACAGCGCCTGCGAGTCAGAAGGGAGGGGCCGTATGACTGCCTTCGCCAACCATTTCGCCTACGAGTTCAAGACCGGTTTGCGGAATCCGTCGCTACTCTTCATGAGCTACCTGTTTCCGCTTGGCGTCTACGCGCTCCTGTCTCTGACCATGACCGCTGTCAATCCGCTGTTCAAGGAGACGCTGATCCCCGCGATGTGCGTCTTTGCCATGATGGGTGGCGGACTGCTGGCGATGGGCGGGCCCATGGTCGAGGCGCGCGACGCGGGCATTTACCGCAGCTTCAGGATCAACGGCGTCCCCGCCTCGTCAATCGTGACGATTCCTGTCCTGGCCGCCACCGTGCACGTGCTGGTCGTCTCGCTGGTCATCACGCTGACCGCCGGCCCCGTCTTCGGCGCGGCGCTGCCTGGGCAACCGCTTGTGTTTGGCGGCCTGCTTGCGCTTGGCGCGTTCGTTATGTGCGCGCTCGGCGCGTTGATCGGGGTTGTGGCGGTGAGTTCACGGGGGGTTCTTGCCATGTCGCAGGCGCTGTTCCTGCCGTCGATGATTCTGGGGGGCCTGATGATGCCGCTTGACATCCTTCCGGAGGGAATCAGGCGCGTCTCGGGCCTCCTACCGGCCACGCATGTCATGCAGGCGATGCAGGGACTGGCCTACGGGCAAAAGACCGTGTTCCCGCCGGTTTGGTCGGCGGTCGTCACCGCGTGCGGCGGACTGCTTGCCTTCGGCCTGGCAATCTATCTCTTCAACTGGGACAAGCAGAACCAGACGCGGCGCGGGCATCCCGCATTGGGCGCGTTGGCTCTGCTCCCCTACCTTACAGCGACCATTCTCATGTAGGGCGTGGCGCTAGGAATAGGCCAACGCCTGTCGCACGCTAATCTTCGTCGCGTTCTGCGCGGGGAACATAGCCGCGCAGAACGCGATGCCGGTCACTACGCCCAGCCACACGGCGACCGCAAGCCAGTTGTACGAGAAGTCGAGGTCAATGTTAAGCATCACCTGCCCCATAAGCCGCGCGAGCGGCTGCGCGAGGACGAACGAAATGGGCACGGCGATGACCCAGCTCATCAACCCCTGGAGCGCGCCTTCCATCATAAAGATGCCCATGAGCGTGCGCGAGCGCGCGCCGATCGCGCGCAGCACGCCTATCTCGCGCGTCCGCTCGACCACGCCGATGCTCAGGCTGCCCGCCAGCCCGATCCCGCCGACCGAGGCGACGAGCGCGGCCAGTCCGATCAACATGCCGATGACCGTGGCGAACTGGTTTGCTGCGTAGTCGCGTTCTTCCTGCTTGAGCGCGGTCGTGTAAAAGTCGACACGCCAGCCCTTGTCCTCGTATTGCGTCCGCAGGTCGTCCGACACCTGCTTCGCGCCCGCCAGCGTCGCGTCGTCCGTCTTGAGCAGCACCTGGCTTGCGACGTTCTCCTTGCCGGTCGCCTCCAGCATCGCGTCGAGCGGCGCATAGATCGGCTCCACCACGAAACCGGTGTCGTACACCACGCGATACAGCCCGACCACCTGCCACTTCGCCTCGCCCAACTCGCCCAGGTTCAGCGTGATCTCGTCGCCGAGCCCGATGGTGTTTTTGCCTGCGGTCTCCGCGCTCATTACCACCGCGCGGCCATCCTCCGGCGTCAGCCACCGGCCTTCGACCATGAATGGCCGCTGCATCGTCGTCTCGGGCGGCAGTCCGGTCAGTTGCGCGCCCAGGCCTGCAGAATCCTGCAACCGCTCGCCCTCGCGCAGGATGGTCGCGTTGCGGCTGTACCACGTCTCGACCTCGCGCACTCCTGCCGTGTCTTCGGCAATGCGCAACACCTCGTTCGCCATCCGCTCGCCCGCAAACCCGATCTTTACGTCATACCCGCGCCGAGCGATGTCGTTATCCATCGTGTACTGGATGGAAGAAATGAGGCTCATCACGACGAGGAACATCGCGCCCGCAACGGCCAGCACGAGCACGGTCAGCGCAAGACGGCCCTTGCGGCGGAACAGGTTGCCGAGGCTCGCGGCATACGCGGGCGGCAGCAGCGCACCGCCCACCTTCTCAACCCCGCGATCCAGCCGGCTCGACCCGAAATCCGCGCCGATGCCGTACGTCGCAATCGCCTCGCGCACGGTGATCGCCGCGCCCTTCAGAGTAGGCCACAGCGCGGCCAGCACGGGCGCAGCGAACGCCGCGACAGTTGTGATAATGGCCGCGTTGCGCGAAATTTGAAAGACGTCGTAGTCGATGTTGAACAGGCGGAGATACGTCTTCGCCATGTAAAACGCGAACGCCGCGCCGACGGGCAGCGCAAGGAGTAACGCCAGCGCGCCGAGGATCACCGCGCCGGCCAGGTACAGCCGCACGATGCTCCCGCTCTGCCCGCCAATGGCCTTGATGACGCCGATCTGGTCGGTCTGCTGCGTAATGAGCGCGGTGAACGTGTTGAGCACCAGGATGACGCTCATCAGCAAGGAGACAATCGCCATGATTTGCAAGACGAGGTTGACGCCTTCGAGAAACTTGCGCCCCCAGTGGCGTTCGGGGTCCTGATAGAGCGTCACCACGACGCCGTAGCCCTTATTGCCCAACCGCTGCCGCAGCTCGCCCGCGATTTCCTGGCTACGCGCGAGGCTGTAGTTGTCGACCCGCACCAGTAACTGCCCGAAGCGGCCCTCCTGCACGCCGAACCCGGCGAGGCCCTCGGCGCTGGCAAAGAAGTGCGCCTGGCCCCCAAAGGGCGGCGGCTGCACGAAGGGATGGCGCACCAGGCCGTCGACTGCAAACTCGCGCGGTTCCCCGTCCACTTCGAGGATGACACTGTCCCCCGGCGCAACGCCCCAGTGCTCGCTTGTCAGCCGCTCCACGCCGAGGTTCAGCCCGGACGGCCACGCGCCGCCCTTTAATTCGAGTCTGTCGTACGTCTGCGCGTCGTAGTCCGGCCTCTCGACGATGGTCCCGATCTTCCACTCCGCGTCGTCCGCGTTGAGCTTGTAGCGCACGGAAATCTGGTTGACGGGGTCGATGTCGACTACGCCGGGTGTCTTTTTGAGATCGTCCACAACCGCCTGGTCCACGTAGGCGCGGAGGATGATGTTGACGTGCGACGACTGCACCGCGCGGTGCGCCGCGTCCATCGACGACAGCAACTGATCCAGCAGCCCGAAGATCCCGCCGACCGTGATCAGCCCCGCCGCGATGCTGATAACGGCCAGCAGGGTGCGCGTCTTGTTGCTCCACAGGTCAAAAAAGACCTTCCGCCAGAGGACGCTCATCGTCGGCCCTTGCCATTCTCGGATGGGGTGACGATGGGCTTAACAGGATTGACAGGATTTGAAGGATTTGCAGGATTCAAGATCGCGTCGGATTCAACGGTAATGGTTTGCGGTGTAGAGGTCGCGGGCAATCCTGTGAATCCTTCCAATCCTGCGCATCCTGTTGTCTCCCGTCGCTCATCCCGCGCAATCATCCCGTTAACCACCGTAACAGTGCGCGGGACTTGCCGCGCGAGTTCCTCGTTGTGCGTCACCATGACGAGCGTCGTGCCCTGGCTTGCCAGCCGGCAGAACAGCGAAAACACCTCGTCCGACGTGCGCGCGTCGAGGTTGCCCGTCGGCTCATCCGCGACGAGCAGCGGCGGCTGGTTTGCCAGCGCGCGCGCGATGGCTGCGCGCTGCTGCTGCCCGCCCGAGATTTGCGACGGCAGTTTATGCCACTGATCCTTCAACCCCACCAACTCCAGCAGGCAATGCGCCTGCTCCTTGCGATCCCGCGGCTTGAGCCGCCGCGCAAAATCCATCGGCAGCATGACGTTTTGCAGCAGGTTCAGGCTTGGC
>CAZPTI010000342.1:0-4944 GCA_964588925.1 uncultured Anaerolineales bacterium | reverse complement strand
GTGCCCGTGCCGGTCGAACCCGTTGAACCCGTGGTGGCGACAGGCGTGGGCGTGCCGGTCAGGGTTGAGCCCGTGCCAGTGCCAGTATCAGTTGAGCCCGTGCCCGTGCCGGTCGCGCCCGACTCGCCGCTGCCCATGAACTCGCCCCAGAACCCTTGCATATCGGCGTTGTTCGTGAGGTCGCCGGTGTCGATTGAGCCGTAGCGGGTCATGCTCGGCGCGCGACCGAAGGCGGCCGTGGTCATGTCGAGCGTGAACGCATCTTCCGTCGTGTCGTAGCGGAAGAGGCGGAAGGGGACGGCCACCAGCTTCTCACCGAGGCCGAAGAAGCCGCCCGTGGCGACGAGCGCATAAACCACGTCGCCGCTGGAGGGCGCTACGAGGAGGTTGTCGATCCGGCCCAGGCGGCGGCCGTCCATGTTGGTCACGCGCATGCCGAGAATCTCCGTGGCGCGCATGACGTAGCCGTCAGCAGTCTGGCCGGTCGCTTCCTGCCCTGCGCCGGTCCCGGTCTGATCGGTTCCGGTCGAACCTGTGCCCGTGCCGGGAACCACAATGCCCGGCGCCTGATCCGTGCCCGGCGCGCCCACGGCCGGGGTGCCCGTGCCAATGACGCCCGGCGCCTGATCCGGCGGGGGCGTGCTCGTCTGCGCTAAGGCAGCCGGCGCCAGGCTGAGCAGCAATGTCAATACCGTCAGCAAACCCAACACCCGAAATCCTCGCATCTTCCGTACTCCTTTCGACTCGCTCTAAACGCGTACGGTCCCAACTGCCGCATGGCATGGGGTCTCTGGGGGATAGGAACGGAGGCGGGGCGTCAATTGTTCCAGAGAAGTGCGGTTGAAGATGCAAGATCGAAGATGGGAGGGGAAGCCGGATGAGAGAAGAGGGCGCGCAGGGAGAGCGGTATGCGGGGAAAGGGGTATGCGCGGCCATCTCGAATAAGCGAATACGGGTCGAATAAACGAATTGCGCCAGGCCACGAAACTTCCGCCGCTGCAAGATTCGTTTATTCGATCCCGCCCGCAGGCGCGCATTCGCTTATTCGAGATGGCCGCACTCCCCCTGCCACACCTCCGCCCGTCCCGCACGCGCCAGGCGCATCTCACGCGCGCCTACACCGCCTTCACCACCACCTGCAACCCGTGCGCCGGCCGCAGCGTGACCGAGGGGTCGAGCGCGATGGTCTGATCGGCCACCACGTCGAGACGGTAGCGCTGCGCGATGGTCGCCAGCAGCAGTTGCGCCTCCATCAGCGCGAACGACTTGCCGATGCACAGCCGCTCGCCGCCGCCGAAGGGGAAGTAGGCGTAGGCGGGGAGCTGCTTCATGGCGGGATCGGCCCACCGCTCCGGCCTGAACGCCTGGGGCTCGGGGAACCAGCGCGCCTCGTGGTGGTTGACCCACTGCGACATGAAGACCGCCGTGCCCTTTTTGATCGTGTACGGGCCGATGGGCGTATCGTCGACCGCCTCGTAGCCGAGCACCCAGACGGGCGGATAGACGCGCATCGACTCCTTGACGACCATCTCGTTATAGGGCAGGTTGGGGAGATCGGCCAGCGTGGGCGGACGGCCATTGAGCGCCCGGCGCAGCTCCTCCTCCAGCCTGAGCCGCACTTCAGGATGGCGGCTGAGCAGCAGCGTCGTCCACGTGAGCGTGTTGGCCGTGGTCTCGTGCCCGGCGAGCATGAGGGTCATCACTTCGTCGCGCACCTGCTGCGCGCTCATGGCCGAGCCGTCCTCGTCGCGCGCGCTGAGCAGCATGCCGAGCAGATCGCCGCCCCGCTGACCCTCCGGCTGCGCCATGCGCTCCGCAATGATGGCGTTGACGATGCGGTCGAGGTCCCGCTTCGCGCGCTGGAAACGGCGGTTCGGGCCGACGGGCAGCCACACGGGCACCAGGAACGCATTGCGCGACCACCACTGGAAGTGCCACAGCGTCGTCTCCAGGCTGCGACCGACCACATCGGCGTGCTGCGCCATGTTGGCGCTGAACAGCGCATCGGCCACAATGGCGAGCGTCACCCTGACCATCTCGTCGTGGACGTCCAGCACCTTGCCCCCCTGCCAGCGGTCGACCATCGCCGTGCCCAGGCTGACCATGCGGTCGGCGTACTGGCTGATGCGGTCCCGGTGGAAGGCGGGCTGCGCGAGACGCCGCTGCCGCCGCCAGAAGTCCCCCTCGCTGACCAGCAGGCCGTTGCCGAGCAGCGCGCCGAGCGCCCGTGTCGCGCGCCCCTTGATGAAGTGCTTCTTCTTGCGGACGAGCACCTCTTCGATGGCTTCGGGCGCGACGAGCAGGACCCCTTCGCCCCGGATCATCTTCATTTTGACGTAATCGCCGTACGTCCCCGCCAGGTGCTCGAAGTACGCCAGCGGGTCATTGCCGAACTTGCCCATCTCCTGCAAGGCGGACGTCGTCGGGCCGGGCATCTCTTTCGTCTCAACCTTTACCGCATTCATGCCAACCTCTTCCGTGCGTGGCTACGAACCAAAGAAATACACCACCATGTCATCCAGCGCATTCCGCCAGTTGCCCCACGAGTGGCCGTCGTTCGCCTCGACGTACTTGAACGCGTAGCCCTTCGCCCTGAGAACATCGCGCAGGTGGCGCGTATTGTCAACATCGTAATCGTACGTCCCCTGGCTGACGAACAACCGGACCGGCTGGCGGGGGGCCTTCTCCACTTCGGCAAGGACGGCGGGCTTGGCGAGGTAGTAGGGGGAGAGGACGCCGATGAGGCCGAAGTAGTTGGGCTGGCGCAGGGCGGTGTAGGTGGCGTGGAGGCCGCCGAGCGACATCCCGGCGAGGGCGCGCGCTTCGGGCAGGGGGCGCGTGGGGTAGCGCGCGTCGATCCACGGGAGCAGCTCGTCGGTGAGGAACCACTGGAAGCGGGGGTTGGTCAGCAGCTCGGGGCCCCGCTTGTTCTCGCCCGTTGCCACGTCGCGTGGGTCGATGAAGACGGCGATCAGCGGACGGATGCGCCCCTCGGCCAGCAGGTTGTCGAGCACGGTCGGGAGCGCGCCCATCTCGGCGTGGCTGAACTCGTGGCCGTCGGTGACGTAGAGCACGGGCAGCTCGCGCAGCGTCTCCATGCCGGGCGGGGTGTAGACGGTGAACCGTTTGGCGTAGCCGAGCTTCCGGCTCTGGATGACGAACGGCTCGCTGACCCTGCCCTTCGCCACGCCGGAACGCGCCACGATCCACGGCGAGGGGACGTATTGCGGCATGGTGACGACGGAGTTATAGCCGTACGCGCCGAGCTGCCTGACGGGGTTCAGCGGATCGACCCGCTCGCGACCGTCCACGCGCACCCGGTAGTCGAAACGGGCATCCGGCGGGAACTCGACTGTGGCGAGCCACACGTCGGCGGTGACTCGCTTTCCGGCCAGCGGCTCCCCGGCGCGCCACGTGGTGAAGTCGCCCACCCAGGCAACGGAGGACGCCTTGCCCCGCCACAGGAAGGCCGCCGTGTCGCCGAACACGAGGGGCATCTGCCTGAGCGCCGTCACCTGCCGCCAGACGCCATCCACCTGCGCCGCCGTCTTTGCGCCCGTGAGCGCGCGTTGCAGGTCGGCCAGCGTCTCAAACGGAACGACCTTCACCCGGCCGGTGCGGTCGAAGAAGGCTTCGGGGGGCGTCTCAGCAGCCGCAACAGCCGGACACAGGAGGCTGACGAGCAGAATGATCGCCAACACACACCCGACGGGTTTCGCGCTCACCGGTAGAAGTCGATCCATTGCAGCGTGAACTTCCGGGGCGCATCCTGGATGAAGGCCGGGGGCGGGGTGAGGACGAAGTAGCCGTCCTGCAGGGGGATCGTGGGCGTCCCTTCGATGCGGATGGCGGGATCAGCGGGGCCGCCGGTGGAGGAGTGGTTGCCCGTGACGGTCTGCCCGTCCCACGTCAGCCGGTACTCCTCCAGCCCCCTCAGGTGCAGGTTGAACGCGACCGTCTGCGGGGCTGCGCCGAGCCGCTCGAACTCGATCCTGCCGATGCCCCGCTCGCTGGTGATGTCGAACACCACGTCGCCCGTTGCGTCGTTGATCGTCAGGCCGTCGCCGGGTTGCAGCGCGCTCGCCCGGAAGCGAGGGACGCCCGCAGATGGACTCGCAGCGCACGCCGCCAGCCCGATCAGCAGGAGCAGCGCGCCCGCCGTCCGCAGCAGGGTCAGGAGCGTTCCGCCCATGTCCCGCCGCTCTTGCGCTTCACGTCGGATTCCGGCTTCCAGCGCAGCGCCGACCACGTCTCGTCGAGCGCGACCTGCGTCACCGGCCCCCAGCCGGTCAGCATCACCACGTCCCACCCGGTGTCACGGTTAATATCAGTTCCGGCCTTTGCGCCCGCTTTCAAGCGCCCCTTCGGGTAGCACAGCCACAGCGCGCCCTCACGGACGACCGCCTCGATCCCCCGTGGCGCGAGCGCATCGACTTCCGCCTTGTTCCGCATGAACACCTGCACCCAGTCCGCCGGGCCTTGTTCGACGAAGGTCGCGCCCTCCGGCAGGGGGGTCAGCCGGTCGAGATAGCCTTCCGGCGCGTTCAGCACCAGCACCCGCATACCGGGCTTGAGTTGCAGCTTCTTAATCAGCGCCTCGTCCATCGCTTACTCCTTGTTGCGGAGATTGTAGCACGAGTGGGCGGGAGTGCGGTAGTTGCGGGTGACAGGGGTGACAGCGGTGACAGGGGTGACAGCACTTTTGAGAGGTCGACACACAATGCTATCGGGGTGACAGTGGTGACAGTGGTGACAGTGGTGACAGTACTTTTGAGAGTCCCCCTCATATAAGTTCATAGCCGTTCGGTGACAGGGGTGACAGGTAAAACAGACATACCGATATAGCGCGCGATACTGCTTTCCACCTATGATATGTATCAATAGCTATATTGTAACCTGTAGTTAAGCGTGCAGTAAGCAGAAATCCTCGGATTTATCCCTCAA
>CAZPTI010000341.1:0-4949 GCA_964588925.1 uncultured Anaerolineales bacterium | reverse complement strand
CTTCACAGACGCTGTGCGCTGCCGTCACCGCTGCCGTTAACAAAGGCAAGATCGTTGTCGCTGCCGCGGGCAACAAGGACAATACGGTGTATTACCCCGCAGCCTGTCCCGGCGCGCTGGCCGTGGGCGCAACAGACCCGTCGGACAACGCGGCTTCGTTCAGCAATCCGGGCGCGCGGGTCGACCTGGCCGCGCCCGGCATCGACATCCTCAGCACCTGGTACGTGTCTGGCCTGGGCCAAAGCTCGTACGCGAAGCTCTCTGGCACGTCTGAGGCGGCCCCTCATGTCGCGGCTGCGGCTGCGCTCGTCTGGGCGCGCTGGCCTGCGCTGACGGCAGACGGCGTCAAGGCGCAGCTCCAGGGGACGCTGGCGGACGTGGGCTTGCCCGGCCGCGACGATGAAACAGGCTGGGGCCGGATTGATCTGGCGCGCGCGCTCGCGGAACAGGTTCAGCCGGTGGATTTGCGGCTCCAGGTGGAGACAGCGCCTGTGGAGGTCGTTGCGGGCAATGCGCTGACGGCTACGTTCACCATCACCAACACCGGCGCAACTGCGGCGACCAGCGTGACGCTGAGCGCCACGTTGCCTGCTGATCCGGTCTTTGAGGGCGTTCATATCGCTGGTGATCAGTGCTCTCTTGACGGGCACCAGATGCGTTGCGGTGTCGTGCGCCTTGATCCGGGCGCGAGCTTGCAGGTGACTGTGGTGATGACGCCGACAACGGTGGGCGATGGGCTGCTTACCACCGCCGCATCGGTCAACGCCGCGCAGCGCGAGCTGACGCCGAGCGATAACCGGCGCACCGTGCTGACCCGCATCCGTCCGGTGCTGTGGGGCCACGTCTTCCTGGACGGCAATGGCGACGGCGTCCGGCAGCCCTGGGAGACGCGCGGGGCGCCGAACGCTTACGTGTTGCTGGAGCAGGCCGGTCAGCCGGTGGCTTACACTGCCACGGAAAATGCGACGGGCATGTTCCGCTTCGACGTTCTCCCTTCCGGTAGCTACACGCTGATCGCCGAAGTCTCCGAGGGGTATCAACTCACTTCGGGGCCGGTCGAGGCGCAGGTCGATTCGACGCGGGAGCAGAGCGCGTTCATCGGTGCGTGGACCGGCGTCGTTGTGCCGATTCCGGGCCGGCTCAATTTGCCGCTGATTTTGCGCGGGCAGTAGCGCGCGCCGCGCGCAATTCGTTGACAGCCCCCTCTGCCCCATCTATAATCGCAACAACACCGCAAGGAGAACAAAAGTGCCCCGACTCCCCCTCAGGCTGACGCTTCTCGCCCTGGCTTTGCTTCTGGCTGCCTCTTCGGTCGCGGCGCCTTCAACGAGGGCACCGGCGGCTCACGCGGCCGGACAAGGCGATGTCGTGACGGCGGAAGATGACTTTGCCTCGAAGATTCACCCGAAGCTGCGGGCTCAGGTTAGCGTGGCGGCTGCGGGGGACGCGTTCGATGTCGTCGTCTACGCGGCGGCCGGCGCGGATCTCAGCCCATATCTAAGCGATATTTTTGTTGCCCAGTACGTCTGGCCGAATGGCGCGCAGACCTTTTACGGCCGGATCAAGGCTGCGAACATCGTCAAACTGGCCTCGCTACGGAGCGTGGCAGCCATTCAGGATTTGCGTTTCCTCGGCGAACGGCCACGGATGCCCGACATGGGCGAGCGGCGGTTGAACGCGTACGATCCGGGTGCGGCGCGCCAACGAATTGATGCCCTGAAGGCGAAGCGCGGCAGCGTTCAGCCACCCACGCCACCAGCGCGGCCAGCCGACTGGTTTGACGTGCTCGATGTTCACCGGTCCAAGGCCGCGTGGGAGTTGGGCTACACCGGCGCGGGCGTGAAGGCGCTGGTCAACGACACGGGGACTGACTTTGCGCACCCTGACCTGAAAAACACCTATGCGCGCGTCGATGATCCCGTCTCGCCGTACTTCGGCTGGCCGCAGATGTTCGACGCGTTCTCCATGCTCAACCTCGCCTACGACTATTACCAGGGCACGGACTACATCAAGTCGGGCAAGGGCTTACTCGGCTACGCGCCGGATTATGCCGACACGAGCGAAACGCGCTCCGGCGCGCAGTTGACCCTTAGCGGCGACGGGACGGCAACCGCCGTCTTTTCCCCGATCAACAGCCTGGACCCGTTCGGCTACACCTATCGTTTGCCTGCCACGAGCAAGAGCGGGGTGTATCATTTCGGATCGCATCCAGACACGACGTTCGAGCAGTTCTTCAACGAACGCGTGGCCGTGCTCGTGGTCGACGAACAGACCGCGGGCGTTTATGACACGGTGTACGTCGACCTTGACGGCGACCTCGACTTCACGAACAACAAGAAGGCCGTGAAGGGGGACGAGGTCGTGTCGATGGACCTCGACGAAGACGGTTATGCGGACCTGTCCGGCGGGCTGGTGTACTGGATCAGCGACGGCAAGCATCCGCTGCCCGCGTCCGACTGGCGCTACGGGCTGGGAGCGGATGTGGCAGGGCCGGGCGAACTGGTGGCATTCGCGATCAACGATTTCGAGGAGAGCGGCGATCACGGCACGTTGTGCGCGTCGGGCATTGCCGGCCAGGGCATCATCGACGGAGGCGCGCCCGCGTTCAAGCCCGCGGGCGACGGGACGCCCTTCACCGGGCAGGTGCAGGGCGGCGGCCGGGACGTGAAGCTGAGCGCGAACGGCGATGGGTACACCACCTCGAACGCGCTCGACGAGGGCATGCTGTTCGCCGCACTGGGGTATGATGGCAAAGCGCAGACCGCGGATGACATGCGCATCATCAGCAACAGCTGGGGCAACTCAGACACGGTCAACGACGGATGGGACTACGGCTCGCGGCTGTTCGACTACATCCTGCGCACCGTCAATCCGTATCTGGTCGAGGGCAATTCGACGGGCAACGGCGGCGCGGGGTACGGCACGACGAACTCGCCCGGCGCAAACCTGAGCATCTCTGTGGGCGCGTCGACCCTTTACGATTCCAGCGGCTACAGCTTTGACAGCATCGTCGCGCAGGATCAAATCCTGCACGGCGACAGCATGAGCTTTTCGGACCGCGGGCCGACTGCGCAGGGCGAGGTCGGCGTGTCTGTGCTGGCGAACGGCGCATGGGGCGCAGGCAACGTGCCGCTCAACGAGGCGTTTGGCGCGGGCGCGGATGGGTGGAACGCGTGGGAGAACTGGGGCGGCACGAGCCGGTCGACGCCGGTCGCGCTCGGCAACCTGGCGCTGGCGATGCAGGCGTTCAGGGAGAAACACGGGCGCTGGCCGACGAACGTGGAGGCGCGCGCCTTGCTGATGGCCGGCGCGGACACGGCCCAGAACGACGGATTTGTGGAGGGCGCGGGCGTGGTCAACGCGTTGCGCAGCGTTCGGATTGCGGCCGGACTGGGCGGGGTGAGCGTGCTGCCGGACAGCGTGACGTTTGGCGACTATCGCGGGACGAAGTATGACGCGTTCGCGAGCATCATGTTTGCGGGCCAGAGCCGTACTGAGACGTTTACGGTCAGCAACGCGGGCGCGTCGCCGGTTCAGTTGACCCTCTCCGATGATCACCTCGTGCGGTTTACCGAGAAAACGATCGACTTTACGACCGTCGATCAGAAATTCGAGTCGGCCAGTTTCTTTCACCCGGATTACCTCGTCGACATTACGCGGGACATTCCGGCCGGCGCGCAGATGGTCGAGATCGTCCTGGTCCAGCCGTTCGGCGAGTTCGACCCTGATGGAGACTATAACGCCAACTCAAGCTGGCGCGTGGTTCCGACTGACTGGACGGACGCGAACGGCGACGGCAAGCTGTTCGAGGACAAGGACGGCAACGGGGCGATTAACTGCCCGGTGAAAGCCGGGCTGCCCGATTACAGCGCGGCCGGATGCGAGATACAGGCGGGCGAGTACATGCGGTTTGGCTACGGTTACGACCGCGGCACGACCTCGCAGCAGCGCGTCAAGCTGCCGCTCGAACGCGCGCATGACGGCTTTTTCGTGGGGTTAAGCCACCGGTCGAAGTCGGCGCTTGCGCCGGTCTCTCACTTGAAGATTCAGCTTAACTTCTACCGGTTCGAGGATATGCCGTGGCTTAGTGTTCCGGCTGCGCTCACCGTGCCCGCAGGCGGGGCGGCGACCTTCAACGCGACGATGAGCGTGCCCGCCGACGCAGGCGTTGGCCTGTATCAGGCCACGATTCGCATCAACGACGGGACGAACACGACAAACGTGCCGGTGGCGGCCAATGTAGCGGCGAACGGAACTGATTTTGCGCTCGGCGGGGCAGCGGGTCAGACGCCTTATGAGAACGGGCAGGTGAGCGGTTACTTCGACTGGACGGGCCGCGCGGAGTCGGGCGACTGGCGCTTTTTCTTCCTCGACGCGCCCGAGTCTACCCCGAAGGGCACTTACCTGCTGGTCGACAACGCGTGGACGGCGGCGAAGACGGACATTGACACGCTGGTCATGGCGCCGACGCAGGACTGTTTCAGCAACGGGGTAGGGTGCGCGGCGCCGGTCGCTGCGCAGTTCCCCGGCGCGGCGGACGCGTACGGGCCGTATACCCTTGCGCTTTCGGGCGGGAGCGACCGGCTGAACCCGCGCGCGGGGTTGTGGCTGCGGCAGACCTCGACGGGCGGGCCGCGGGAGGTTGTCACGGGGCGCATTCAGCCGGGGCTGAACCTCGTTGCATTACATAACGTTTCGTTGGCGGGCGACAGTTGGGCGGAGTCGTTCCGCGGGCAGGCGGGCACGATTCGCGCGAACCCGAATCCGGTTGATCTCTACGTCGATCAGGCGACGTCGGGCGAGATTCCGATTACAGTACAGTCGTCGCTGGCGCTGGCCGAGTTGCAGGTCGGCGCGTACGGTCTCGGCGTGCCCGAAGTGAAGGCGCTGCCGCAAATCCAGGACGACCCGGACAATCCGGGCTCAGCGTCGCACACCTTCCCGATTAC
>CAZPTI010000340.1:0-4952 GCA_964588925.1 uncultured Anaerolineales bacterium | reverse complement strand
GCGTGCCCACTTCCTCCCCACGCTGAATCGCGAGGAAACTTGCCGCGTTGGACAGCAGCACGCGGCCCTCGACCAGTTCCGGGGGCAGCATCCGCAGCCATCGGGCGAGACGCGTCCACTGCTCTGCGTTCATCAACGCATACCGCCCCTGCTCCACCAGCCCGGCAGCCATCTCGCCGTCGCGCGCTGCGGTCGCGTGCTGGATCGCCTCGTCGAGCAGCCCGTTCTCGGCGAACCATATGGCGGCCTGCCGATGGACCGCAGCCTGCTCCCGCTCGCAATGATGCTCGGCCAGCAGTTCGCGCATCAGGTCGCGGAACAGGTGGTGGAAGCGAAACCACCGGCCCTGGTCGTCGAGCGAGACGAGAAACAGGTTGTCCTCTTGCAGCCAGCGCACGAACGCCTTGCCGGTCAACTCGCCGCACCCGTCGCCGTCGATGCAGATCGCCTCGCACAACGGCGCGCAGAAGCGGTCGAGGAGCGCGGTCCGCAGCAGCCACGTCCGGCGCTCGGCGGGCAGCCGCGCCAGCACGTCGGCCAGCAGATACTCCTGCACGTACTGCGGACGATCCAGCGCCTCCAGCGCGGGCGCGTCGGCGCCGTAGCGTTGCAGCAAGGACAGCGCGACCAACCGCAGGGCCGTGACCCACCCCTCGGTGCGCTCGGCCCACTCGGCCGCCATCGCGTCGTCCACCTCGCGGCCGAGTATCTGGCCCAGCAAGCGGCGGGTCTCCTCGGCCGTAAATTGCAGGTCGCGCGCCCGCACCTCGACCACCTCGCCCCGCGCCCGCAGCGCCGCAATGGGCAAGGGCGGATCGCGTCTGCTGATCAACACCAGGTGCAGGCACGGTTGCGGGTGACGCAATAACTCCGCTAAGAGGTCGAAGATCGCCGGCTCCCGCAACAGGTGCGCGTCGTCCAGCGCCAGCGTAAGCCGCTCGCCGATCTGCGTCAGGTCGTTGGCGAAGTAGCGCGCGAGGAGCGCGGGCGCGGGTGGCACGGGCGCCTGCAACAGCGACTGCGTCTTGAGGACGGCATCGGGGAACGCGCCGCGCGCGGCGGCAACCAGATAGGATGCGAAGGCGAGCAGCTCGTCGTCGCGCTCGTCGAGCGAGATCCAGGCGGTGGGGCTGTCGAGCGTGGCGAGCCATGCGCTGGCGAGCGTTGTCTTGCCGTAACCGGCGGGGGCCGAAATGAGGGTCAGGCTGCGGTGTTCCTGACCGGCCAGCCGTTGCAGCAGACGCGGCCGAACCTCCAGTCCCGGCGCCGGTGTGGGACGGTGCAGCTTCGTGCGGAGCAGCGGAAGCGCGCCGTCTTCACCGATTGGCCGGGCAGGAATGCGCTCGTCCGAGCCGTCAACCCTGTCCATCGACTCCGCTCCATACTGCTGGCGGGAAAGGGGTTCGCTGGCGAAGAAACAATGAGTAATAGTGCTGAAAAACAGCTACGTCAATTGTAGCGCAAAATCTGGTTTAAGGGAAGTAGCGCGCGGCCCCAACTTATTCTGGCCCATTATGCGAAAATGCGCGATAATCCGGCGTCGCCCGGTGGCAAGCTCGCCCCCGCGACGCAACCTCGATGTGGAGAGACACCATGCAACGCACACGAATGAGCGCCCTGCTCATGACACTTGCCGTCCTGTTGCTGGCGCTGGCGCCCGTCGCGTCCGCGCAGCCCCTGGGGCCATCCCGCGTCCTCCTGCCGCTCGTCTTCGCGCCCGGCTCCGCCCCGCAGCCATCCGCGCTGTTCTGGTCCGAGCGTTACACCCTGCCCACGGGCGGCTGCGCAACCCTGCACTGGAAGACGCAGGGGGCGTACGAAGTTTATCTTGACGGCGCGCGCGTCGGAGCCCAGGGCACGCAGCAGGCCTGCCCGACCGCCAACCAGTTCTATACGCTCGAAGTGCTGATCGGCGGCCCGGTTGGCGCGGCGCCGGGGGGCACGATTGTTATCTATCGCGAGGTGTTTCTCAGCGCGGGCGAACCGGTGCTGCGGGCCAACGAGGTCATCGCGCAGGGAACGATCAGCGCCATCGCGCCCGCCGCCGACGTGGACCCGAAGGCCGACGGCGATCAGCCGGGCTACAGGCTCGACCTGAAGAACGTGAACAAGCTGTGGGCGTACGGCCCGGGCTGGAACCAGGCGACCGTTTCGGTGAACGTCCCGCAGGAGGCCATCGACCTCGGCGAGCAAGGCCCCGTACACTGGCCGCTGCATGTGGGGCAAGGCGTGGAGTTCTTCGCCGAGTGCGACGGCGCGACCTGCCTCGTCGACTACATGTCGTGGCACTATTTGTACATGACGACTGAGTAATAACCGGCGAATGGCCCTCGTCCGGGCCAGCGGTTGCGGGTCCTGTGGTAGAATGGAGCCGGAATGAGATGAGAGGTGCGTGATGACCGGCGATACAGTGACACTGACATTACCTGCGCCGCTGGCCCGCGAGTTGGGATCGGCCACGCAAGATTTTCTCGCAGACCTGCTGGCTCGTGGGCTGCGCGAGGTCAAAATCGAACGCGCCCTGGATCGCTATGCTCAGGGCGGCATATCCTTCGGCGCAGCCGCGCAGCAGGCCGGTGTTTCGCAGGGTGATCTGGCGCGTTACGCCTATGCGCGCGGGATGGAGCCGCCCTTCTCCGCTGAAACGCTGGCCGAAGAGCTGGGCGAGAACGTGTGACGACAGTTCTCTGCAATGCCGGCCCGCTGATTGCGCTCGGAAAGCTGAACCGGCTCGAGTTGCTCGCAAAGCTCTACGGACAGGTGCTGCTTCCACGCGCGGTCTATGGTGAGGCGGTGACGCAAGGTCTCTCGTTAGGAGCGCCGGATGCTCGCACTATGCCAAACTGTGCGAACAGGTTCTGCAAGCGCTGCGCGAGTAGAATCTGCGCAGATAACCCCTTTGCGCTACAATAGCTCCGCATCGCGCTAACTTTATTCAGGAGCAGGGATATGCCCACCCTCTTCGGCCGCCAGTGGACGCGCGACGAGCTGCGCCAGTTCACCGGCCACATGACCCAGCTTGCCGGCATCCGCCCCGTCACCTACGCCGACAGCCGCAGCGCCGGGCTTAAGGCGTTCAATGTCTGGACCGGGACCGGCCTCACCTTTGACGTCCTCGCCGACCGCTGCCTCGACATCGGCCCCTGCGCGTTCGGCGGCAAGTCGCTCACGTGGCACTCGGCCGGCGGCTTCGGCCACCCGTCCTACTACGAGCCGGAGGGGTTGCGCTGGCTGCGAACGTTCGGCGGCGGCCTGTTCGTCACATGCGGGCTGGATCAGTTCGCGTCACCCACGGTCGACAACGGCGAGGAGTTCGGCCTGCACGGCCGCGCGTCCAACCTCCCGGCGGAGCAGGTCGGCTATCGCTGCTACTGGGACGGCGACGACTACCTGCTGGAGATCACCGGGCAGGTGCGGCAGGCGCGCCTCTTCGGCGAGAACCTGCTGCTCAAGCGCCGCATCACGACGAAGCTCGGCTCGAACGCGATCCAGCTCGACGACGAAGTGATCAACGAGGGCTGGAACCGTCAGCCGCACATGCTCATGTATCACTTCAACCTCGGCTTCCCGCTCGTCAGCCCGACGACCGAGTTGTCGTTCCCCGCGAAGAAGGTGACGCCGCGCAGCGAGCTTGCCGGGCAGCACATGGACACGCAGACGCAACTCCTCCCGCCCACGCCGGGCTGGAGCGAGCACGTCTTCATCATGGACGTCGAGCCCGCAAGCGACGGTTACGCCACCGCCACCATCACCAACCGAGAGGCAGGCTTGCGCGCCGCCATCCGCTTCCGCACCGACACCCTCCCCTACCTCGTGCAGTGGAAGCAGATGGGCCAGGGCGACTACGCGCTCGGCGTGGAGCCGGTTAACAGCAGCGCGATGGAAGGCCGCGTCGACGCGCGCAACAAGGGCGTCCTCGTGGAGCTTGAACCCGGGGAAAGCCGAACGTACTCGATCACGTTCAGCGTGGAAGCAGTGTAGTTTGGCCGCGAAAACCTGACAGGTGCGTCACTTCGTGACGCGTCACTTCGTGACGGTAAAACCTGTCAGGTCTGGCCCTCTTACGCGACCTGCCCCGTCGTCGGGCGGCCCTCGACGTACTTCTTGAAGTTCGCCAGGTCTTCTTCCAGCCGCGCTTCCGGGTTGGCGAAGATCTTCGCGACCGCCTCACCCAGCGCGCCCGCCGGCGGGTTGTACTTCAGCGTGACCGTAATCTCCGTCTGGTAGTTGCCCAGGTCGGTGAACACCACCTCGCCGCTCGTCGTCACCGTGCTGGCGTTGTCCTTCGTGTTCCAGCCGATGCGCCGGTTTGGCTCCATCTTCGTCGTCTCCGCGATCCACTCCACCTTCGCGCCCAGCGGCCCGCTCATCTCCCAGCGGCTCTTCCCGTCCCCCAGCTTCTCCACGCGCTCGATGTACTTCATGAAGTTCGGGAAGTTCTCGAAGTTCGCCCACAGGTTGTAAGCCGTCGCCGCATCCGCCTTCACAATGATCGTCTTGCTGATTGGGTCTGCCATGTCCTTCTACTCCTTACGTCAACTACACTCTTGCCACAGAGAACTCAGAGATCGCAGAGAGGCTCTGATCCCTCTGCGACCTCTGCGACCTCTGCGGCAAAGCTGCATCTTATGCGTGCCCGCTGCCGCGCTTCTCGCGCAGGTCGCGCTCGACCGTATCTCGTTCGCCCTCGGCCTGGCTCGGCGTGGGCTGGACGTCGCCCTGCCCGCCACCTTCGCGGCCGAAGTTGTCGTCGCCGCCCTCGCCCAGATTGCGCTCGACCGTCTCGCGGTCGCCCTCGGCCTGGCTCGGCGTGATCGTCACGTCGTCCGCGTCCGGCCGCTGCCGGTGCACCTTCTCGCGATTCTCCTCGCTCTGCGCCTTGAACTCATAGTCCAACGCCCGCTGCAATCTCGGATTGCTCATCGCTTCCTCCCTCATTCGATACTTTGCGA
>CAZPTI010000339.1:0-4965 GCA_964588925.1 uncultured Anaerolineales bacterium | reverse complement strand
GCACGGCTCCGGCCTCTTCACCCGCGGCGAAACCCAGGTGCTCACGGTCGCGACGCTCGGCACGCCCGGCGACGCGCAGTCGCTCGACACGCTGGCGCCGGAAGATTCCAAGCGCTACATGCACCACTACAACTTCCCGCCCTTCTCCACGGGCGAGGTTGCCCCGAACCGCGGCCCGAAGCGCCGCGAGATCGGGCACGGCGCGCTGGCCGAGCGCGCGCTGGAGCCGATGATCCCGGCGCAGGAAACCTTTGCGTACACCCTGCGCCTGGTCTCCGAAGCCATCGCCTCCAACGGCTCGACCTCGATGGCCTCCGTCTGCGGCAGCACGCTGGCGCTGATGGATGCGGGCGTGCCGATCAAGGCCCCGGTGGCCGGCATTGCGATGGGCCTCATCACCGACGGCGACGTCAACGCGGAGAACCTGCGCTACGCCATTCTGAGCGACATCCAGGGGCTGGAAGATCACCTCGGCGACATGGACTTCAAGGTCGCGGGCACCGAGCACGGCATCACCGCGCTCCAGATGGACATTAAGATCCACGGCCTGACCCAGAAGATCCTGCAGGAAGCCCTCGCGCAGGCGCTCGAAGGCCGCCTGTTCATCCTCCGCAAGATGCTGGAGGTGCTGCCCGCGCCGCGCAAGTCGCTCTCGCCGCACGCGCCGCGCATCCTGACCGTCCACATCGACCCGGAGAAGATCGGCAAGGTGATCGGCCCCGGCGGCAAGATGATCCGCTCGCTGCAAGAGCAGTACGGCGTCAAGATCGACATTGAGGACGACGGCTCGGTCTTCATCTCCGGCGCGGAGGGCGTCGGCGCGGAGCAGGC
Source organism: uncultured Anaerolineales bacterium (assembly GCA_964588925.1). Classification (GTDB taxonomy): domain Bacteria; phylum Chloroflexota; class Anaerolineae; order CG2-30-64-16; family CG2-30-64-16; genus JALOOB01. The sequence continues at coordinate 4,134 of CAZPTI010000339.1, read as the reverse complement.
CGCGGCCCAGATCGAGTCGATGACCGAAGAGGTCAAGATCGGCCGCATCTACACGGGCAAGGTCGTGCGCATCGAGTCCTACGGCGCGTTCGTGGAGATCGCGCCCGGCGTCGACGGCATGGTGCACATCAGCCAGCTCGCGGATTACCGCGTGCCGAGCGTCGAGGAAGTTGTCCAACTGGACGATGAAATCACCGTCATGGTGACTGACATCGACCCGGCTGGCAAAATTCGCCTCAGCCGGCAGGCCGTGCTCGAGGGCTGGACCCCGGAAGAGGCCCGCGAGCGTGATCGCGGTTCCGGCGGCGGCCGCGGCGGTGGTGATCGCGGAGGCGACCGTGGCCCGCGCGGTGGTGGCGACCGTGGCGGTCGCGGCGGTGGGGATCGCGGCGGCTACCGCAGCGGTGGCGATCGCGGCCCGCGCCATTAAGAAGTAGATTCAGACCCGGCGGGTTTTCAAAACCCGTCGGGTCTCCTTGCATGGTCTGACGGGTTTTTGCAAACTCGTCATCTCTGGTACAATTCCCGCAGACAACCCATCCCACTTCGCGAGCGTGTCATGAACGATGGCTTGCCCGCGCTGCCCCCACCGGAAATTGCTGTGTCCCCGCAGGGCGCAAGATTCCGACCCGGGGCTGCGCTAAGAGACGCCGCAGGGACCATCGTCCCTGCCATCGTGATCGCACTCCTTATCCATGTCTTCCTGGCCCAGGCCACGCGCGTCTACGGGCAGAGCATGGAGCCCAACCTGCATACGAATGAGCGGCTCGTCATCGAAAAGCTCAGTTACCATTTTCACGGCCCGCGCCGGGGCGACGTGGTCGTCCTGCGCGATCCGAGCGGCAGCCCCGAATTGCTCATCAAGCGCGTCATCGGCCTGCCCGGCGAGCGTGTGACCCTGGCCGACGGCAAGGTCTTCATCGACGGCAGGGCGCTGGACGAACCGTATCTCGATCAGCCGACGCAAGGCGGCGGCCGGTCGTGGGTGGTTCCGCCGCTGCATGTCTTCGTCATGGGCGACAACCGCTCCGCCAGCCGCGACTCGCGCATCTTCGGCGCTGTGCCGCTGGAGGAGCTGGTCGGCAAGGCGCTGTTCCGCTACTGGCCCGTGGGCGAAGTGGGTCCGGTGCCGTAATCATTTGCGACGTCGCATAAAGAAGCCCGGTTTCTTTAAGAAACCGGGCTTCTTTGTTGGCGCGCGTTCCCCTCTATGGTAAGATTCCTCGCATGAACCGCGGTACGCAGTGGACCCCCTTCACCAAACAGCTCGTCGTGGTGGCGCTGCTGGTGGGGGCCGCGTTCCTCCTGTTCCGCGTCAGCGCCGTCATCCCGCCGTTGATTATCGCGCTCGTCTTCGCCTATTTCATCTCGGTCGGCATCCCCTGGGTGCAGCGCAACACTGGCTGGTCGCGCGGCGCAGCCGCCATCCTGACCGAAATCTTCATCCTGATCCTCGTCCTGATCGTGCCCGCGGCGATTACGCCGTGGCTCCTTAATGCCGTAACCGGCTTCGGCAACACGCTCGCTAAGGTCATTAACGAACTGCTCAGCGCCACGCCCAAACCCATCGAAATCACACCTAACCTCGTCATCAATCTCGGCCCGTTCTACCAGCCGATCAACGCGTGGTTGCGCAGCGTTGTCGGGCCCGAGCTTGGCACGCTGGAGAACCTCGGCGGATTGCAGGGGCTGCTGCCCAACATCACAACGGGTGTAACCACCGTACTGCGCGGCGCGATCAGCGGCATCATCTATCTCTTCTTCATCCTCGTTGTCGCGTTCTACACCGCGCGCGACGGTCCTCGGCTCGGTCGCTTCGTTTCCGAGCGGGTGCCGGACGAATGGCGCCCTGAACTTGGCCGGCTGTGGCGCGAGTTGGCCGCTATCTGGGATTCCTTTGTGCGCGGCCAGTTGCTCCTCGCGCTCATCGTCGGCGTGGTCGTGTGGATTTCGATGTCGATCCTCGGCGTACGCAACGCGCCGGTGCTCGGCCTGATCTCCGCGCTCTTCGAGTTCGTGCCCTCCATCGGGCCGGTCATTGCCGCGCTTCCCGGCGTCGCTATCGCGCTGGTGCTCGGCTCGTCCTGGCTGCCGCTGCCGAACCCGTGGTTCGCCGCGCTCGTCGCGTTCGTCTACTTCCTCATCCAGCAGATCGAGAACCTGTATCTGCTGCCGCGCATCGTCGGCGCGCGTGTGCGCCTGCACCCTGCCGTGGTCATCATCGGCGCGCTCGTTGGTGGCGCGCTGGCCGGCATCCTCGGCATCCTGCTCGCCGCGCCCACCATTGCGGGCACGCGGGTGTTGCTCGGCTATGCGATCCGCAAGCTATTTGACCAGGAGCCGTTCGTCGAGCCGGAGACGCCTGACCTCCGCCTGCTGTGGGGTGAGACGGTCAAAAAGCGGGACATATCGGCCATCTTGTTCGACATCGACGGCACACTCGTTGAGACCGATGATTACCTCTCCCGCTGGGTGGCCGACAACGTGCGCGTCTCCACGCGCCTCTTGCCTGCGGAGCGACGACTTGCGCTGGCGCGGCGCGGCGTGATGGCCGTCGAAGGGCCGGGCAACGCGATGGTCACGCTGCTGGACCGGCTGCGGCTTGACAATGCTGCGTTTCGGCTGCGGCGCTGGCTGCGGCAGGCGACCGGCGTGAAGGAGACGCCCTGTTGCGAGTGCGTGGAAGGCACGGTTGAGGCGATGCGCGTCCTGCGCAGCCGCGGCTACCTGCTCGGCGTGGTCACAAGCCGCGACCGCGCCGAGGCCGACTTCATCCTGCAACACACCAACCTGCGGCAGTTCGTCGGCGCGGTCGTCACACGCGAGGACAGCGCGCGCATGAAGCCCCACCCGCTGCCCATTCGGCTTGCGGCGGAGAAGCTCGGCGTGGATGCTGAGCAGTGCATCATGGTTGGAGATACAAGTGTGGATGTTCGGGCAGGGAAGGCTGCGGGTGCGCTGGCCGTGGGCGTGCGCTGCGGCTTCGGACAGGACGGCGATTTTAACGAGGCCGACCTGGTGCTCGACCGGCCCGATCAGTTACTGGAGTGGTTATAGCGCAAGTTGTTAAACTTGCGCCGTCTCTTACGTCGCGACCCGCATCCTGCGCTCGATCCACCGCACAATCAGCGCCAGCCCCACGGTCATCACTAGATAGAGGAACGCGACCACGTTGTACGTCTCGAAAAAGCGGAATGTGCTGGCCGAATACACCTTCCCCAGTTGCGTGATGTCCTGCACGCCCAGCACGGACACGAGCGACGAATCTTTGAGCATCGCGATAAAATCGTTGCCGAGCGGCGGCAGCACGTTGCGCACGGCCTGCGGCAGGATGACCGCGCGCATTGCCTGCCAGTGCGTCATCCCCAGCGAGCGCGCCGCTTCCATCTGCCCCGCGCCGATCGACTGAATCCCTGCCCGGAAAATCTCGGCAATAAACGCGCTATAGCCGACCGTCAACGCGACAATCGCGCGCGTCGTGAAGTCGAAATTGCGCACCTGGAACGCCACCAGTGCTTGCCCCAGGCCCGGAATGACGCCCGACAGCGCGCGACCGAGCGCGTTGATCCCCTCCGTCAATCCGGGCGCGCCGACGAACGCGATGTAGTACAGGATGACTAGCATCGGAACGCCGCGAATGATTTCGATGTAGAACGTCGCGACTTCCTGCGCGACGCGGCTGTGCGACACGCGCATCAGCCCGAGCAGCAGCCCGAAGATGGTCGCTAGTGCATACGCAATGAAGGTGACGTATACGGTAGTGCTGATGCCCTGCGACACCGCGCTCAGGATGACGCGGTAGTCCTCGCGGGTCAACATCACCCACAGGAAAAACACCCCGAGCAGGATCGCCGCAAGCAGCCAGTACGGCAGCCGCGACAGGCGGTTGACAAAAAGCATATTGCCCCGAGATGAGTGAATTCAACGCAGATGACGCAGATCGGGTCAGATCACTGTGATCCTGTTATTCCACCTCGTCTGCGTCATCTGTGTTCTGTTACTTTGCGTTGGCGTCGTAGAGGAAGAACCAGCGCGTGTTCAGGTGGTTGAGGAAGCCGTCATCCTTCATCGTTTGGATCGCCGCGTTGAACGGCGCGACCAGATCGGAGCCCGGCGTGAAGATGTAGCCGAACT
>CAZPTI010000338.1:0-5007 GCA_964588925.1 uncultured Anaerolineales bacterium | reverse complement strand
TGATAGATGGCGATGTGGCGGGGGCCGTTGAACTGGAGGTTGCCCCCGCCTGCGGCGCGGCTCGTCCCGATCGTAGCGAAATAATCTCCGGCCGGCGTAAACACCTGAATCCGGTGGTGTCCGTCCTCCATGCAACACCAGTACGCACCGTCGCTAACGTAAATGTTGCCCGCGCTATCGAAGGCCACGCTTGCTGCGGGGTTGAAGTGCGTGTTCGGATCGTCCTCGCGCCACAGGTTGCGAACTTCCTTGCCCTCTGCATCGAACGCCTGAACGCCCGAGGCGCTGGCGACCCAGGTCAAGCCGCCCGTGTCGACGGCGACGTCGTGGGCATCCCAGAATGGCCCATGCGTGCCGCCCTGGCCGAGGGAGCGCACGAAGCTGCCGTCGGCACTGTACTTCAGCGCCCGCTGGCCCCACAACTCGGCCACCCACACGCCGTCGCCGTCCGTGCCGATGCCGAATGGGTAGTTCAAGTGCGACGTATCGGACACGTACCCGATGTCCGTCTGGCCGTATCCCCGAACGTACCGAAAGCTCGTCCCCGGCTGCCCCAGCGCCACATCCGGGCTGCGCGCCGCAGACGCGTCGAACGCTCGGCCCAGATGCTTGCTCTCTTCGCCGCTCAGCGCGGCCGGCGTCGCGGGAGTGTTTGGAACAGGGTGGTTGCTTGCGGCGCGGTAGGCCGGTGGGATGGGCGGGGCGACGCTGTCGGCAATCGCCGCGCCGGGGAGGACGAGGGCGCAGATGAGCGCGAGCGCAAACAAGACGGAACAACGCGGTTTCATTGGGGTAGCTCCTTTGCCAGGATGCGGCAGGACGGGCGCGCAAGGGCCGGCGCGCGCCGCCTTACCGGGGACACATTGCGTTTATCCTAACAAAGGGACATTACGAAAAACTTACGCGGCGTCCTCCTCACCGATATCCTGCGCCGCGCGGCGTCGCGCCTCCTCCAGCGCGGCCAGTTGCGCGCTCTGTCCCGTTCGGCGATAGTGCGCGACGAGCCAGTCATACGCTTCCGCGTGCAGCGGCGCGGCGCGCCATGCCATTTCCCACAACGTCACCGCGCGCTCGACCGGCCCGCGCTGCGCATAATAGCGCGCCAGCCAGCGCACCCCGCGCAGCCACCCCTGCCGCAGCCGCTCGCGTTCCGGCTCGATCACCTCCAACGGCAGGTGCGCATCATCGGGCAGTAAGCCCTCCTCGCCGTGCAGGGCAATGACGCGCTCGAACGCGTCAACCGCCGCCCGCTCGTCGCACGCGGCGATCAGCCTCTCAGCCTCCGCGTTCCACCGCGCGAACTCCCAGGTGTCAACCCAGACATCCGCGCGTCCGACGAGGCGATACCGGTCCCCGTCGTGCGCGATCACGCTTTCGGCTACAGGCGGCCTGTGCGGCTCCAACACCTTCCGCAGCGTCGAAAGGTAGCTGTACAGCGAGTTGATGCTCTTTTGTTCCGCCTCACCGTCACCGTCATGGGGCAGCGGCCACAGCGCATCCACCAACTGCCCGCGCGTCAGCCCCTTCTCGCCGGCCAGCGCCAGGTAGGCCAGCAGCGACCGGCTCTTGTCCGAGCGCCAGAACTTTGCATGGTTGGGTAGCGGCTCGCCGTCGCGCTCGACGAGGAACGGTCCGAACAGGTGGATGCGCAAGCGCGGCGCCGGTTCCTGCTGGGGCTGGACTTGCGGCGTCGGCGGGTCCGGCGCAGCCGGTAGCGGGACATCCGGCGCAGCCACCGACGCCCCACCGCGCGCCAGCGCCGCCAGTCCGGCAGCCAGCCCTGCTACCAGCGTCAGCAGGGCAAGGAGCGGAGCGGGGTTGCGGAGCCACCAGGCATCCAGCGCCACGGCAACGACCAGCGCCGCGGACCAAATTATCAGCCCGCGCGCGGGGCCGACGAGCGCGTCGCCCCGTTCGCTCTGCTCCATCCGCAGCAGGCCGCTCGCAACCAGCGCGGCGGCCGGTACGCTAACCAGCGCAGTCGGGAAGAGCGGTCCCTGCGCGCGGATGCCCCAGCCAATGTTGACTGCCGCGGCCAAGCAGATCAGCAGCACCGCGGGCAGCAGGTGTCGAGTCAAAACCCGCCGGCGTTCATCAGAGGCGAGGCGGAAGGTGCGGAAGTACAGGAGGATGATAAGCGGCAGGGTCGCCAGTCCCACCCAACTCCCGATGTCCTTCATCCTTCCGCAATGCAACATTGGCAGGCCCGAGGGGAGCGCGCAGCCCGGTACGGGTTGCGGGGAGATCAGGGCAATATAGGCCATGTCGAACACGGCGTGAGCGACCAGCGCCAGCGTCAGCAACCGTTCCCACTTCGGCAGGGGCGTTTCACGGAGCGCCAGAGCGAGTCCCACCGCGCCAAGGCTGGTGACGCCAGAAGCCAGCGTCTCCGTCTTCTGCCAGAAGAACCCGGCCTCTACTGGCAGCCCGTCACGGTACAGGAAGAATTCGCCCAGGTAATACAGCAGCAGGCCGCCGACGGTAACGGCCAGCGCCCACGATGATGGCTCGCGCGGACGCCGGGCGAGGACGTAGGCAATGACCGCCATGCTGCAAGTCATGGCTAGAAGCGAAAGGAGAGATGGAAGCGATGTTGGCATATCGGTGAATACTCGCCTGCGCTCTGCGCAATGGCGCTGCCCCCATTATAAACGCAACCCACAACAACTTTCGCGCTTTGCGCATTCCATCACCTCCCGTTACAATACCTCTCGCCGGCAACGCTGCCAGCCGCCGGTTATCCCGGAGCAGCGATGCTCCCTTGAGGACTTCCCATGTTGTCACCCGAACGGATCGAGCGTCTGCGCGGGTACCTCCTGGAACAGCAAGCCACGCTTAAACAGCAACTCGTCGGGTTGGCCGACGCGGCCCAGGAGGCCAACGTAGGACTCGGCAACCACATGGCGGAGGATGCCACCGCCGCGTTTGATCAGGCCGCCACACTCTCACTGCGTCGGGGTCACGAGCGCTCGCTCAAGCAGGTTGAGAGCGCGCTGGCCCGCATGGACGGGCAGCACTACGGCCGCTGCGAGCGGTGCGACGATGAAATTGACTTCGCCCGCCTCAAGGCCGTGCCGCAGACGACCCTCTGCATGAAGTGCCAGCGCCTGGCCGAACTGCATACATTCGCCTGAGACGATTCCCTCGCTGCTGACGACGCGTTCGTCACCGCGAGCCGTCGCCTTGTAGCACGGAGAACGAAACCCTTCATGCGTAAATTCCGCTGGATGTGGGTTCTGGTCATCGCGGCCCTCGTCGTGGCGCTTGACCAGTGGACCAAATCCCTCATTGAGGCGCGCATTCCGCTCTGGGGCAGCTACGCCCCCTTCCCCAACCTGGCCGCCTACTTCAACCTGGTCCACTACCAGAACTCCGGCGCGGCGTTCGGCCTCCTGCGCGGCGGGGCGGGCTTCTTCATCATCGTGGCCGTTGTTGTGGCAGTCATCCTTGTGGTCTATTCGCGTTACCTGGCGCACGAAAACTGGTGGATGCGCATCGCGCTCGGCCTGATGCTGGGCGGCGCGCTCGGCAACCTGGTCGACCGCCTCACGCAGGACGGCCACGTCACCGACTTCCTCCTCTTCACGCTGCCCGTCGGGGAACGCGTTTATCAATGGCCGGCGTTTAATGTCGCGGACTCGTCAATTGTCGTGGGGACCATCCTGCTCGCGATTTTGCTACTGCGGAGCGAGTCGGACAAAGAAGAGCAGGCCAGGCCGGAAACGGGTGAAGGGTGATGAGAGCCGGGGCTGAATGAGCGCAGACGAATATCGAGAGGATGCTTCGGAAGCGGCGGTTCCCCAAGGGACCGGGCCTTCCGAAGTTTTGTTTGACGAGCCGGCTGACGAGGCCGAGGGCGAGCTGGTCAGCCTTGTCGCGCAGGAGGGCGGCGAGCGGCTGGATAAGTGGCTGGCCGCGCAACTGCCTGACCGCTCGCGCGCGGAAGTTCAACGGTGGATTGAAGCGGGGCAAGTGACGCGCAAGGGGCGCGCGCTCAAGGCGAGCTATCGCCTGGCGGACGGCGAAACGGTGGACGTTTTGATTCCACCGCAGGAAGACTATGATGCTCAGCCTGAGGACATCCCGCTGGACATTCTGTACGAAGACCGCGATGTCCTCGTCATTAACAAGCCCGCAGGGATGGTCGTCCACCCGGCGGCGGGCAACTGGCATGGCACGTTGGTCAACGCGGTGCTTTTCCATGCGCCCGACCTCGAGGGCGTCGGCGGCGCGCATCGCCCCGGCATCGTCCACCGCCTTGACAAAGACACCTCCGGCGTGATCCTCGTCGCGAAGAATGACGCCGCGCACCGCAACCTTCAGGGGCAGTTCAAGAATCGCGAAGTCGAGAAGACGTACAAGGCGCTGGTATACGGCGGTTTGGACCCGGCAAAGGGCGAGATCAACGCCGCAATTGGACGCGACCCGCGTGACCGCAAGCGGATGGGCGTCGTCGCGGCCAGTCATGGTAGACCGGCGACCACGCGCTACGAAACAGTGTCAATCCACCGCATCCCCACCACCGGCGAACGCCTCACCCTGCTCGCCTGCCGCCCGCTGACGGGCCGTACGCACCAGATTCGCGTGCATCTCGCGCACATCCATCACCCGATTGTCGGCGACGAGGTCTACGGCCCCCGGCGCAAGCTCCCCTTTGCCTGCCCCCGCCAGTTCCTCCATGCCGAGCGCCTGCGCTTCCGCCTGCCTTCGAGCGGCGAAACGGTGGATTTCAGCGCGCCGCTGCCCGCCGATTTGCAGGCAGTTCTAAAGGCAGTAGCCTAAAAGGGCCGCAGCCGTGACCGCGGCCATCTCGAATAAACGAATACGGGCGAATAAGCGAATCTGCCCCAGTAGCGTATTAGACCCGATTCGTTTATACGAGAAGGCCGCGCCCCCCCCCCACGCCCCGGGGCGCGGGCGCACAGCCCCGGGGGCGGCGGGGAAATAGCAGGAGCGGGGACCTTAGAGCTTGTCAGAGCCGGGCTCTGTGAGCCCGGTGAATCCTGA
>CAZPTI010000337.1:0-5011 GCA_964588925.1 uncultured Anaerolineales bacterium | reverse complement strand
CCAGCATCGTCTCGGCCATCGAAGAGGGCCGCGTCATCTACTCGAACATCCGCAAGTTCGTGTTCTACCTGCTGGCCTGCAACGTGGGCGAAATCCTGATCATCTTCTTCGCCATGCTGCTCAAGTGGCCGATCCCGATGTCGCCGATCATGCTGCTGATGCTGAACCTTGTGACCGATGGCGCGCCCGCGGTGGCGCTGGGCCTGGAAAAGGGCGACCCCGACATCATGAAGCGGGCGCCGCGGCCGACGAAGGAGCCGGTCATCAACCGGGACATGCAGGTCGGCATGGTGGCCGTGCCGATCGCGGATACGATCGCGGTGCTCGGCGCGTTCTACCTGTCGATGCAGTGGTTCCCCGGCAACCTGGCGGCGAGCCAGACGGTTGCGTTTGCCACGCTGGTCAGCTCGGAACTGCTGCGGGCCTATACGTCCCGCTCGGAGTACTACTCGGTGTTCGCCATCGGGCCGTTCACGAACAAGTGGATGGTCATTGCGACCGCCTCCTCGTTCGTCCTGCTGCTGATCGTGATGTACGTGCCGTTCCTGCAGACGGTGTTCGGCACCTACCCGCTCGACCTGGCGACCTGGCTGCGCATAGCGCCGCTGTTCTTCGTGGCGCCGATTACGGCCGAGCTGGTGAAGTTTTACCTGCGGCGGCGGGCGGCGCGGCGGCAGGTGGCGCTGGCGTAGCTTACGCGCGAGACCCGACGGGTGCGCCACTTCGTGGCGGCGAAACCCGTCGGGTCGATTTCAGTTGGCTAACTCCACCAGCCTGCGCAGGCGTCCCAACTCCGCCTCGGGGGGGACGCGGTCGGCGACGCCGATGATGATGCGCGGGTCGCCTGCGGCCTGCGCGAGCGCGGCCTTGACCGCCCTCTCGAACGCCTCATCCTCGTGTTCGGCAATCAGCATATCCTGCGACACGCCGCCCCACAGGGTCAGGTCGGGGCCGGCGGCTTCGCGCGCCTCGGCGAGGGTGGCGTCGCTCTGCGGGGGGCCGGCGATGCCCTCGATGGCGTGGACGCCGGACTGGCAGAGGAGGGGCGCGAGCCGCTTGGCCGGGCCGCCGACGTGGACGACGAGCGGTTTGCCCGCGCCGCGGGCGATGGCGGCGGTCGCCGCGTAGCCGCCTGCCATGTATTCCCTGAAGTTGCGCGGGGAGACGTACTGCCCGTCGAGATTGTCGGCGGCGAGGAGCAGGTCGCCGGGGAGCGCGGCGATCTCCGCGGCGAGCGCGGCCTGCTTGCGCTCCAGCCCGGCAACGATGGCGGCGACGCGCGGCTTGCCTTCGCCCGCCATGAGCATCAGCCCCTCGCCCCAGCCCATGAAGACGTGCAGGAGGTCGGAGTAGGGCTGCATGGGCAACTCCAGGGCGACGACGCCATCCTCGCCGACGGCCGCGCGCCATTCGTCAAGGCCGGCGGGGTCGAGGACGTAGCGGCGGGCCGCGGCGATGTCGACGGCGAGCGCGAGGTCGGCCGCAGTTTTGACCGGGTACTCGGTCTGCCACCAGTCGCCGTCGGGGCCGACGGTCCAGACGGCATGGAGCTCGCGTCCGCCGACCCTGTAGGTGATGTCGCGGCGGCCGTCCGCCTCCCCGGTCGTGACTTCGATGCCGTCGTGCTCGATGCGCCACGGCTTGAAGGGCGCCCAGATGGCCGCGCCGAGCGCGCGGTGCGCATCTATTAAGGTAGGGCCGAAGCCGGACGGGAGCGTGCCGCGGGATGCGTGCCACTTATGCCAGAGGGTCAGGTCGAGCAGCAGGGGCGCCTCCGAGGCGGGCGCCTCCGGGGCGGGGGCGGCGGGGGCGCTCTCGCCGGCCTGCGGGTCGAAGCGATTAAGGATGCGAGTGCGGGTGGTCATGGGTGGCTGCCTCCTTACGCCGGGAAGTATACCATCTCGAGAGATGGTCGGTGCTGCGCGACCGGAACAAATTGCGCTGTTCCGGAACAATTCTTCGTTCTGACGGCTTGTTTCGCTTGTGTTGCGGTTGACCGTCCAAGGCAGGTGTTGCGCTACATAGCGCAACACCTTTTGTCTGATTTGTTACACTGGCAATGGCGCCCGCTGCCGCGAGATGGCCGGAGTCGCCCAACCGTAACAAATTGCGATGTTACGTAACAATTCTTCATTCTGACGGCTTGTTACGCTGGTGTTACGGTTGGCCGGCCAGGCGTTCCGCAATCAATCGGAACGAGTTTTGACTGATTAGTTACACAAGCAAACGCCAGTCGCGCGAGAGCCTGCGACCTTGCGCGGTCGAGCCGGTTCGATTGTCAAGGAGCTATCGAAATGTTGTTCTACTGTGATTGTAGCATGGCTGTCAAGGGCTTTTCGGCGTTGCGGCGCGCGGCGCGGTTGTGCTATAGTCGGGGTAGCTCATTGCGGAGGCCCCCCTTATGCACGATGTTGCATTCCTGATTGACCCGGCGGGCGAGGGAGGCGCGGACAGACCTGACGGGTTTTTAGAAATCCCGTCAGGTCTTGTTATGGACGGCAGTGCGCTAATGGATCTTGATGGCGGCGGCGTACCATTCGCGGACGTCGCGGCTGACGTAGTCCGATGTCAGATCTGCCGCGCGGGCTGAGACGAGCAAATCCTGGCGGAACGCGGGGCTCGCGCGGTTATGCAGCCTGGCGACGAACGCTTGCAGCGCTGCGGCGTGTTCGGGGCGGATGGTTGCGGTGGCAGCGTTGTTATCGGAGATGATGGCATCGACAAGCGGGAGCCACAGGTTGAGAGCGGCGCGCGCTTCCGAGCGCAGTTCGGCATCGCGTGCCAGCAGGAGGACCAGTTCGAGCGTGTTGCGCTCATACATTTCCACCCAGTTGCGGCCGCTTGCGCCGCTTGCCAGAACGTGGGCGCGGAATTGACGGAGCAACTGCAAATCGTCGAAGCCGGATGCAGAGCCGGCAAGCGAGATTTCCGCTGCGCAGCCGGGCTCGCATGCAGGCTCGCCGGTGCAGCCATCCACGGGCGCGCTCATCTGCCCACCCCAGTTTGCCCTCAAGGCACTGGCAATGTTGAGACGACCACGCGTGTCCTGAAAGCGCTCCAGGATGGGCAGGTAGACACGGTGCGAGGCAAGCGGGGCAGACGGGCGAGCCACGAGGGGCGCCGGTGCGCTGACGCTACCTGACGCGGGGAACGGGTCGGCGGTCTGCTTGAGCTGCCACCAGAGTTGGACATTGGAAAGGTGCGGCCGGTAAGACAGCAGCAAGCCGGCCGCACCCGCCACAAATGGCGTAGCAGCCGATGTGCCGTCCTCGGTGCGGTAGCCGCCCCCGCGATCCAGGCTATAAATATCCACCCCGGGCGCAAAGATGTCGAGGGCGGTGTCGAAGTTGGAGAAACCCGCTTCTTTGTCCCAGCGATCGCTGGCGCCGACAGCCATGACGCGAGGAGAGGACGATGGGTAGCTGCTGCGCTCTTTGTCAGAGTCGTTCCCTGATGCAGCAATCAGGAGACTGCCTTTCTCGAACGCGTAGTTGATCGTGCGCGCGACCGTTTCCGAGCATCCACAATCGGAGGGGAATCCGAGGCTCATGCTGATGATGCGCGCGCCTGCGTCAGCCGCGTATTGAATGCCCTGCGCGACCTGATCAGACGTACCGGAACCTTCGCTGTCGAGCACCTTTACGGGCAGGATCCGGCAGTTGGGGCAGACGCCGGCCATGCCTTTGCCGTTATTCGTCGTGGCGGCGGCGATGCCTGCGCAGTAGGTGCCGTGGCCGTGGTCATCCATTGCATCATCATCGCCGTTAACGAAATCCTCGTCGATATCGGTTCGGACGCGGCCACCTTCGAGGTCGGGATGGTTGTAATCGACGCCGGTGTCGACAATGGCGATTGTGACATTCGACGAACCGAGCGTGTAGTCCCAGGCTTCAGGCGTGTCGATGTCTGCATCAGAGCGGCCGCTGCTCTGGCCGGTGTTATGGAGGCCCCACTGTTCCTTGAAGGACGGATCGTTCGGGGTCCATAATGCGCGATAGATGCGGTTCAGTTCCGCAAACTCCACTGCGGGATGCCGGTCGAACTCCCTGACCATTTCGATGATGTCGACACCCTGGGTGACCGTGACCTTGTAAATCCGGTTCAGGCCATACGTCTGCGCGGCGAGATCACGCCCGGACAGGCCGGGGAAAAGCGGCTCAATGCTCCGAACGCCATAACGGCGCGCCAACGGTTCAAGGCCGGATGTCTGGAAGACGGCTGCTGCGGACTGGAGCGCGGTTGAAGTCGGTGGCGCGGCCTCCGGATTCAGACCGACGAGGATCTCGTCGAGCGCAAAAGCGCCGACGAGCGGAGGTTGAGGTGACACAGCGGGATCGCCAGCCATCGTTGGTCCGACCAAGGCGAGGATAACGATGATCGTGATGCTTAGCGCGATCAACCGGCGGGGGGGCATAAGAGGCTCCTTTCATCTATTTTGTCTCGGCTACACGGTTTATCTCGGCATATATAACGTTTGCGTCTGCGCGGTACTCGACAAGCATGGTCTGAAGGGAGGCGCGCGTCCGCGTTTTCAGCTTGTAAATGCCGCCAAGCCCGTTGCGGATGGCGGCTTCGTCTGTAGGCGATACGTCGGGGAACAAGGCAATCATCTGATACACCTCCCACTTCTGGTTCAGGAGGTCGATGGATGGAAGGCCGGTTCGAACGGGGTCGGGCTGGCGCGGGGCCATGAGTTGGGCTGCGGCCTCGGGCTTAAGGCCGATCAGTATCTCGTCCGGCGCCACGCGGGGTCTGGCACAGGCAGCGAGCAACAACAGGGACAGGGCGAGTATGCTGAAACCGAGTCGACCCATCGGCACGTCCTCCTTTGGTTCAGGCCATGAGCGCATCTGTTAGTATAAACGCAGGTCTGCGGCGTTTTTCGGCATCCAGAGCGCGCTACTGCGGCGCTACCCGTAGACTCACGAGCGCAGGACTTCGTGTTTCCATCGTTTGTTATGGTATACTACCCCCCGGTTGCCACACTTGTTGCCTCCTGGCCCCGTGTCGC
>CAZPTI010000336.1:3078-5066 GCA_964588925.1 uncultured Anaerolineales bacterium | reverse complement strand
ACGGATTCGGGCGGCTGGGCGAGGATGGCGCGATTCGTCGGGCCGCCGCCACGTCCCACCGTGCCGCCCCGGCCGTGGAAGAGCGTGAGGCGGACGCCGTGGGGCTCGCAGACACGGGGGATGGCGCGCTGCGCGCAGCGTAGCTCCCAGTTGGCCGTGAGATAGCCGGTGTCCTTGTTCGAGTCGCTGTAGCCGAGCATGACAAGCTGATCCTCGCCACGGCGGACGAGGTGCTCGCGATACGCCTCATTCTGGAACAGCGTGGACATGATCTCCGGGGCGGCTTGCAGGTCGGCGAGGGTCTCGAAGAGGGGCGCGATGTCGAGGTGATCGGCGACGCCGGCATCCTGCGCCATGAGCAGCACGGCGAGAACGTCGCTGGCGCCGGTGGTCATGCTGATGATGAAATTCTGCACGGCATGGGGGCCGACGCGCTCGCGCGCCTTGCGGACGAGGCGGAAGAGCTCCAGCGTCTCGTTGGTCTCCGGGCTGAAATCAAGCTGGGCCGGGGTCAAGGGGCGGCGCGAGATCAGTTCGCGCGTCAGCAGCAGCTCTTTGTCGATTTCGGGGAGCGCGCCGTAGTCGTCGGAGAGGCCGTAGCGGTGGAAGACTTCGGTGAGGGCGGCGCGCAGGTTGGCGGAGTGCTGGCGGAGGTCGAGCGTGGCGAGGTGGAAGCCGAAGATGTCGGCCTGGCGGATGAGGACGCCGAGACGACCGTCAGCGAGGCGCTCGCCCTTGCGCTGGCGCAGGCTGTCCTGCATCAGGCGGAGGTCGGCGATGAACTCGTCGACGGAGTTGTAGGTGTTGGGGCGGGGCAGGTGGTCGGCGCGCCACGGGCGGCGGTTGGCGTCGAGCGTGGCGGCGAGCTTGCGGTAGATGTAGGCCCCTTTGTGGCGGTAGGGCTGCATGGGGTAGCGCGCGTTGACGCGCACGGCTTCATCGGGGAAAAGCTGCGCATCGCGCGCGAGGCTGTCGGCAAGGGCGTCGCTGATGCCGAGGCGGGCGGAGGCGGAGAGGTGGCCGTGCATGCGGTCGAGGGCGCGCTGATAGAGGCGGAGGGCGGCGGCTTTGTGCTCGCGCAGCGTCTCCTCGGTGACTGAGACGGTGACGAACGGGTTGCCGTCGCGATCCCCGCCGATCCACGAACCGAAGCGGAGGAAGGGCGGGATGCTGAACGTCTCGCCCGGATAGGCTTCCCGCAGCGCATCCTCCAGCGAGCGGTAGAGGACGGGCGCAAGGTCGAAGAGCACGTCGTCGAAGAAGTAGAGGCCGTTGCGGACTTCATCGAGGACGGTGGGCTGGCGCAGGCGGGTCTCGTCGGACTGCCAGAGGGAGACGATCTCCTCGCGCACGGTTTCGAGCGCGTCGCGTTCCTCCTCCGGTGTCAACTCCGTGAAGTCAAAGCGGGTGAGGACGCCCCCGATGCGGCGGAGCTTGGCGAGGATGGTGCGGCGCTTGGCCTCGGTGGGGTGGGCGGTGAAGACGGGCTGCACGTAGAGGCGGGCGAGCAGCGCGCGCATCTGATCCGCCGTGACGCCCTCCTGCGCAAGCTGGCGGATGGCTGCGCCGACCGATTCGCCGATGGGCCGCCCTTCCTCATGGGCCTTTCGGGCGCGCTGGTGGAGGACACGGACGCGCTCGCCCTCTTCGGCCAGGTTGATAAGCTGGAAGTAGGTGGTGAAGGCTTTGGTGACGCCACGGGCATCGGGCAGCGAGAGGGACTGCGCGAGGCGCAACAGGTCATCACGCGCAGCGATGTTGCCGGAGCGCCCCTGCCTGGCGAGCGCGCGCACCTGCTCGACGAGGTCCAGCAGCGCCTGTCCCTCCTGCTCGACGATGGTCGCGCCGAGGAGGTCGCCGAGGAGGTGGATTTGCGCGCTGAGGGGGTCGGTGGGGGTGGTCACGATGGGCGCTCCTGCATCGCTGCTCCAATCCAGTGTGTGTTCACTGCCAATCTGGAAGGGGAAAGGCGAAAGAGGGGGAAAGAA
>CAZPTI010000336.1:0-3068 GCA_964588925.1 uncultured Anaerolineales bacterium | reverse complement strand
ATGGGCTGGTTCGTAGTAAGCGCTTCAGCGCGCGTGCGTGGTTAAGGCGAGACGGGCGCTAAAGCGCCTACTACGAACCTGCGCGTGGGGTTGGTAGTAAGCGCTTTAGCGCTCGTGCGTGGGACGCAGAGACGGGGCGCTGAAGCGCCTACTACGAACCTGACTAATCTGCGCTGCGTTCCAGCGCGCGCACACCTGCCACGTCATACCGCTCCGGCACGAACATCTGACTGCCCGTTGTCTTGAGCACCATCAGGCCGAAACCGGCGAGGACCTCGGTCGTGGTGAAGGCGCAGTGGCCGTAGCGGCGGATGGGGAGCTGCGTGACGCCGGTGTTGCCAGCGGCGCGCACCTTCTGGCGGTAGTACAGCTGGTGCCAGTACGGGATGATCGGGTCGCCGGTGGTATGCATGGTGACGAGCGGGATGCCGGGGTTGCCGGTCGTCTCATACTCCTGCATTTTGGCGAGGGCGGCGGGATCGGCGGCGAAGCGGTCGATGGCGGCGTTGAGGGCGGCGTCGTTCAGCGAGCCACGGTAGACGCGCGCCGTGTTGTCGAACGGGATGCCGCCGAGTTGCTGCTTGCCGTCCTCCGTGGCGAAGACGTTGTACCACAGGATGCCCACGGTGGTCGCGCCGGTCGTGTTCACCGGGTCGGCGGGGTCGATGGGGGCCCGGCTGGTGCGGATGAGTTGCGCCGTGGCGACCGGATCGGCGGCCAGCTTTGCCAGCGCAAGCGGCTGGTAGACCGTCTCCCAGTTGGCGATGAGCTCATCGGGCACATGCATCGCGTCGCCGGGGAGGACGCCGGGGAAGAAATAGTCGTAGAGCGCGCGAAAATCGCCCCAGTAGTCGATCTGCTTGCGGAAATTGCCGATGGGGCCGCAGAGCGACAGGCCGCCGTCGAACACGTCGGCGGAACGCTCGGCGGAGAGCGCGCTGACGGCGCCGCCCTCGGACGGGCCGGTGATGTAGGTGAGGCCGGGCTGCTTCACGTCGGCGGCGAACCTGGCGACCAACTCGCGCACGTCGGCGACGCCTTCGAGGATGGCGAGGCCGTTGCGGCGGTAGGAGGTGGTGGCGAAGGCGAAACCGAGCGATTGCACGAGGTCGGGCAGGTAGGTCCCGTCGGGCAGGGTCAGGTTGTAGAAATCGAGCGGCTGATTGAACGCGACGTAGCCGTGCGCGTAGACGATGAGGTCGCCGTTCCAGCCGTGGGCGGGCACGCAGATGCGCGAGAGCGCGCCGGAGGGCAGGACGCCGTCGGCGCAGGGGCCGGGGATCGGCAGCAGGTCGGGTGTCGCGATGGCGGGTGCGGGCGGTGATGCGTGGGCCGTGAGGGTTCCGCTGGCAAGGAGCGACACGAACAGGACGATGCGGATGAGTGTGCGCATGGACGCCTCCTGTGTCTAAAGATGCGGATGGGGGGATGATAACACACCCGACGGGTTTCCGAAACTCTTGCGCCCATCGCGTGTTATACTTCTCACAGAATCCGTTTGACTCTTGTTTGAGTAGCGAGGACAGTGAGATGACACAGCCGACTGACACCGAACCGACTGAGGCCGTTGAGACACCGGCGTCTTTCTTCGACCGCCCCGGCGTGGAGGTGGTGACGCTCCCCGTGGGGCCGGGCGTGCGCCTGGGCGTGGAGCGCGTGAGCCATCCGACCGTGGGCATCGGCGGCGCATATGGCACGTGGGGCGAGCCGTGCGGCAACGCCGAGCTGCCGTCCGCCGTCGAGTCGATCCTGGGCCACCCGCTGGAGAGCGGCCCGCTGAACGTGGGCGACTTCGGCTTTTTCTACCGGCATCACGTGCCAGCCATGACGAAGGCCGAGCATCTGGAGTGCGAGTTGCGCGCCGGGGAACGGTTCCTGAGCGAGGCGATCAGCGCGAGCGGGTGGACGCCGGACGAGGTGGATGCGGTGCTGGTGGGGATCACGACGCCGGCCTGCCCGGATTACGTCGACCGCATCGCCAGAAACGTGGGCGTGCCGGAGCGCAGCCTGAAGGTGAGCATCCACAAGGCGTGCGACGGGTCGGTGGCGGCGCTCAATCTGGCCCTGAACCCCGAACTGCCGGGGGGCGGACATTATGCCAGCCTCGCGCGCGAGCTGCGGGGCAAGAAGGTCATCGTCGGCGGGATCGAGGGGCTGAGCCGGGTGATGCGGGAGACGTCGGACGCGCAGGCGCTGCAACTGTTCGGCAACGGGGCGGGGCTGTTCGGCGTGATTCCGGGCGAGACGATGCAATTTATTGCGGGCAGCAGCACGGAAGTGTACGACGAGGAAGGGCTGTTGCAGGTGCGGATGACCTACCCGCACTCGCGCGAGACGCTGCTGGAGGCGCAGGAGACCGGGCCGCACTCGCTGCGGATTGCGGGCCTGCAACATGAGCCGGAGCCGGGGGCGGGGCCGGTGGTCATGGCGGGGCCGATGGGCATGGTCAAGCTGTTCGTGCGCAACGGCGTGACGGCGGTGCGGGCGGCCTACGGGTCGTATCGCGAGCGGGTGAGCATCCCCGGCAAGGACATCGCCGTCGCCATCGCGCACCATGCGAACCTGAAGATCAACCAGCTCAAGGCGAAGCAACTGCAAAAAGAGGGGATCAGCATCCCGATGCCGTGGCTGCTGAACGACTTCGGCAACGTCAGCGCCGCCTCGGCCATGATCGCGTTCCTGCGCAAGCTGCGCGAGCTGAAGGCGGGGGATCATGTGCTGTTTGATGGGTTCGGGGCGGGGTCGTATTATGATGTGGTGGCGGTGGAGCTGGGGAAGGGGTAGGGCGTAAACGGGGGCGCGTGGGGGGGGGTAGGCTCGGCCATCTCGAATAAGCGAACGATGGTCGAATAAGCGAATTGCCAGGGCCCTTCTGTGGACAGCCCTGATCGCCTGCGCGCACTCACTCCCTGTGGCGACCATTCGTTTATTCGATCCGGTTCGTTTATTCGAGATGGCCGTACGCAGCCCCCCCACGCGCACTCCCCCCACACACGCGCGCGCGCAGACCACACGGCCATCTCGAATAAGCGAACGATGGTCGAATAAGCGAATTGCCAGGGCCCTTC
>CAZPTI010000335.1:0-5073 GCA_964588925.1 uncultured Anaerolineales bacterium | reverse complement strand
TGCAGCTTGCGCGCTCAAGTGCAGCTTGCGCGCTCAAGTGCAGCTTGCGCGCTCAGATGCAGCTTGTGCGCATTCGTTTATTCGATCCAGTTCGTTTATTCGAGATGGCCGCGCACCCCCCCCCACCTCCCTTCACACCTTCCACCACATCACTTACGCCAAAGGACACACGAGCTATGCCACCACACGCCACGATTTTCGACATGGACGGCCTGCTGATCGACTCCGAGCCCTGCTGGGACGCGGTCCGGCGCGCGTGGGCGGAGGAGCGCGGCGTGACCGACTGGGGCGCGGCGGATCATCGCGCGGTGATGGGCGTGAGCACGCTGACATGGGCGAACTACATGATCGCGCGCCTCAGCCTTGACCTGCCACCGGAGGCCGTGGTTGATCGCGTTGTGGCGGAGATGCGCGCCACCTACCGCCGCGCCATCCCGTGGAAACCGGGCGCGCTGGCCGCGGTCGACCGCGCCGCGCGGCGCGGCCCGGGGGGGCTGGCGTCGGGCAGCGAAAAGAGCCTCATCCAGATCGTCGTCGCGGACGTTGCGGTGGCCGGCAAGTTTGCGGCTGTGGTCTGCACCGACGACATGCCGCGCGGGAAACCGGCGCCTGATGTGTACCTCGAAGCGGCGCGGCAGTTGGGCGCGGCCCCGCAGCATTGCGTGTGCCTGGAAGACTCCGGCGCGGGCATCCAGTCGGGCCACGCGGCGGGCATGCGGGTGATCGCGGTCCCCGACCCGCGCTTTCCGCCCAAACCGGAACTGCTGGCGCTGGCGGATGTGGTGCTGGGGTCGCTGGAGGAGTTGACCGCGGAAGTGTTGGGCGCGCGGAGAGGTGTGTGAGGGGGGGGCGCGCGGCCATCTCGAATAAGCGAACAATGATCGAATAAGCGAATGCCGCCGCGCCGGTGGTCTGCGCGATCATATGCAGCGAGTGCGCATTCGCTTATTCGACTCGCCCGCAGGCGCTTATTCGCTTATTCGAGATGGCCGCGCGCGCCCTCACACCGCGCGCGCTTACCCCCACACCTCCTCCCACCCCGTCCCCGCGAATGCCAGCCTCTCATATAGCGGCGACCATGCGCGGCCCTCGCGCGGCAGATACACCGACACGCCCCCCGGCGCGTCTCGCCCCCCGAACCCGTCCACCACGCGCCCCAGCACCAGGCTCTCCGCCCCCTCGGGCCAGATGGCGGCCAGCAGCCCCCGCGTCGCGTCGCGCAGCTCCTCCCCCGTCTTCCGCGCGGCCAGCAGCCCCGCCACCTCGGTCAAATCCCACTCGCGCCACGTCACCCGCAGCAAGTCCAGCAGGTCGACATAATCCGTCTCTCCCTCGCGCGGAATGGTCAGCCGCAGCGCGCCCGCTCGCGCGGCCTCAAGCGCGCGCCGGAAAAGCGGGTCCCGCTGGCGCGCCTGCCGCGCGGCCCGGCTCCACCGCGCGGCTGCTTCGGCCGCGGCCCCCGCGCGCGCCAGGTCCAGCGCGACCTGACATACGTCCACGAACGCGCGCGCGCCGCCGTCGCCGGGGAGCGCGCGGGCGCACAGCAGCGCGGCCTCCCGCGGCCCCATCTCCGGCTGCGCCTGCAACGCCCCGATTATCTCGCGCCAGGGCCACGACGCCTGGGGCAGGACCGTCTCCGCGCCGGCGAGGTAATCGGCCGCGCCACTCAGTTCGGCCGCGACCTCGATCATCGCCATGAGGCAGGCGTCGAGCGCGAGCAGATCGACCCGGCCGCGCCCCATCCGCGCCGCGCCGTCGACGAGCGCGCGGCGCAGCTCGGCGTTGTCGAGGAAGTCGCGCGCGGAGTCGTCGTAGCAGAGCCCGCGCGTTGTGTCGTCCTCAATCGCCATGATCTGCGCGGCGGTGCTGGCAAACAGGCCGCGGCGCAGCATGGCGGCTTTGGCGGGTGAGGCGTCGCGCGTGGCCGCCTGCGCGGGCCGGTACGCCGCGTAGATGTCCTCCTCGCGCCAGCCGCTGCCGTGGCCCCACAGGATCACGGCGTACCGGTCGGCCGGCCGGACGGTCGCGCCCCACGCCATGAAGTCGCTGAGCGACCCTGCCTCGCCGGTGTTGATGCTGCCGATGGCGACGGGCGCGGCGGTGTCACCGGCCGGGGGCGCGATCCAGCGGAATGCCTGCCGCTGTCGGAGCGAGTCGAACTGGACGCAGACGGCCACCTGCGCGGTCGCGCCGGCCGCGCCCAGCCGCGCGAGATCGGCCTGCAACGCCCGGCTCAAATCTCCCGTCACCGGCGCATCTCCGATTGCGCCCGGAAAATATGCGCCCGCGTCGCCGGCCATGTAGAAGAGAAGGGTCCAGGTCATAAGGTGTTAGTCCCGTGATCCAAGCTGCCTCACGCCCAGCCCAGATCGCCCTCGGCGCGCTCGATTAGATTGGGCGTTTGTTGCAGGTTGAACTTTACCGCCTCCGTGCCCACCTTCGCCGCCGCGTACTTGAACAACTCGTAAAAACTTTTCACCCCTCCATCCGTCAGCCCTTCCAGCAGGTATGTCGTAAACAGGCCGTTTTTCATGCCCTTTAGCTCGTAGCTGGACTGGTGATCCTGGGCCGCGGCGAGGAGCATGTGGCCGCGCAGCGGACCCTCGCCCGCGAGGCCGGCGGGCTTGTCGGGCGGGCGCGTGTAGCCGTGCAGCAGCTCTTCGACCGTCTCGCGCGGGATTTCGCGCGCGGTGGCCGCGCCGAGGAGCACCGCGCTCCCGCTGTGGCAGGAGTCGAAGATGACCGCCAGGTTGCGCGTCTTCGCCGTGACCGCCTGCAACCACAGGCGCAGCTCGTCGTCGCGGATGAAGGTGTCGACGCCGCCGCCTACGCCCGTGTCCTGCGGGCAGATGAACTCGTCGAACGCGTCGGCTTCGTCCGAGTCCTGGTCGCGGTAGCGCGCGCCGTGGCCGGAGTAGTAGAAGACGGCGAGATCGTCGGGCGCGGCGTTCTGCGCCAGCCAGTCGATCCCTCCCTTGATGCCCGCTTTGGTGGCCTGCTCGTCGAGCAGCAGGCGGATGAGCGCCTCGCCGCGCGCGAGCTGCGTGATGGCCGCGGCCATGTCGCGCGCATCCGCGGTCGTCAGCTTGAGGTCACTTACCTTCGGGTTGGCGTAGTTGCCCACGCCGACCGACAACATCACGATCCGGTTCATCGCGTCCCTCCTGAAAAGATGAAAGGCGCCCATTGATAGGGCAGGGGCCGGGCGGCCATGCTCGCCCGTTTGGCCCGGTTGAAGAGCCGCGCGGGGTCTGCGCCGGGGTGCTCGGCCAGCAGTTTGAAGCACCGGCGCACCAGCCACGACGCCGCGTCCGCGTCGACGGCCCACAAGGTTGCCACAACCGCGGGACTGCCGCGGTACATGAAGGCGCGCAGCAGCGCGTTCAGCCCTTCGCCGCGATACGGCGCGCCGAGCGCGGTCTGGCAGGCGGCGAGGAACGTGACCTCGGCCGCGGGCAGCTCGAGCCGGAACAACTCGTCGACGCGCAGGAAGTTGTCGGCGGGGATGGCGGCCGCGTCGGGGTCGGCGGGTTTGGTCAGGTTGAAAATGAGGCCGGACAGGTGGGGATGCCGGTCGTTGTAGGTGGCGTGGCCGTTGAAGATGACGTAGCGCGCGGCGGCGACGGGCGCGGTGCGCAGGAAATTGGCCTCGGTGGGCTGACGGTCGGCGTCTTCGGGCGAGTCGTCCTCGCGGCGCGCCCGCAACTCGCTGACGGGCAACTCCGGCCAGGCGGCGCGCGCGAATTCGAGCGCGCGGCGCACGTCGGCCGCGCCCGGCACGCAATCGAGCCGCATGAGGATGGGGAAGGCCCACAGGGGCGGGTCGCCCGGATCGTAGCGCATGTCGTAGGTGGCGAAGACGCTGGATGCGGGCGCGACGCTGGCCGGCCGCGCGCTGAGCTCCTGCCAGGCGCTGGCGGACGGGACGTACACGACGTCGGCCGCGTCGAGCAGATAGCGCCCGCGCAGCTCCTCGTAGCGGGTGATCGCGGGCGCGGCGTCGGGGTCGGGGAAGAGCGCCTCGAACGGCAGATAGTGCAGGATGCCGTCGGCCGCGACCAGGAGGAGCGGGGGGTCGGTCTGGGCGTCCTTCGGCGCCGCGCCTTCCTGCGGGAAGTCGCTCTGCTCAGGATGCCCAAGATGAGCCTGCACCGGCTCCAGCAGGACGCGCGACAGGGCGGCGCAGTTCTCGCGGAAGCGCGGCGCGGCCTTCGCATTGCCGAACGCACAGTCGAAGATGACGGGGAGCGCGAGGAGCTCGATTTCGCGGCGGGGGGGCAGGCGATGCGCGTGCGCGGTGTCGGGTGTGATGACAAGCAGGTGGGAGGCGTCCTCGCCGAGGTGGTATATCAGCAGGAGAGACCCGACGGGTGCGCCACTGCGTGGCGGTCGAACCCCGTCGGGTCGTTGGGCGGCGAGGCGCGTCTGCGTGTCTTGCAGCGAGACGCGGCGGGGGTTTAGCTGCTCCTCGCCGGCCTGGGCGGCGAGCATTTGGGCGCTGAGGTCGGTCCATTCGCGGGCGTAGGCGGCCTGCTGGCGGATGAACCTGGCCGCGGCGGCCTCGTCGTCGGCGAGGGTGGCCGCGCGGAGCGACTCGTTAGCGGCCGAGATTTTCGCCAGCAGCGCGTCGGCCCGGGCCTTGAGCGTGGGGGGGAGCGCGACATCGACCTGCGCGCGGCGCAGGAGCTCGAGAAAGCTGCGCGCGCGGAGCCGCTCGATGAGGTCGAACATCGCCTCGACGCGGCCCTGCTCGAAGAGCCAGCCCAGATAGCCCTCGTAGGCCTCGACGCGGTCGCGCAGGAGGGCGGCCTGCCACCCTTCCGAGCGCACCCCGGCGCGCTGCTGCTCGATCTGCGCGATGGCGGCGCGGTACGCGGCCTCCGCGGCGGCAAGGTCGCCGAGCGCGTGATGGATGCGCGCGAGGTTGAAGTGCGCCTGCCAGGCAAGGTCGGCGTTGAGGGAGTCGCGCGCGGCGAGCCGCGCGACGCGGGCGGCGTCGGGCAGGGCGGCGCGTAGCGCGCGCGTTTCTCCGGCGGCGAGCAGGATGCGCACTTCGGTGAGGTTGGCGAGGGC
>CAZPTI010000334.1:0-5074 GCA_964588925.1 uncultured Anaerolineales bacterium | reverse complement strand
AAGAAGCGCCGATGCCGTACCTCGAAAGCCTCAAGATGACGTTCAGCAACCGGGCGTTCCGTTATGTCACGGGCATCTACCTGCTCTCGTGGATGGTGGTGCAGACGGTCTCGACGCTGGTGGTGTACTACCTCACGTACTGGCTGCGGCGGCCGGAGCAGGTGCCGTTCGTGCTGCTGGCCGTGCAGGGGAGCTCGCTCATCTTCCTGTTCATCTGGACCGCGGTCAGCCGGCGCATCGGGAAGAAAGGCGTGTATTACTACGGCATGATCTGGTGGATTCTCGTGTCGATCGCGCTCTACTTCGTCCAGCCAAGTTGGTCGCCCGCGGCGATCATCGTGCTGGGCGTGCTGGCGGGCGTCGGTGTGGCGACGGCGTACCTCGTGCCGTGGGCGATGCTGCCCGATGTGATCGAACTGGACGAACTCAAGACGGGGCGCAGGCGCGAGGGCGCATTCTACGGGTTCTTCGTGTTGCTCCAGAAGCTTGGGCTGGCGCTCGGGCTGTTTCTGGTGAGCCAGGCGCTGGCGGTGGCGGGCTACATCACCCCGCCGCCCGGCGCGACCACGCCCATCGTCCAGCCGGACTCGGCGCTGCAAGCCATTCGCCTGATGATCGGCCCGGTCCCCGCGATTATCCTCGTTGCGGGCATTTTCCTCGTCTGGAAGTTTCCCATTACGAAGGAGAACCACGAGGCGACGCTGCGCGAGCTGGAGGAGCGGCGGGCGCAGGCCGCGCTGGAGATGTAGCGCGCCGTGAAGAGGGCATCGGGAGGCGAGCGACTCGCGCTCGGACTAATCCTGCTGGCCGGGCTGACGCTGCGGCTGTTCCACCTCGGCGCGGAAAGCCTGTGGTACGACGAGACAGTCAGCGTCTACCTTGGGGGCAGCCCCGTCGCGGAGTTGATCCGACACACCGCGGGAGACATTCACCCGCCCGGCTACTACCTGCTGCTGCGCGGCTGGCTGCTGCTGACCGGCTTCGGCGACGGCCGCGCAGATCCGCAGACCTTCGGCCTCGAGTTTCTTTCCGCGTTCCTGTCTCTGTTCTTCGGCATGCTGCTGATCGCGCTCGTCTACGCGCTGGCGCGCAGAGTGGGCGGGGGCAGCGTCGCGCTCGTATCGGCGGGCTTTGTCGCGCTCAGCCCGTTCAACGTGTGGTACAGCCAGGAAGTGCGGATGTATACGGTGGACGCGGCGCTGGGCATTATCGTGTTCCGCAGCCTGCTCGACCTTGTCGAGGAGCGACGGAAGCGCCGCGCCGCGGTCATCTACGCGGTTACGTCCGCGCTCGGCATGTATGTCCTGTACTATTTCGCGTTCCTGCTGATCGCGCTGAACGCGTGGGCGCTGGTCGTCCTGCTGAGGCGGAAGCGCTCCGAGTTGACGTTACTGCTGGCGAATCTGGGCGCGGCGCTCCTGTACGCGCCGTGGATCCCCGTGGCGTTTCGGCAGGCCACGCAGCCGCCCGTTCCCCCGTGGCGCACCGCGCCGAACCTGCCCGCCGCGCTGCTGGAGAGTTGGACGGCGCTGTCGTTCGGACAGTCCGCGCCGGCGTGGGTGTGGCCCGCGCTGTTGCTGACGCTGGCGCTGTACGTCATTGGCCTGATATACCTTGCGCGTTACCGCCGGCATGCTGCGGTTGCCATAGGGGTTGGAGTCGCAACCTTCGGCCCGCTGCTGCTCATCCTGCTCGTTTCTTATGTCATCCCGCTCTACCATGTCCGCTATGTGTTCACGTATAGCCCGGCGTTTTATGTGGGGCTGGGCGCGGGGGTTGCCGCGCTGGGGCGGGGGATTCGTAGGGCGAGACCCGACGGGTTTCGGGAACCCGTCGGGTCTTGGGTTGCGCCAATCGCGGCTGTCGTGTGGCTTGCAGCGGCAGGGTTGACTCTGCGCG
Organism: uncultured Anaerolineales bacterium; assembly: GCA_964588925.1. Lineage (GTDB taxonomy): Bacteria > Chloroflexota > Anaerolineae > CG2-30-64-16 > CG2-30-64-16 > JALOOB01. The sequence continues at coordinate 3,175 of CAZPTI010000334.1, read as the reverse complement.
CGTTCTGGTTCGACCCGGCCTTTCGGGCGGACGATCATCGCGGCGCGGTGCGCGAGTTGGAGGCGCGGTGGCGGCCGGGTGACGCAGTGGTGGTGAACGCGGGGTGGGCTTATACGGCGCTGGCAACGTACTGGACGGGTGACGTGGCGAGCCGGACGCGGATTACGGAGCCGCTGCCGGAGCCGCGTGAGGACGCGGCACTGGTCATGGTCACGACAGGCCACACCGACGGCGCGCCGAACCTGGGGTGGGGCGACCCGCGCTCCGATTTCTTCGCCATGCCGTCGGACGTGGCGAAGCAGCAGGCGCCGGCCCTCTTTGACCGCTTCCGCCGCGTCTGGCACTACCGCATCTACGACACGGTGAACGACCCGGATGGGTTGATCCGCGCGCTGCTGCCGCGCTACGGCCAGCCGACAGACGAGCGCGCGTATCCGGGTGAGGCGTTCATGCGCGTGGAGAGCTATGTTCCGCGCCAGGGGGTGGCGTGGGAGGACGCGCTGCCCGGCGCCACGTATGATGGGGGCCTCCAACTGCGGTTTGCGCCCCTTGCGGCAACAGTGAACGCGGAGCAACCTGTCTACGCGGCGTTGACGTGGCGGCCGGATGCGGCGCAAACCTTCGCGCTTGCAACCTCGCTGCGGCTGCTCGCTCCTGACGGCGAGTTGATGTACCAGCCGCCCGACGAGCAGCCGCTCGGCCCGCTTTTCCTGTCAACGCAATGGCTGGTGGGCATCGCGCAGCCACAGAGCGTGGCGATTGCCGCGCCGGAAGGGACGGCGCCGGGCGAGTATCGGGTTGTTCTGGTGGCATATGATGCGGCCACGGGGCAGCCGCTCAAGCTCACGCCGATCAACGGAGCGACGGCCGCGGAACCCGGCCTGCTGCTCGGCACACTTACCATTGCTGCCCCATCCGAACCGCCCGCGCCGCGGCCCGCGCGCGCCGAGTTCGGCCCGGTGGCGCTGGTCGAAGCGCGCACGCCGGTTACGGCCATTGCGCCCGGCGGACAAATCCCGGTCGAACTGCTGTGGCAGGCGCGCGCAGCGACGGACGACCTTGTCGTCGTCGTCCAACTGCTGCGCGAGGACGGCAGCCTCGCGGCGAACCTGGAGGCGCGGCCCGCGGGACCGCCCAGCTCTGAGTGGGCTCCGGGCGAGCTCGTTCGCGACCGCCACACGCTCGCCGTGCCGCCCGACCTCGCGCCGGGCCGCTACCGGCTCATCGTCGGGCTCTATCGCGCGGCCGACGGCGGGCGGCTGATGACGCGATCGGGCCTTCTCGGACAGCGCAACCACCATGTCATCGGTGAGATCGACGTGCGTTAGCCGCTATGTCCGTCCGACCGCGCCGGCCGCTTCGGAAGCGCCTGGCGCGTGATGCAAGTCCACCCCCCTCAACAGGAGGCAGCCAGTGACGACTTCACCCCATCCCTTCAGCCGCCGCAGTTTTCTCCGGCTCGCGGGCAGCGCGGTCGCGCTCGGCGCGACCGCGCGCTTCTCGCCGGCCGCCGCCCATGCCGCACCCTTCGCCGCCCCGCGCCTGCTCCGCGCGCGCGGCGACCGCGCGCAGCCCAACCTCATCTGGGTCGTGGCAGACGCAGTGCGCGGAGACCACATCCGCGCGAACGGCTATTTCCGCGCAACCACGCCAAACATCGACGCCTGGCTCGGGCAGGACGGCGTCACGTTCGCGGAGGCCACGAGCGTCGCTGCGTGGACGTACCCCGCAACCGCGGCCATGCTCACCGGGCGGCAGCCGTTCCGGCTCCACGCCAACTGGTTCAACCAGCAGCTTGCGCCCGAAGTAATCACCATCGCGGAGCGGCTCAGGGCGGCTGGCTACGCGACCGCGGGGTTCGTCAGCGCTCCGTTCAGCCAGGCGAAGTACGGGTTGAGCCGCGGCTTTGACGTATATAATGACACAGTCGCCGCGTCGTGGAAGCTGCACCAGAACGGCAACGCCGCGCAGATCAACCTGCTCGCGCAGAACTGGTTGAATAGCTGGGCCGGCGACAAGCCACTCTTCCTCTTCCTCTATTACTTCGACACGCACACCTGGTACAACCCACCCCCGCCCTACGACACGCTCTACGACCCCACCTACGACGGTGATGTCGGCCCGGAGATCTACCAGAACGGCGAGCGGGTCGTGAACGGCTCGCTGAAGCTCACCCCGCGCGACGTGGAACACATCATCGCGCTCTACGACGGCGAGCTATCCTATTTCGACGCGCAGTTGGGCGAGATGTTCGGCTACCTTGACAGCAAAGGCCTGCTCGACAACGCGGCGCTTGCCATGACCTCCGACCACGGCGAGATGTTCGGGGAGCATGACCTGTGGACGCACGGCAACTCGCTCTACGAGGAGACGCTGCGCGTACCGCTGCTCATGCGCCACACGGCCCTTCCGAAACAGGGGCTGAAGACGGCCGCGCCCGCGCAAAACATGGATGTCGGCCCGACCTTCCTCGACTTCGCGGGTGCGGACCCCGCGGGCGGCGTCGATGGCGTCAGCCTGCGCCCGGTTATGGAAGGGGGCATGCCCGCGCCGCGCGACCTCTTCAGCGAAATCCAGGGCGTCACCTACCCGCTCAGTTGGGCCTACTGGCTCGCCCCGCGCGACAGCCTCCGCTCGGTTACGCGCTTCGTCCCGGCCCGCGGCGCCAGTTACAAATACATCCTGCATATCGCCAACCCGGCCGCAGATGAGCTGTACCGGCTGAACGAGAAGTCGGTCTACGAGGGGGAGAACATCATCGCAGGCGAACCCGGGCTGGCCGAGGAGTTGCGCGCGGCCCTCCACGCCCGGTACCCGCTCAACCGAACGATGATGCCCGCAACCGCGCGCTAAGAGGCAGCGTTTAAACACAAAAGGCAGTTGCGTAAAGCAACTGCCTCATGAGTGCTGGTCGTGCACCCCATTTCGAATCTCGTCACTCGGCTTGCCAAATCTGGCTTGCTCAGGCCAGGCAACCCCGTGGCACCCAGAAGTGACCGCTTAGGGCTGCTACCTTCCGGTCCTGACCCGGTTCACAGGCTCCCGCCGCACAGGACCCAGCCATCCACGCTCACCAGCAGGCAGTCCCGCTGACCGCAGACCCTGATGGGGAATTCGACCCCGCTATAGCGGATTGCGGGTGCAGGGCACCGCTAGCTCCCCATCTAGCACGACC
>CAZPTI010000333.1:0-5096 GCA_964588925.1 uncultured Anaerolineales bacterium | reverse complement strand
CGTATGCCAATCGTCAGCAAGCCGTAGGTTAAGATTGTTTGACATTCCACCCGCCCCGGCGTATACTGCTCTCACAGTGATGCTGCGGCGCAAGCAGAGACCGCGGAAGAAAGCAGGCCATGCCGACCTTGTCACGGTTCAACACGAAGATAGAGTGAAGGCGCCCCTCGCGTTCCGCGCGGCGGCGCCTTTTCTGTCTCATGCCGGGTTGCGAAAGCAGACGTTGGCAGCACACATCCTTCAAGTAAGGAGGGAGCAGCATGATGGATTCGGCCATGATCGCCAAGATCAGCAAAGCGCGCGAATACGCTTCGGAACCGGAGCGCATCACCTTTAGCGACTTCACAGTGCAGTTCAACGGCAAGCATCAGACGTATAAGGTGGGGTTTCAGAACGGGTCGTGGAAGTGCGAGTGCGACTTCTTCACCCAGCGGGGCGTGTGCAGCCACGTGATGGCCGTCGAGAAGGTCCTTGCGAAGGCGGGCACCTCATTGCTCCAGCCGGTAACTGCCTGATCGTCGCAAATTTACGAGAATCAGTCGGGCGGGCCTATAATAGACCCGCCCGATTTTGCGTAGAAAGACAGGTTTATGGGGTTCCTCCGCAAGAACTGGAAAATCCTTCTCGGCGTCCTCATCAGCATCTTCTTTATCTGGATCGCGCTGCGCGGGCTCGAGCTCGACAAGGTGGGCGCGTATCTCCGCACCGCCGACTATCGCTGGCTCATCCCCGGCGTGGCGGTCTATTTTCTGGCGGTGTGGGCGCGCACCTGGCGCTGGCACTACCTGTTGCGCCCGATCAAGCCCGTGCCGCTGGGCCGCCTCTTCCCCATCGTCTGCATCGGCTATTTCGGGAACAACGTCTACCCGGCGCGCGCGGGCGAGGTCATTCGCGCCCTGGTGCTGCGCCGCACCGAGGGGATCACGGTCAGCGCGTCCCTCGCCACGATCATCGTCGAGCGCGTCTTTGACGGGCTGGTGATGCTGCTCTTCGTCTTTTTCGCGCTGCCCTTCGTCGGCGCGGAGCACATCCCGCCGATCTACCGCATCACCGTGATCGTCGCCAGCATCGCGTTTTTCGCCGCCTTGCTCGTCTTTCTGTGGATGGCGTTCGACCAGGCGCGCGCCACGCGGCTCTACCGCTGGTTCAGCAGCCGTCTCGTGCCTGAGCGGTTTCGCGGCCCGGCCGACAACTTCTTCGACCGCTTCATGGACGGCCTGAAGTTCCTCCGCAGCGGTCGCGACGTGCTGATGGTCTTCGTGACCTCCGTCGTGATCTGGCTGCTGGAGACGGTCAAGTACTGGTTCGTCATGCACGCGTTTGCGTTTACCATCAGCTTCATCGGGCTGATGCTCATGAACGGCGTCGTCAACCTGACGACCACGATCCCGTCTGCGCCGGGCTACATCGGCACCTTCGAGGTAGGCGCGCGGGTCCTTGAGGCGCTCGGCGTCGAGTACAGCCTCGCGTTCGGGTATACCATCGTCCTGCACGCCGCGTTGTGGCTGCCGATCACGTTGCTCGGCGGGTACTACATGCTCCGGCAGGGCGTGAAATGGCGGGACTTCGAGAGGAGGAATTTGGAAGCATGAAAGCCATAGCCGTGATCGGCACAGGCTATGTGGGCCTCGTGACCGGCACCTGTTTCGCCGACCTGGGCAACAAGGTCACGTGCATCGACATCGACGCGCGCAAGATCGAGACGCTGCGCGAGGGCAAGACGCCCATCTACGAACCCGGCCTGGAGGAAGTGATCCGGCGCAATGTTGCGGCGGGCCGGCTGTTGTTCTCCACCTCGTACGAAGAGGGGTTGCGGGACGCCGAATTTGTCTTCATCGCCGTGGGCACGCCATCGGGCGTCGACGGCGAGGCCGACATGCAGTACGTCCGCATGGCCGCCGAGACCATCGCGCAGACGATGGATCATGAGCTCATCATCATCAACAAGAGCACGGTGCCCGTCGGCACGGGCGACTGGGTGGCGGACATCATCCGCAAGCATCAGCCGCAGCCGGTGCCGTTCCACGTCGTCTCGTGCCCGGAGTTCCTGCGCGAAGGCTCCGCCCTGGCCGACTTCATGAACCCGGATCGCGTGGTCCTCGGCTCGATGGATCGGGACGCAGCCGAAAAGGTCGCGCAGCTCCACCTGCCGCTGCGCGCGCCGATCATGATCACGGATTTGCGCACGGCGGAGATGATCAAGTACGCGTCCAACGCCTTCCTCGCCACGCGCATTTCGTTCATCAACGAAATCTCGAACATCTGCGAGAAAGTCGGCGCGGACGTGAAGGAAGTGGCCGCCGGGATGGGGTACGACAAGCGGATCGGGCGCGCGTTTTTGGATGCGGGGGTGGGATACGGGGGGAGTTGTTTCGAGCCGGGCGAGACCGTCTTCACGCTGAACAGCCCGGCCGTCGCGACCGAGTCGCTGCGCGAACTGTTCGAGCGCTCCGGCCCGGCGTTCAGGGGCGACGTCGTCGAGGCCGCCGCGCCGCAGGGCAAGCGCGTGCTCGGCTACGACCTTGAGACGGGCCAACCCTGCCTGGCCGACGTGCGCGCGGTCACGCGCCGCCCGTATCGCGGCCAGATGGTCGAAATCCGCACGGCAATGGGCCGCGTCCTGCGCGTCACCGCCGATCACCCGGTGATCCTCAACACGCAGGACGGCGCCAGCATCGTGTCGGCGTGGGAAGTGCGGCCGGGCGACCGGCTGATGGCGCTGGCGGAGTTGCCGGCGGTTGAGCCTGTGACGCATCTCAACCTGCTTGAACTGCTGCGCGACGCGCCGTTCGCCGCCGACGCGCTTGTCACCGCCGAGGATAACGCTTTCTCCAAGCAGTACAGCCGCTTTGCGCGCGCGATCACGCCCGCTGAGCTGGCGTATCCACACGACATCAAGCGCCATAACCGAATGCGCCTGACGCTGTACTGGCGGCTGACCGAAGCCGGGCTGCTTGACGTGCCGGCGGAGAAGTTGAGCCTCTACACGGCAAAGGGCGCGGGCGCGCGGATCAACGCGCTGATCCCGGTCGATGCCGACTTCCTCCGTCTGCTCGGCTACTACCTGGCCGAGGGCTACATCAGCAAGGACACGGGCCGCGCGGGGGCGGTGCGCGAGCGCGTCGGGTTCAGTTTCCACGAGGACGAGGCCGAGTACATCGCGGACACGCGGCGCATCCTGGAGCGGCTGGGGCTGAAGCACATGGAGCGCCACAGCACTCATGCGCGCACGACCATCGTTTCCTCGCGCATCTTCGCCTGGCTGTTGCGCGATGTGTTGCAGTGCGGCGTCTCGTCGACCGACAAGGCGCTGCCGCACCTGGTGTTCAACGTGTCGGAGCCGTTGCGGTTCGAGCTCCTGCGCGGCGCATTCAGCGGCGACGGCGCGGTCACGGAGTTGCAGGGCGGCAAGAACCTCATGTTCGAGTACGCCACGGCGAGCAAACCGCTGGCCGACGGGCTGGTCCTGCTGCTGCAAACGATGGGCGTCGTGCCCGCGCTCTATGCGCGTTGGATGAACAAGTCGAAGCATACCGCTTACATCCTGCGCGTGAGCGGCTACGAGCAACTGGCCGCACTGCGCGACGTCTTCGGCGACAAGCGGCGAGGCCACATTGATGCGGTGCTCGGCGGCTACCAGCGCCACATCAAACAGCATGGCTTCACGCGTGAAGGCCCGTATGTCTTGCTCACCGTTGAGTCCGTCGTCTCCGAGCAGGTCGACACCGAAGTCTACAGCCTGGAGACCAGCACCGGCACGCTCATCGCGTCCTCCGGCCTGATCTGCCACAACTGCTTCCCGAAGGACGTCAAAGCCCTCGAATACATGGGCCTCCTCCACGGCGCGCATCCTGCGCTCCTCCGGGCCGTTATGGATATTAATCGCGACCAGCGCCGCCTCATCGTCCACAAGCTGCGCGACCTGCTCGGCACGCTGAACGGCAAGCGCATCGGCCTGCTCGGCCTGGCGTTCAAGCCCAACACCGACGACATGCGCGACGCGCCGAGCGTCGAGGTCGCGCACATGCTCCAGCGCGAGGGCGCGGAAGTGCGCGGTTATGACCCCGTGGCGATGGCCGTCGCCGCGCGCGTCATGCCCAACGTCGTCATGTGCGGCAACCCCTACGAGCTCGCCGAGGGGTGCGACGCTTTAGTGCTCATGACCGAGTGGAACGAGTTCAAGCACCTCGATCTCGCCCGTCTGCGCGGCATCATGCGCACGCCCGTCATGGTCGATGGCCGCAACGTCTATGAGCCGCGTACGATGTGGGAAGCCGGATTCCTGTATCGCGGCATCGGGCGGGGCTACAATCACGACCGCACCGAATGAAAACCTACGAGGCCGCCACCGATCTTGGCGGCCTTGTCTTTCCTCCACTAGGAGCGCCTGTGACCAATCTGAACGGCATTCGCAAGACGGTGCTGGACAACGGCCTGACCGTCGTGCTGCGCGAGATGCGCCATGCGCCGGTGGCAAGCTTCTGGGTCTGGTACCGCGTCGGCAGCCGCAACGAGCGCAGCGGCATCACGGGGATTTCGCACTGGGTCGAGCACATGCTCTTCAAGGGCACCCCCACCTTCCCCCAGGGCGAGTTCGACAGGGCCGTCTCGCGCGAGGGCGGCATGTTCAACGGCATGACGTGGATCGACTTCACCACGTACTTCGAGACGCTGCCCTCCGACCGCATCGACCTCGCCCTGCGCGTCGAGTCCGACCGCATGGTCCATGCCGTGTTCGATCCGCAGGAGACCGAGCTTGAGCGCACGGTCATCATCTCCGAGCGGCAGGGCAACGAGAACAGCCCCAACTTCCTGCTTGGCGAGGCGCTCGGCGCCGCCGCGTTCCAGGCGCACCCCTACCATCACTCGGTCATCGGCTGGCAGTGCGACCTCGAAACCATGACGCGCGACCAGCTCTACGAGCACTACCGCACCTACTACGCGCCCAACAACGCCATCCTCGCGATTGCCGGCGACTTCGACCCGGACGCCATGCTGGCCCGCATCGGCGAATTGTTCGGCGCGATCCCGTCTGGCCCGGCCCTGCCCAGGTTCAGCGCGGTCGAACCGCCGCAGCGCGGGGAGCGTCGCGTCAC
>CAZPTI010000332.1:0-5104 GCA_964588925.1 uncultured Anaerolineales bacterium | reverse complement strand
GCTCACGGTCGACCTGGAGGACGGCAACAAGGCGCTCACGCTCAAGGTGCGCGACGATGGCCGCGGCTTCGACCCCACCGCCACTTATTCCGGCCATTTCGGCCTGCAATCGATGCGCGAGCGCGCAGCCGAGATCGGCGCGATCATCCGCATCGAAAGCCAGAAACAGGGCGGCACCAACGTTCATCTGACATACGAGTTTGGTTCGGACGGGAAGTTGTAGCGCAAGTTCGGCAACCTGCGCGACGAACCAGAGAGGATTCCCATGACGGAACTGCATTTGCCTCCGGCGATGGCGGCCTTACGCCCACGGCTCGGAGCGATTGTCGCGGGCATGGAGCGGAGCGCGCCGTATGCGGCGGCGTGGCTGTCGGAGCGGAGCGGGCTGGCGATTCGGGTGGACAACCGCGAGGAGCGCATCGAGGAGTTGCCGCGGTCGGCGGGCGCGGTGTTGACGGCATTTGACGGCGCGACGATGCGCGAGACCGCGGTCGCGGGCTTCAACCCCGGCGAGATCGAGCGTGAGGCGGCGGCGCTGGCGCGTGACGTCACGCGACGCGGCGCGCTGAGCATCGACCCCGGACCGGAACGCCGCGGCGACTTCGCCACCGAGGCAACTGTTCCCCTCTCCACCCTCACGACGCAAGAGAAACTCGACCGGGTGCGCGACATTCATGCGCGGCTGCTCAAACAGGATGCGCGCATCGTTAACGCGACGGTCAACTATCACGAAATGGACGATACGGCGGTCTTTGCCAATCGAAACGCGGACCTGGCGCAGCGCGTCCAGCGCGTAGGCATCTTCGTCCAGGCGCTGGTCGAGGGCGAAGGCGGGGTGCGCTACAACTATACGATGCGCGGGGGCACGGGCGGCTGGGAGCGCGTGGGAATCACCGACGAGGAGCTCGGCCAGCTCGTTGCGGTAGCGGTGGAGATGCTCTCCGCGGAGCGCATCGAACCGGGCGAGCACACGATCATCGCCGCGCCGTGGGTCACTGGTGTCATCGCGCACGAGTCGTTCGGGCACGGTGTGGAGACCGATATGTTTCTCAAGGAGCGCGCGAAGGCCAGCCAGTACATCGACAAGGCCGTCGGCTCGCCGCTCGTCAACATCTGGGACGATCCGTCTTTCCCCGGCGGCTACGGATCGTACTTCTTCGACGACGAGGGGATGCCGGCCGGGCCGACGCAGATCGTGGAAGGGGGCGTGTTCAAGCGCGGCATCACCGACCTCTACTCAGCGACCGCGCTCGGCATTCCGCGCTCAGCGAACGGCCGGCGGCAGGATTTCACGCGCAAGGCGTACGCGCGCATGAGCAACACCGCGGTGGCGCGGGGAACGACGCCCGTCGCGGACCTCTTCGCGCAGGTGGATGATGGCATCTACCTCGAAATGTGGTCGTCGGGCATGGAAGATCCGCAGGGGTGGGGCATCCAGGTGACATGCCACTACGGCCACCAGATCAAGAACGGGCGCGTCACCGAGAAGCTGTATGCGCCGGTGGGCATCACGGGCTATGTGCCCGATGTGCTCGGCAGCGTGGTCGGCGTGGGTGACGAGTGGGGGCTGGACATAGGCGGCTGCGGCAAGGGGCATAAGGAATTCGTGCGGGTCAGCAGCGGCGGGCCGCACCTGCTGTTCAAGGCGAGGTTAGGGTGATGTTCGAGGACATTATCGACACGCTGGAGGGCCGCCGCGACCTGCTCGGCTGGACCGCGCGGCACATCGTACGCCGGGGCAGCCAGCTTTACCTGACGCCGCTCGGCCCGGAGGCGGAGCGCGAGACGTCGGACGAACGCTTTATTGTGGACGTGCTGGTCGGGACGGCGCGCGACGGGCAGGCTGCGGTCGGCGCGGGCAACGTGACCCTGCTGCCCGGCGATGAGGTTGCGGTCGCGATTGAGTCGGCCGCGCTGCGCGCCGGACTTGCCGCGAATCCGCCCTACGGCCTGCCCGGCCCCGCGCCCCTGCCCGACGTGCCGTTGAGCGACGCCGCGCTCGCTGCGGATATGCGCGGCGGGCTGAATCGGCTCGCTGCGGCGTTGCAGGACGCGGTGGCGAAGGAGTCGGGCATCCGTATGACCGCGGCCGAACTGTACGCGGAGGAGGAGACGGTCCGCCTGCGCAACAGCCGCGGGATCGACGCCACCCAGACCGGCACGACGGTCGCCGCGGAGTGGGTGCTGCTGGCGCGCGACGGTGCGCCTTCGCGCGGGAAAGAGGTCGAGACGTTCGTCGAGATGACGCGACGACGGCTCGAAGACGTCCCGGTAGCTGAGGAAGTGGCGCGGCGCAGCCGGTGGACGCGCGACCTGCTGCGCGCGGGGCCGCCGCCGCAGCACCGCGGCGCGGTTGTCTTGCGCGACACCGCGCTCGCCGAGTTCATGGCGTCGGGCGTGATCCAGCATCTCGGCTCGGCCGCCGCGAAGTTCACGCGGGAAAGCGGCTGGGAGCTCGGCAAGAGCGTATTCGACCGCGAATCGACGGGCGATGCGCTGAATGTGTGGGCGAACCGCGCGGCGGCTTACGGCGTCGGCGCGAACCGTTTTGATAATGAAGGCATCCCTGCGCAGCGGCTACCGCTCATCCAGGACAACATCCTCGTCAACTGGAGCGCGGGGCAGCGATACGCGGAGTATCTGGGCGCGCCGGCGACGGGCGATTTTGGCGTGATCGAAGTCGCGGCGGGGAGCCGTCCCGCGGCGGCGCTGCTTGCCGCGCCGCACGTCGAAATCGCCGCGTTCTCGTGGTTCAACCCCGACGAGGTGACGGGCGACTTCGCGTGCGAAATCCGGCTCGGCTACGTGGTGGATGGGGAGCAGCGACGGCCGTTCAAGGGCGGGCAGTTGATCGGGAATGTGATGGACGCGCTCGCGGCGGCGCATTGGAGCCGGGAGACGGGCGCGTATGGGAGTTATATGGGGCCGCGCGTGGTGAGGCTGGAGGAGATGATGGTGGCGCTGTAGGGACGGAGGGGCCGCGGGGTTGAGGGCGCGGCCATCTCGAATAAGCGAATGCGCACCCGTGCCCGTTCCTCGCGCTGCCCATGTCAGCGCATCTGCGGGGCGCCATTCGCTTATTCGATCCTCATTCGCTTATTCGAGATGGCCGCGCCACATAATGCGGAACCACCTGCGCCACGCCTGCGTAATAGAGGGCGGAGCACATCGCTATGCGCCGAACCCCATCCCGCAAACGGATTATTCTGCTGACTATCGCTACGCTCGCCGTGGTCGGCGCGCTCGCGGTCTTCCTCAGCGCGCGCAACCTTGACGCGCTCAGCCAGCCGCCCGCCACGCCTTCTATCCTCATCACCGACCGCCACGGCCGCACCCTGTTCGAGGCCATCGACGCGCAGGGGAACAAGCACGTGCCCGTGCCGCTGGAGTCGATCCCGCAGGCGTGCCGGGACGCGACCGTTGCCACCGAGGACGCGCGTTTCTATCAGCACTTCGGCGTCGACCCGCTCGCCATCGCGCGTTCGTTCGTGTGGAACGCGCGCGAGGGGCGGATCGTGTCGGGCGCGAGCACACTGACGCAACAACTTGCGCGCAACCTGCTGATGACCGAGGAGGAGCGCAGCGAGCGCACGTACTGGCGCAAGATCAAGGAAGCGATCCTCGCGATTCGGCTGGAACTACGCTACTCCAAGGCCGAGTTGCTGGCGCTCTATCTCAACACCACCTACTACGGCCACTATGCCACGGGCATCGAAGCGGCTGCGCAGGCGTATTTCGGCGTCCACGCGCCTGAGTTGTCGGCCGCGCAGTGCGCGATGCTGGCCGGGCTCCCGCAGTGGCCGCCGGGCTACAACCCCCTTGAGAACCCCGACGCGGCGAAGCGGCGACAGGCCACCGTGCTGCGCCTGATGGTCGAGCAGGGCAAGCTGACGCAAGCGCAGGCGGATGAGGCAGGACATGAGGCGCTGGCGTACGCGTCGACCCCCTTCCCCATCGAAGCGCCGCACTTTGTGATGTACGTCCAGAGCGCGCTGGAGGAGTTGCTGCCCGCGGAGCGCAGAGAGCAGGGCGGGCTGCGCGTGACCACGACGCTCGACCTGGACTGGCAGGGCGCGGGTGAGGACGCAGTGCGGCGGCGGCTGGCGCAACTGCGGCCGTGCGAAGTGGTTGAGGGCGGGCTGGCCGGGGTGAACTGCGACGCCCATGCGGACCCCGACCGTCGCGTGGAGAACGCCGCACTCGTCAGCCTGGACGCGCAGACGGGCGCGATCCGCGCGATGGTGGGCAGCCCGGATTATTTCGACGCAGCGATCAGCGGCGCGGTGAACGCGGCGCTGGCAGAGCGACAGCCGGGATCGGCGATCAAGCCGCTGACCTACGCGCTGGCGCTTGATCCCGCGACGGCTGCAAAGGGCGGGCGCGCGCCCTGGACCGCGGCGACCATCATCCCCGACATCCGCGCCTCCTTCCCCACCGCGGAAGGCGCGCCCTACACGCCAAACAACTACGACCGCCGCTACCACGGGCCGGTGACGGCGCGGGCGGCGCTGGCGAACAGCTACAATATTCCGGCGGTGCGCGCGTTGGACATGGTGGGCGTGTCCACCCTGATCGACCTGGCGCGCGAGCTGGGCATCCCGTGGCAGCGGCAGCCCGCAACGCTGGCCCCCGGCGAGACGCCGCGCTACGGCCTGTCGCTCACGCTCGGCGGGGGCGAGGTGCGGCTGCTCGACCTGACCGCGGCGTATGCGGCGTTTGCGACGGGCGGCTACAAGGTGGAGCCGTACGCCATCGAGCGGATTGAGACGCTGGACGGCGAGCTGGTGTGGGAGCGGGAGCCGAGTGAGACCCGGCGCGTGATCGACGGACGCGTCGCCTTCCTCATTACCGACATCCTGAGCGACGACCTGGCGCGGCAGCCCGCGTTCGGGCCGAACAGCAGCCTGGACATCGACCGGCCGGCCGCGGCGAAAACCGGCACGACGTCCGACTGGCGCGATAATTGGACGGTCGGGTATACACCGGAAGTCGTGACGGGTGTGTGGGCGGGGAACGCGGACAATGCGCCGATGCGCGACGTCAGCGGCGTGACCGGCGCAGGACCGATCTGGCACGACTTCATGGCCGCGGTGACCGCGGATCA
>CAZPTI010000331.1:0-5112 GCA_964588925.1 uncultured Anaerolineales bacterium | reverse complement strand
TAACCCACAGAGGGCCCAGAGCGCGCAGAGCAACCTGAGCGGAGCGCCGCGCAGACGAAGCACTCTGCGCGCTCTGGGCCCTCTGCGGCAAACAAAGAAAACCGGGTTTCGATGACGTCACGAAGTGACGCCGAAACCCGGTTTCTTATTGGGCGGCGAAATAACGTTACTTGCGCTTGCCGGTCGTGGTCGTCGTGATGCCGGCGGCCTGGTTGGCCTTCGCCTTGTTCAGCGCCTTCATCAGGCGGGACTTGCGGCGGGCGGCGGCGTTCTTGTGGATCACGCCCTTCTCCGCGGCCTTATCCAGCGCGCGCAGCGCGTTCTGCACCGCATCGTCGGCCCCTTCCATCTTCGGGGACGCGATCAGGCCGCGCGCCTTCTTGATGTGGGTGCGCGTGCTGCTGCGGACGGCGCCACGGTAGACGGCCTTGCGAGCGTCGCGGCGCGCAGCCTTCAACGCAGACGGATTCTTCTTGAGATTTGGCACCGAAAGCCTCCAAATGATACTTACAAAGTCTGATATGCTACGGCAAAGGCCGTCGTTGACGAGACACGAAGATGACTGGCATCAACTGTGCCAGTCACAAGAGGTAAGTATAGCCTAACCTTCGCGCTTTGTCCAAATTGCGCGGTTCGTCATTCGTTTGTTCGCGTCAGGGGTTTTACGGACGGCGTATTTTTAATCACGTCCTGCATCGCCTCTTCCACGCGCGGATACGCAAACCACACCACCGCTGCGCCCATCAGCGCGCCGGTGAAGAACCGCAGCGCCGGGACCGACGTCCGCAGCCCGAACAGTTGCGTAAAGCCATCTACGGCGATCGGAACCAGGAGCAGGACCAGCAGCCACCACGGCATCTTCGGCCAGCGCCCGTCTGCGGGCAGCCGCTTGCGCAGCGCAGGTCTGATCAGGCCGAACACCAGCCCCGCCAGGAAGATGGAGCCGTAAATCGCCAGGTCACGCTGGCACAGCGCCACCTTCCAGCCCAACTCCAGGTTGCCCCGCCAGCGCAGCGCCTGCCGCTGCAACGCGTTCAGCCCCGTCGGGATCACGCCATCCGCCTCCAACTCTTCGAGCGAATGGAAGTGCGCGTCCCCGTAGAGGAACACCGACCGGTCGGGCAACTGGTGACACGCGGGCGCATAGAGCCGGTAGATTAGATTGGCCGGCCCGGTTGCGCCCGCATTCATCAGCACGGGCGCAAGAAACGGCAGCGCGAAGAAGACGAACACGACCGTGTTAAAAATCGCCAGCCAGTGCCGCGCGATGCGCACGGCCAGTCGGTTGATCGCGTCCGTCATCCGCTGCTCGCCGCTGCTTGTCGGCGGCTTGACCTGGACGCTCACGGTTGCGTCGTCTTTGCGCCAGAGCCAGTTACCGCAGCCGGTTTTGCGGGGACAGGCGTCTGCGGCGCAGGGCCGCGGTCCGCCACGGTTGTCCCGCTCAGGTACCCGATGTACGCGGGGATCAACGGCAGCACGCACGGTGACAGGAACGACAGCAGCCCGGCCAGAAACGCAATCGGGATGGTTACGGCCGCGGAAACCCCTGCGGTGCCGAGTTCCACGCTTGCCAGCCCCGTCCCAAACCGAGACGTGAACTCAACAGCGATGCGGTTAAGTTGATCCGTGAAGAGCATCACGCCAACGAAGATCAGGAAGAAGCCGGTAACAATCGACACAATGCCGAGGTGCCGGTTTATGCGCCGCAGCACCGGCGCGATCTTGTTGATCGCCGCGCCCGTAATCAGGAACGGGATGCCCAGGCCGAGCGAATACGCCAGCAGCAGCAGCGCGCCCTGCGCCACGGTCGCTGTGTCCGACGCCAGCAGGTAGATCGCGGCCAGCACCGGCCCCACGCAGGGAATCCACCCGGCGGAGAAGAACACGCCCATTGCGGCCGACGACAGGTAGCCCCACCGCTTGTCGACCTTCTTCTGGACGCGGCCTTCGGTGTACATCACCTTGCCGAGCGTGTCGACCGCACCGATGTACGCGCGGCCGACCGCGTTCTTGTCGCCGCCCGCGTCGCGCACGCGGTCCGCGATCCACCCGAACACGCCGAGCACCTGCAATCCGAACAGGATCAGCAGCGCGCCGCCGATCTTGACGAAGGTCGGCAGGAAAATGTTCAGCGCATACCCGAAGAACGCGACCGACGCGCCCAGCACGATAAAGACCAGGCTGAACCCGATCACGAACGCCAGCGCGTGCGAAAACGTCTGCCAGCGATTAGCAGCAGTCATAGAATGTCTCCCCGCTCGCTTTAATCGGACCTGACGGGTCTCGAAGACCCATCAAGTCTACTATACATCCTGTGTAGATGTCCTTGCTGTCGCGAGCGTTACACGGCTGGCGCGCTTACCCCTTGCGGGCGTCGCGCTCCTGGGATAATTCGCGCAGAGCGGAGATTTCCCGCTGCAGGTTGCTCTGCCGCCGCGCCATGCTGAGGATAAACACAAACGCCGCCAGCCAGATTACCAGATAAGCCGCAACCATGAATGCCATAAGTGTCTCTCCTTAATACCCCAACTGTTCCTTTAGCTCCTCAACCTGTTCCTTCGTCCGCTCCAGCCGGTAGCGGTGCATCAGCAGCACCACGTACAGCACGGTGAACGAGAACAGGCTGATGAAGAATGCTGTCATCATGCCCGGCCCCAGCCCGAACCCTTCGTTGGGGTCGATCAACACCGGGTGAATCGTCCGCCACCAGCGGATGGACATGAACGTGATCGGCACGCTCAGGAACGCGAAGATGGCGTACACCGACGAGAACCGCGCGCGCCGCGCCGGGTCTTCCATCGCGCTCCGCAACATAAAGTATGCCACGAACAGCAGGAACATAATCGTGTAAGTGGTCAACCGTGGGTCCCACGTCCACCACACGTTCCACGCGGGCTTGGCCCAGATTGAGCCGCTTGCGGTCGCAGCCAGCGTGAACACCAGGCCGAGCTCTGCCGAGGACACGGCCAGGCTGTCCCACATGCGCTTCGACGTGACCAGATAGCCGATGCTCGCCACCATGGTCACGCCGAACGCCAGCATGCTCAACCACGCGCTCGGCACGTGGAAGTAGATGATGCGCTGCGCGAACGTGTTATCTTCTGTCAGGCCCACCGCGTCCGGCGCGCCAACCAGCGCCATATAAGCGGAAAACAACACCAGAACTGCCGCAATGACGGTGAACACAGTTAGTGTCCGAGAAGATCGCTCCATACGCGCCCTCCTGGGGGATTATTCTTCGACAACAAACCCAAACGTCAGGTACGCGACAACCGTGAACCCGACATCATAAATCGCAACCAGTTGCACCCAGTTCATCACATCGCTCAACGGGTTTCCGTCGAGCAGGCTGCCGGTCATCTTGACCCCGGCCACCAGCACGGGCAGCAGCACCGGGAACAGCAGAATGGGCAGCATAACCTCGCGCGCTCGCGTGTTGACCGCCATCGCCGAGAACACCGTGCCCACCGCCGCGAACCCGTAAATGCCGAGCAGCAGCGCGAGGATGTGCTGCCACGTCAGCAGGCTCAGGTTGAAGAAGATCATGACGAGCGGCAGCAGGATCACCGTCACGACCAGGATGAACAGCAGGTTGCCGAGCATTTTGCCGAAGTAGATCGCCGCGCGGTCCACCGGCGCAAGCAGCAGCCCGGCCAGGCTCCCCTTGTCCTGCTCGATCACAAACGCCCGGTTGAGCCCGAGCGTGCCCGCAAACGAAACCGCGACCCAAACGATGCCCGGCGCGACCATCTTCATGTTCGGCACACGCAGCTCGAACGCGAAGTTGAACACGATGACCGACAGCAGCGCAAACACGAACATGCTGCTGAAGATGTCCTTCGTGCGTAACTCCGCGCGGATGTCCTTCCAGATAATCGCGGCGACGGCCTTCCAGAACCTCATCGGCCGCCTCCGTTGTCCACCACGGGCGCGCTCGCCGGCCCGCAATGCTGGTCGTAGATCGGGCGGAACTCGGCCACGGTCATCCCATCGACCGGCGCCTCGAACGCCAGCCGTCCGTTCGCCAGAATGATCACCTTGTCGGCAATTGCCAGCCCGCGCTCAATGCTGTGCGTGACCGTGACAATGGTGCGCGGGCGTTCAATCGCCGCACCGCCGTGCGCGCCGTCGCTGGCTCCCGGCCTCCGGCTCAACTCCGCCAGCAGCCCGTGCAGCATCTCCGCGGCCTGCGGGTCAAGCCCCGTGTCCGGCTCATCCAGCAGCAGCACCTCGGGGTCGTGCAGCAGCGCGCGCGCGATTGCCATGCGCTGCACCATGCCGCGTGAGAACGTCCGCACGAGGTCGCCGCGCCGCGGGTACAGCCCCACGCGCTGGAGCATCGCCTTGATGCGCTCCTCCGGCTTGTCCATGCCGTACAGCCCCGCAAAGAAGCGCAGGTTTTCTTCCGCGGTCAGGCTGTCGTAGAGCAGGGGCGCATGCGACACCACGCCGAGATAGCGTCGGATGCCGTCCGCGTGCTTCAGCAGGTCGAGCCCGCCGATGCGCACGGTCCCGCCGCTCGGCCGGCTCAGGCTTGATAATATGCGAACCAGTGTGGTCTTGCCCGCGCCATTTGGCCCGAAGATGACCAGCGATTCGCCCGGCATCACGCGCAGGCTCACCCCGCGCAGCGCGTACTTGGACCCGAACGATTTGACGAGGTTCTTCACCTCGATCATCGGGATGTCTGATTCGCTCACCCTTGCGCCTCTTTGCGCATCATGTCGCGCAGTTGCGCCTTCAAGCGCAGGCGCTGATCCCGGTACGCCGACTCGCTGATCTCGCCCGTTTCGTGCGCCATGTCAAGCTGCGCCAGCGCGTCCACCAGCTCCTCGCGGCTCATCGCCTGCGTTGCCAGCGCAGCAGAATCCCCGCGGCGGCCCCGCGTCAGCGGCAGCGCCACGAGGAATGCGGCCAGCGCCGCGACCGCGGCGATCAAGCCGATGAGAACCCATCGGTTCAACCCACCCGCCGCGCCAGTCCCGCTCGCTGTGGTCTGAACGCCGGTGCCCATCGCGCTGTTCACCGCGCCCGCAGCCGCGCTTGCCGCATCCGGCAGCCCGCTGATGCGGATGTTGACCGGCTGGTTCGCCGCGAGGTTTTGCGCCG
>CAZPTI010000330.1:0-5135 GCA_964588925.1 uncultured Anaerolineales bacterium | reverse complement strand
GCCTGTTCGAGGAAAACGAATACTTCGTGCCCGAAATGCTGGTGTCCGCGCGCGCGATGCAGTCGGGCCTGTCGCTGCTCAAGCCGCTGCTGGCGGATTCGGGCGCGGCGCCGGCCGGCAAGATCATCGTCGGCACCGTGAAGGGCGATCTGCATGACATCGGCAAGAACCTGGTCGCCATGATGCTGGAAGGCGCGGGCTTTGAGGTTGTCGACCTGGGAACGGACGTCACCCCCGAGAAGTTCGTCAAGGCCGTGACCGAGCACAAGCCGAACCTCATCGGCATGTCGGCCCTGCTGACGACGACCATGCCGTCGATGACCGGCACGATCAAGGCGCTGGAAGAGGCCGGGCTGCGTGATCAGGTTAAGGTCATGATTGGCGGCGCGCCCGTGACCGACGGCTTCGCGAAGCAGATCGGCGCAGACGGCTACAGCCCCGACGCCAGTTCCGCAGTGCGCCTCGCAAAGTCGCTGATCGGCTAAGCTCCTTTTTTGCGAGACAGAAACCTCCGTGGTTCGGAAGAACCCGGAGGTTTTTGTTATTGGTGCGCTAAGACACATACGCGTGCGCCTGCTCCCGCCATAATGATGACGATTGTAGTGATGGGGTCGATAAGCCACAGAGGGTACCGCGGGGCGCGGTTCCTTATGGCAAAAGCAAAGGGAAGTTCTGCGCATGGAGAAGAAGGATCGCAAACCCGATCCCGATGAGGAGAAGGAGCGCCAGGAACAGATGGCGCGGCAGATGCGCTATGGCATCACCTACATCCTCGTCGGCCTGGTCGTCTTGTGGCTGTTCCAGCAGTTCATCCTCGGCCCGCTTAGCGTGCGCGCGGTCGAGCTACCGTACAGCGAATTCCGCCAGAAGCTGGCCGAAGGACAGATCGTCCGCGTCGAGATCGGGCTGAACCAGATCACGGGCGAGATGAAGAACCCGGACTATCCGGGCGACGTCGAGGCCGCGCTCGCTGCGCCCGCGGCCACCGCCACCGCGCTCGCCACGGTCGATCCCACCGCAGTCGGCGCGGGCATCGCCGCGACGCAGCCGTCCACCGCGACCCTGCTCTTCGACACCTTCTTCCAGCCTGACACCGACCCGAACCTGGTGCGGGATTTGCAGGAGGCGGGCGTGCAGTACCGCTTCGCGCGGCCGGCTAGCCCCATCGGCGCGTTCCTGCTGTCGTGGATCCTGCCGCTGGCGCTGCTGGCGGGCTTCTGGTACCTGCTCTTCCGCGCGCGTTCCGGCGCAGGCGCGGGCATGGGTGGCGGCGGGATCTCTTCGTCCTTCTTCTTCCCCATCTTCGGCGTCGGCAAGAGCAAGGCGCAGGAGGTCAAGCCGGAGGACGTGGGCGTGACCTACAAGGATGTCGGCGGCGCGGACGAGGCCATCCAGGAGTTGCAGGAGATCATCCAGTTTCTCAAGAGCCCGGAGCAGTTCGCCAAGCTCGGCGGGCGCATCCCGAAGGGCGTGCTGCTGGTCGGCCCGCCCGGCACCGGCAAGACGCTGCTGGCGAAGGCAACCGCGGGCGAGGCGGGCGTCTCCTTCTTTGAGACGAGCGGCTCCGAGTTTGTCGAGATGTTTGTCGGCGTGGGCGCGGCGCGCGTGCGCGACCTCTTTGAGCAGGCGCGCAAGGCTGCGCCCGCAGTCATCTTCATCGACGAAATCGACGCGATCGGCGCCAGCCGCGGCAACAACATCCGCATCGGCGGCAACGATGAGCGCGAGCAGACGCTGAACCAGCTCCTTGCCGAGATCGACGGGTTCAAGACCAACTCGTCCGCGCCGGTGATCATCATGGCCGCGACCAACCGGCCCGAGGTGCTCGACCAGGCGCTGCTGCGCGCAGGCCGCTTCGACCGGCAGGTGACTGTCGGCAACCCGGACCTGATCGGCCGCCAGCAGATCCTCCGCATCCACAGCAAGAACGTCAAGCTGGCTCCCGACTTCGACATCGAGCGCGCGGCGCGCATGACGCCGGGCTTCAGCGGCGCGGACCTCGCCAACATCATGAACGAGGCCGCCTTGCTCGCCGCGCGGCGCAACGCGGATTACGTGACCATTCGCGACTTCGAGGCCGCGATCGAGCGCGTCGTCGCCGGCCTGGAGCAGCGCACGAAGATGCTCAACGAGGAGGTCAAGCGCGCGGTGGCCTACCACGAGGCCGGTCATGCGCTCGTCGCGCAGCTTGTGCCAAAGGCTGACCCGGTCAGCAAGATCAGCATTGTCCCGCGCAGCCGCGGCTCGCTGGGCTACACGATGCAGATGCCCGAAGAGGATCGCTATCTGGTTAAGAAGGAAGAACTGCTCGACCGCATCGCCGTGATGATGGGCGGCCGCGCGGCCGAGACAATCATCTACAACGAGATCAGCACGGGCGCGGCGGACGACATCAACCGGGCCACGGAGCTGGCGCGGCGCATGGTGACAGAGTGGGGCATGAGCGAGAAGCTCGGCTGGGTGCGCTACGCCGGGCAGGGGCTGCAATACCTGGGCGGCGTCATGGACGACAACGCCAGCCTCAGCCCCGAGACGCGCGAGCTCATCGACAACGAAGTGAAGCGTATTGTGAGCGAGCAGGTCGAGCGCGCGCAATCGATCCTGACCGAGCACCGCGAGGCGCTGGAGATGCTCACTGAGGAGTTGATCCGCTGCGAGACCGTGGACGGTAGCGCGGTTGCCGCAGCAGTCCGCGGCGAAAAGCGCGAATGCGCGAACTAGTCGGCCCGCCCACGCAACCGCCGGGCGGCGCGGAGGAAGTGCGCCGCGTCGCCATGTCGGTCATGTCTGTTGAGGACGTGACTGCCGGGGTGGAACCGGCCAACGCGGTCCGCGTGCGCGGGCGGCTGCTGCGGCCGGCCGACGAGGCGTGGCAGACGCTTCACGAGCAGCTTGCGCCCTCCGGCTGGACGCCGATGCTGCGCGCACGCGCGGATGCGCCGGGGGATGAGTTGCTGGCGCTGCCCGTGCGCTTCGTAGGTGCGCGCCCGCGCGTCGCGCTCGCGGCCGTCCTCTTTGCGCTGACCGTCCTGTCGTGCCTCTTCACCGGCGCGCAGATGATCGACGGGCTCACGGACGTCAACTGGAACCTGCTCGACGGGTTGCCCTTCGCCGCGGGCATCCTTGCCATCCTCGCCACCCACGAGTTTGGCCACTACCTGGTCGCGCGGCGCCTGGGCAGCCCGACGAGCCTGCCCTACTTCATTCCGATGCCGTATCCCGTCGGGCCGTTCGGCACGCTCGGCGCGGTCATCACGGCGAGCGTCCCTTTCCGCAACAAGCGGCACCTGCTGGCAGTCGGCGCAGCCGGGCCGCTAGCCGGGCTGATCGTGGCGATTCCCGTGCTGCTCCTGGGCCTCAACCTCAGCCGGTTGCAGCCCTCCCGTCCGGGCCGTATATGATGGAAGGGAATTCCTTGCTTTACGCCGGGTTGAAGTACCTCGTGTTCGGGATGTATCTGCCTGCGGGCGGGCTGGACGTGTTCATCCATCCGCTGGCGTTCGCGGGGTGGGCGGGACTGCTGGTGACGGGGCTGAACCTGATCCCCGTGGGGCAACTGGACGGCGGTCACATCGCCTACGCGCTGCTCGGCCGGCAGCGCGCCCGCATCCTCGGCTATGTGATTGTGGGGATGATGGTGGGCCTGGCGGTCGTGTGGCAGGGGTGGATTCTCTGGCTTGTGATCCTCTTCATGGCGGTGCGGCTGCAAGACACGCCGCTCGATGACATCACGCAGCTGACCCCGCGGCAGCGCGCCTTCGGCATCGTCATGCTGATCATTTTCGCGTTGACGTTCGTGCCCGTGCCGCTGACGTTCGTTAACTGAGGGATTGAAAGCGGGAGCGGTATACGCAGCCATCTCGAATAAACGAATGAGCGCCTGCGGGCGGAGTCGAATAATCGAATCACGACGAGCCGTCGTGGACGTCTCACAGACACTCGGCGGGCGACATTCGATTATTCGACTCCGCCCGCGCTCATTCGTTTATTCGAGATGGCCGCGCCACTCCCGCGCTCAAATCAGGTGACAACAACCGAATTATCCGACCCGTACTTGTTCGGCACGTACTTGTCCGCGTGCCAGTCGTTGTGCCAGTCGCGGCCGTTGATGAGGTAGCGGAACTGGTATTCCTTGCCTTTAGGGAGCGTGAGGGAGATGCGCCAGTTGCCCGTCGCGCGGGACTGCGACATGGCGTCCTTCGCCGTGTCCCAATCGTTGAAATCACCCACCAGGTTCACGCGTTCGGCCCACAGGCTGGAGGGCAGCTCGAAGGTCACGCGCACGTTTTCGCCGTCCGGGAGTTCTTCCTTGTAGATCATAGCGGAATCCGTCTCCTGCGCTCACAAGCGCATCTCGCGGCGCCTTCGGGGCCGTAGCGCCTCATCGCGCCGCAACGCCGGGGTGCGAAGAAATTATAGCATCTACTTGACGAAAAGAGCAATCTCCCGTAAAATCAGGCAAGTTCGTGACTGATGTGGGCGGGCCTTGTGCCCGCCCATGCGCGTCAGTACGTCGACTTCTGGACGATACGCATGTTTGAGAGTCTGCAAACTAAACTGAATGCGGTCTTTGATAAGCTCGCCGCCCGCGGGCGCCTGACCGAGGAGGACGTTGACACCGCGCTGCGCGAGGTGCGCCTGGCGCTGCTCGAAGCCGACGTCAACTTCAAGGTGGTCAAGCAACTGGTCGGCCGCGTGCGCGAGCGCGCTATCGGCGCGGAGGTTACGAAGAGCCTCACGCCCGCGCAGCAGGTCGTCAAGATCGTCCATGAGGAACTGCTGAAGACGCTCGGCGAACCGGCACGCGTGGACCTGTCGGGCACGCCGCCGCACGTCATCATGCTGGTCGGCCTCCAGGGTTCGGGCAAGACGACGACTGCGGGCAAGCTGGCGCTGACCCTCCGCAAGCAGGGCAAGCGCAGTATGCTCGTCGCGGCGGACACGTATCGCCCGGCCGCAGTCACGCAGCTTGAGGTGGTCGGCAAGCAGATCGACATTCCGGTGCACAGTGAAGGCACGCGCCTCCCGCCGCCGGAGATCGTCCGTCACGGCTTGCAGAAGGCGCGCGAGAGCGCGATGGACGTGGTGATCCTCGACACCGCGGGCCGCCTCCAGATCAGCGAAGACATGATGGC
>CAZPTI010000329.1:0-5160 GCA_964588925.1 uncultured Anaerolineales bacterium | reverse complement strand
AAGAAGTGCCAGGGATCAAGCTGGCCTTCGTAGGCGACGCAGGCCGCGTCGACAATCTCATCCCCCACGTGGCGGGCGCGGACCTGCTGGCAATTGAGGCGACGTATCTCGAAGAGGAGCGCGACACCGCGGCCGACTTCGGCCACCTGACCGCGAAGCAGTCCGCCTGGTTGGCGCGCGAGGCGGGCGTTAAGCACCTCGTCCTGCACCACATTTCGCGGCGCTACAGTGGCAAGCAGATTCAGGAAGAAGCCGCGACCGTCTTCCCGGAGACCTACTGCGCGCGCGACTTCGACCTGTTTCGGCTGGTGAAGCAGAAACCGCTGGAGCGCGAGGACGTGCGCGGACGCGGCGAGGCCGAACATCCGCCGGCAGCTTAGCCGGTAGAAACAAAGAGACCCGGTTTCAGTCAGAAACCGGGTCTCTTTTTGGCTGATAGGTCGCTCGTCGCCTTACGGCGCGACGAGGTTGACGACGGCGAAGTCCTCGGCGTACGCTCCGTCGGTGTCGTACACCCGCAGTCGCAGCGTATAGATGCCCGGCGTCAGGCCATTCGTGTTCCACGTCGCCAGCAGCCCGTCGCTCACCGCCGTGGTCGATGCCAGGCCAACGGGCGCATAGTCGGTTTCTGTCGGGTTGTCCCCCGGCGCGAAGTCGACCTGGTAGCCCGCAAAGCCGCTGCCACTCGCCGTGCCGAGGATGTCGACCGGGCCGTTTAGCTGCGCGCCATCGAGCGGCTCACCGATAGCGGCCAGCACAACCGCGGACGTGGGAACCGCGGTGGGTCCCTCTGTCGGAACCACCACAACCGTGGGCGTCGGCGTCGCTTCCGCAGGCAGGGTTGGCGTCGCCGTGGGCGTCTCGGTCGGCGTGATCTCCGGCGTTGGCGTCTCAGTCGGCGTCTCGGTGGGCAGAGGCGCCTCAACCACCACGTATACCGCCTCAGATGCGGCCACCGGGTAGTCAGTGCGCGTAACGTCCTGATACGCGGCCAGCCGCAGGGTGAAGTCACGCACCCCGTGCTGCGCAACAGCCGCGGCCACGTCCCACTGCCCCAGGTTGCCGTCGATCTCGCGGCCGAACGGATCGTTCGAATCGAGAGGATGCGGCCCCGACAGCACGCCCCACCCAATCGGGTTTGGCCCCACGCCATACTCCAGCCGCCACACCAACGGCTCTGGCACGCGCACCCGCCCGTCGATGCTGATCAAGCCCTCGGTGATCGTCCCGCTGGCCGGCGCGCGCAGCGCCAGCTCCGGCTCGAACGCCAGCGCCGGCTGTTGCGGACCGAGCACCGGGTAGCCGTGCGCCTCCGCCCACGCGCGGTAACGCGGCGGGAAGATCATCACGTCGCGCTCCTCCACGCGGTCCGCGGGCGTAAACTCGTTCGCCAGTTGGCCCGTCTCCCGGTCCACCTTCACGCGCTGCCACAGGTCGTACCCTGCGGGCAGCGGCCCCTGGTTCGCCGCAAACACCTCGTCGCGGCGGCGGTCGCCGGGACAGGCGGCGCTCGGCTGCGTCCCGCTGTCCGCGCAGATGGTGGCCGTGCCGACGCCCTGTGGCGCGGGGAAGCTGCTCGCGGGCGTCCCTTCCAGCCCCTTGACCATCACGTCATGCCAGATCGGCGCCGCGCCGAGCGAGCCGGCCAGCCGCTGCATTTCCGTCCAGTCCGCATTGCCCACCCACACGCCGACCGCCAGGTCGGGCGTGTAGCCCATCGTCCACGCGTCACGGTAGTCGTTGGTCGTGCCGGTCTTGACTGCGACCGGGCGGTCGGCCAGCGTCATCACGTTCTGCGCGCCCCCGAACATCATCCGCCGGGCGTTTACATCCGACAGGATCGACGAAATCAGGTACACATGCTGCGCGTTGAACGCCTGCTCGGACGGCTGCGGCGTGATCGCCACCGCGCTCCCATCGCCGCCCGCGCCCAGGCACCCCTGCACCTGCTGCGCCGCGTTGCCGCGCCAGATCAGCCGCCCCTCCGCATCCAGCACGCACGCGACCGGGCTGACCGGCACACGATTGCCGCCGTTCGCCAGCGTCGCGTAGGCGTTGGTCAACTCGACGAGCGTCACCTCGCCGCCGCCGAGCGCCAGCGACAGGCCGTAATCGGGCCGCGTCAGCGTCGTCACGCCCGCCCGCTGCATCGTCTGCTTGAACCGGTCCAGCCCCACGTGTTGCAGCGCCTTGACCGCCGGGATGTTCAGCGAGTTCGCCAGCGCCTGCCGCACGGAGACCAGACCGTGTTCCTTGTTGTCGTAGTTCGTCGGCCGGTAGGAGCCGGACGGATCAGGGAAGTCGGTCAGAATATCCATGATCGCGGTCCCCGGCGTCCAGTAGCCCGGCGGCTCGATGGCGCTCGGCGGGTCCGCGTTCGGGTCGGCGGGCTGTCCCGGCGCGGGTGTGACCGACAGGGCGTTGATGCGCGCCTGCAGCGCCTGGTTCACACTGCCTTCATCCGTCGCAACGGACGCCGGCATCTCGAACGACGTCAGATAGACGAATGGCTTGAGCGCGGAGCCGGGCTGCCGCGGCTGAACGGCCATGTTGATCTGGCCGCTGATCTCCGTGTTGTTGAAGTCCGCGCTGCCGACCATCGCCAGGATTTCACCTGTAGTTGGCCGCACCGCAACCACCGCGCCGTTCCGCGCGCCCTGCTTGGCAAGCTGCGCGACCTGCTTCTTGACCGACTCCTCGGCCAGCGTCTGGAGGTCCGGGTCAAGCGTCGTGTAAATCTTCAGCCCGCCCTTGCTCGCCAGTTCCGGCCCGACCAGGTTTTCCACCTGGCTGCGCGCGTACAGCACGAAGTGCGGGTGCCGCGAGTCGTACACCTGCTTAAGCGGCTGGAGCACGAGCGGCTCGGCCCAGGCTGCATCCGCCTGCGCCTCGCTGATAAAGCCCGCCTCCACCATGAGGCGCAGCACCACGCCCTGCCGCCGCTTGACCGCGCCCGGCTGGCCGTCGGCCTCCCACAGCTTCGTGTACGGGTCGTAGTAGGCGGGCGCCTGCGGCAAACCCGCCAGCATCGCGGCCTGCGCCAGCGTCAATTCCGACGCATGCTTGCCGAAATAGGTCTCCGACGCGGCCTCGATGCCGTACGCCAGGTTGCCGTAGTAAATCTCGTTCAGGTAAATCTGGAGGATCGTGTCCTTGTCGTAGCGCCGCGTGATTTCCGCGGCCAGAATCGCCTCCTTGACCTTGCGCGAAATCGTCTTCTCCGCGGACAGATACGTCAGCTTGACCAACTGCTGCGTGATCGTGCTCCCGCCCGGCCCGCTCAGGTCGCGCTCGCGGATCGCGTAGTACACCGCGCGCGCGATGCCGACTGGATCGACGCCCGGATGGCTGTAGAAGTTCGGGTCCTCGGTCGCAATGGTCGCGTCGATCACATAGGGCGAGATCTGGTCGATCGTCACCGCGGTGCGGCGGCCGTAATTCGGGTCCGCGATTTCGTTAAGCACCTGCCCCTCGCGGTCATACACCAGGGTCGACGCAAACTGGCTCGCGCGCTGCGCCAGCTCATCCGCGGGCGGCAGGTCGCGCGCGACGCTCGCATAGCCGATCATCACCGTGCCGAAGAGCAGCGCAGCGACCGCAATGAGCACGAGGAACGTCGTGCCGCACCCACCCCGGCGCTGCGGCGGGCGGTTGCTCGTCGCCGTCCGGCGCGGCGGTTGAGCCGGTGGCGGAGGCGGCTGCTGGCGGTAGGACGGCTGCTGCGGAGGCTGGGCCTGTTGATAGGTCCGCGGCTGTCCGTACGGCGGCTGCGCAGGCGGTTGCTGGCCCTGCCTATAGGTGGGCGGTTGGGCCGACGGCTGCTGCGGCGGTCGATACGGCGACTGCTGCTGACCGTATGCCGGTGGTGGCTGTTGCGCAGGCGGCTGCGGCGGCCGATAAGGCTGCTGTGGCGTCTGGCCGTATGTCGGCGGTTGTTGCGCAGGCGGCTGCGGCCGAGGCGGCAGCGGCGCGACGTAGGGCGGCTGTACCGGGCCTGACGAAGGCGCGACAGAAGACGGCTCCTGCGGCGCGGGAGCCGACGGTTCAGCGCGCTGCAAACGCTGGAAAAAGCCGGGACCCTCCGGCCGCGGGAGCGAAGTGCGCCCCGTCGACCCGCGATCCTCGACCTCGATATCTTCTTCGGGCGGCGTCACCTCGCTCGCCTCCAGCCGCGGCTCAACGTCCTCGGCCGGCGGCTGCATCGGCTGCGCGTCCTCCGGTTTGGGGTTTTGCGGCCGAGCCGGACGCGCGCCCCAATCTTGTGATGGTTCGTTCATAAAATGGAGTATCCCCTGATAAGCTGGCCCGATAAGCGGGCGCAATTACAAGCTATGAAAAGGACGTGTTGCGGGGAGGATAAGTTGCGCAAACAACATGGGGGAAACTACGGGGAAGGTGGACAAGTCCGGGGGACGCAATCTCCCCCTCTCCTGCCCGCAGGCAGGAGAGGGGGCCGGAGGGAGAGATCACACGCTCCCGCCGCTAGGCACTTCCATCTCCTTATAATCCTTCGCCGTCGCGTGGTCCTTCACCAGCACATTCCGCCCCAGCTTCACCCCGCGCGGCACGACCGCGCCCTTGCCGATCACCGTCAGCCCGGTATTCAGACGCGTCGGCTGCGCACGGTTCGGCGTGCGGTCATCCCCGTGGCCGACCACCGCATCCTCTTCCACGCGCACGCGCTTATCGAGGATTGCCCGATCCACCACCGCGCCGGGCAGGATTTGGGCGTCGGTGAAGATGATCGAATCGCGCACCACCGCGCCCTCGCGCACCCGCACGCCGGGCGCGATGATCGAGCGGATCACCGTCCCCTCGATCTGGCAGCCGTCGCACAGCAGGTTCGCCTCCACCTTGGCGTTTGGCCCCAGGAAGGCCGCCGCGCGCTCCTCGCTCTTCGTGTGAATCACCCAGTTTTCGTCGTACAGGTCGAGCGCGGGCGTCTCCGCCAGCAAGGCCATATTCGCCTCGTAGTACGCCTGGATCGTGCCCGCGTCCTCCCAGTAGCCCCGGAAGCGGTGCGCGAACACCCGGCCTTCCTTCACCAGCTCAGGCAGGGTGTCGCGGCCCAGGTTGGTGTCCTTGCGCCCCCGCCCCGTCAGCCAGTCGCGCAGCACGTCGGCCTTGAATACGTAGATGCCCATGCTGGCCGTTGTGTTG
>CAZPTI010000328.1:0-5169 GCA_964588925.1 uncultured Anaerolineales bacterium | reverse complement strand
CGAAGTGCCTGAAGCGGAATTAAGCGGGGTCGCCGCCGTCGTCAAGGAAACGATGGAAGGCGCTTATCAACTCGATGCGCCGCTCAAGGTTGACATGGAATACGGACCCAACTGGTTCGACCAGAATCCGATTCATTAAAGCAAGGCCAAGATTCGTCAGGCTTCCGAAAATCTGACGGGTCTGATTCTCGACGGAGTAGTTTTTCGTGCTCGTACGCAACCAAATCGCCGAACTCGTCGCTGCCGCTGTTTCCGCCGCGCAAGCCGCCGGCGATCTGCCAGCCTTTGACGCGCCACAACTCGAAATCGGCCGGCCGAAAGACCCGAAACACGGGGACTTCAGCTCGACCGTTGCGATGCAAGCTGCGAAAGCTGCGAAGATGGCGCCGCTCGCTATTGCGCAGGCGGTTGTCAAGCATTTGCCGCCTTCAGATGTGATCGAAGCGGCTGAAGTGCTGCCGCCCGGCTTTATTAACTTCCGGCTTAGCACACGCTGGCTGACGCGCGTCGTCGAGAGCGTCGAAGCGGAAGGGATGCGCTACGGCAACGTCGACCTCGGCCGCGGGCGGACGTGCCAGGTGGAGTTTATCAGCGCCAACCCGACCGGCCCGCTGCACATGGGCTCCGCGCGCAACGCGGTGCTTGGTGATTCGGTCGCCAGCGTGCTGGGGGCCGCGGGCTGGCAGGTGCAGCGCGAGTACTACCTGAACGACGCTGGCACCCAGATGCGCACCTTCGCGGAGACGCTTTACCGGCGCTACCTTCAGCTATTCGGTGAGGACGCGCCACTGGAGCCGACGCATTACCAGGGCGAGTATATGATCGACCTGGCGCGGGACGCGCAGGCGGCGGAAGGCGACCGCTACTTGAAGATGGACGCCGAAGAAGCGATTAACGCGCTCGGCAAGTTGGGACTTGATATTGTCATGCAGTGGATTCGCCACTCCGTGGATCTGCTCGGCATCAAGTTCGACTGTTGGTTCTCGGAGAAGAGCCTGTACGAGGGTGGCCTGTTCGACGACATCATCACGTCGTTGCGGGCGCAGGGGCAGACCGCGGTGCGAGATGGCGCGGAATGGCTGCTGACGTCTAATTTCGGCGCGGACCGGGACGAGGTGTTGATCCGCTCCAACGGCCAGCCGGGCTATTATGCGTCCGACGTGGCCTATCACTACAACAAGTTCGCCATGCGCGGCTTTGACCGGGTCATCGACGTGTGGTCGGTCGACCACCAGAACCAGGCGCGGCGCATGCCGTTTCTGATGAAGGCGCTCGGGCTGGACCCCGCGCGGCTCGACATCCTGATCTACGACCTTGTCCGCCTGTACCGGGACGGCAAAGAAGTCAAGCTGTCCAAGCGGTCGGGCGACATCATCACCATCGACGAAGTGGTCGAGGAAGTCGGCCGGGACGCGGTCCGTTTCCTGCTGATCTCTCGCGCCAACCAGTCAGTCATCGACTTCGACCTGAACCTGGCCGTGCAGCAGAACGAAGAGAACCCTGTCTTCTACGTGCAGTACGCGCACGCGCGGATGGCAAGCATCCTGCGCACCGCTAACGAACGCGGCTTCTCTGCCGACTCATGGGCGGACGGCAACCTTGACTTGCTGGCGCACCCCTCCGAGCTGACGTTGCTCCGCAAAATCGCGGAGCTGCCGGAGGCCATCGAAAAGGCTGCGTTGCAGCTTGCGCCACACGGCCTGGCGTTTTACCTGCAAGACCTTGCGGCCACTTTCCACGCGTTTTATCGAGACTGCCGGGTGGTTTCCTCAGACCCGGCGGATGCGGAATTGAGCCGCGCCCGGTTGCGCCTCGTGGCAGCCGCTAAGAGCGTGTTTGCCCGGGTGTTGACCCTGCTGGGCGTGTCGGCTCCCGAAAGTATGTAGCTCCGGTTGTTGCAGCATCCTGAGCAAAGCCGGGTCGCAGTTTGGCCCTGGTAGAGTCGAAGGATGCGGAACGAACCTGCGCTAAGGAGAGAAGGACGATGCAACATCATAGACGTTGGGCTCTCCTCCTCCCGGTTGTTGCGCTGCTGATGGCTACCCTGGCGTGCGGCGGTTTTCAGGTGCGCGTCACGCCTACTCCAACCGTGGAAGCCGGTGAAGAGCCGACGGCCGAACCAACTCGCGCCTTCGCCTCGACAGCCGAACCAACAGCCGAGGTGACGCCTGCGGGCGAGCAGCCGGCCGCAGCCACCGACACACCTCCCGCGCCGACTGCCGCGCCCACCCTGCAAACCGCGCGCATCATCGCCAGCGGGGGCCTGAACGTGCGCGAGTCGCCGAGCGCGAAGGCAAAACTGGTGGGCCGGTTGAACCGGGACGTGGTCGTGACCGTGCTTGAAGGGCCGACGAAGGCCGAGAACTTCGACTGGTACCGCGTCGACAACGGCGCAGGGATGGTGGGCTGGATCGCCGCGGGCAACCCTGACGATCCGTGGTTGCGGCTGGAAGGCCAGGCCGCCGCGGCTCCTGTTGCGCCGACCGCGCCCCCCGCGCCGGTGCTCGTCGACCGCGCTATCAAGGTTGGCGACCGCGTGCAGGTGACGACCGATGCGAACCAGGTGCTCACCGTGCGCCAGGACGCTGGCCGACAGGCGCGCGCTGTCGCGAAAATCCCGCGCGGCACGATCTTCACCATCAAGAGCGGCCCGGTTCAGCAGGACAACCTGACGTGGTGGGAGCTGGAGAGCGACACCGTGAAGGGGTGGGCGGCTGAGGGCGACGGCAACACCCGCTGGCTTACGCCGGTGGAATAAGGTAGCCAATCCGGTTTTGCGGTGGCAAGGAAGCCGGCGCGAAACCGAGTGACTTAGCCCGTTACGACGCTGTTGGAAAAGCCATGCTGATTTTTGATCTGCGTCTGGCCCTTTTCCTGGCGCTTTTGGCAGTCCTCCTCGCCGGGCTGCTTGGCGCGTGGCTGGGTAGGATGAGCCGTCGCGACACGCCCACGCCTTTCCCCGAACCATCTTCCGAGTATATAAGGCTGCACAGCAGTAGCGGTCGATTGCTGAATGACCTGTCGCATGAACTACGCACGCCGCTTGCCACCCTGCTGACCCATGCCGAAGTGCTGCACCTGCCGAATCTGGCGCAGGAAGCGCGCAACCAGTCCATCGAACTGGTGCGTGCGGAGGGACGCCGTATGTCGCGCCTGCTTAACCTGATGCTGGAACTGGGTCGCCTGGACGCTTTAGATGAGCTGCCGATACGCCCCATCGATTTTGGCGGGCTGGTAAGCGAAGCGGTGGAGCAGATGCGGAACGCGCTCGAAATGCACGGTCTCCGGCTGACAGTGGAGATTGATTCTGCCTTGGCACAGGTACCAGGCGACGCAGACCGTTTGCGCCAAGTGCTGCTCAACCTGCTGGATAACACGGTCAAGCACTGTCGGCCGGGTGATACGGTGCAGGTGCGTGTGGCGCGGGAGGTTGGGGGCGTTCGCTGCGCGGTCTGCGACTCCGGTCCCGGCATTCCGCCCCAACATCTTCCCCACCTAACAGAGCGTTTCTACCGCGCCGCGCCCCAAGCGGTTGAAGGGAGCGGCCTCGGCCTCGCGTTCGCCGACGAGATCTTGCGCCGTCACAATAGCCAGTTGGAGATAACCAGCAAGACCGCATGGGACGACGAGACAGCGGGCGTACCCTTTCCGACCGGCTCCTGCTTCAGCTTCCGCCTGGAGACGGTGTGATGCGCATCACGCTCTCACTCCGCAGGGTATGGCCCGCGCTGTTGCTTGCTGTGCTGTTGGGCGGCTATTGGCTGTTGCCGATTGGGGGTCGTGTCGTGGTCTGGCCCGCCGGGCAGGCGCAGCAGACCTGGCCGCAGATTGTCATGAGGGGCGCAGCGCAACCGGACCGCGAGGCAGTAGCGGTGGTACAGGATGTTATGCCCTGGTCTCATGTGCTGCTGACTGTTAACGGACAGCCTGCGCAGTTGCTCCAGTGGTCGCAGGCGCAAGATGGTGTGTGGCAGTGGGAATGGCGTTTCGTCCCCAACTTGAGCGCACCAACGCTGGCGTTTTATTATGACTGCGATACAGGCTGCCGGCTGCGCGGCCAGCTAGAGCTCGGAGATGGGATGGGCGCGGCGTTGCAAAGGCAGCGCTTACCTACGAAACTCGGCGTCGTATTCCCGGACCCGGCGCGTGATTGGCACGGCCGCGCCGGTTGGGCAATTGATGTAACCTACGTTCGATCTACCGAACTGTATTGGGGCGTGGATGAGCTGGCAGGCCGCGTTGCAAGTTATGAGGCGCAAGGGCTGCGAGCGCTCGTGCGCCTCGACTTAGCTCCCGGCCAGAGCATCCCGGCCCAAGGCGACCGGTTGGCCTTGTCCGAATACCTGGCGTATTTGCAGCGGCTGGCGCGTGATGACCGCTTGAAGAGCGTTTACGGCTATATTATCGGTAGCGGTTACAACACGCCCGGCGCAAACGGCGGAAACGCCCCGGTAAGCCCTGCGTGGTATGCGCGGCTCTTCAACGGAGCGGGTGAGTCGCCCTCGCATGGGGACAATGCCGCGCAAATCGTTCACCTGGCGAATCCGCGCGCCCGCGTTCTGGTCGGGCCGGTACAGCCGTGGACGACGGCTGCATCCGGCTCCAGCCCCGCTCTTTGGCTCGATTACATGCGCGCGGTCGTCGATGCGATTAACGATAGCGCGAATGAGAAAGCCGCAGCGGGCATCCCGTTCGCCGCGCCCGATGGCTTCGCGCTGCAAGCGCCGGGGCGCCCCGGCGCCCCAGAACTGGCGGGGAACGACCCAGCGCGCGAGCCACAGACCGACTTGCGTCGGACGGCGTGGAGCGGCGCGCAAGCCGGCTTCCGCGTTTACCAGGATTGGCTCGCTATTATCAACGACTTCCCTTCTACCCGTGGGCTGCCTGCCTATATCACCGCAACAAACACCTATGCGCCTGACGATGGCACTCCGCCCGCGCAGAACTACCCGCGCGGCTGGATTGCAACCGCGTTAGCCGAGATCAACAACCAGCCCCAGGTGCAGGCGCTTTGCTGGTTCATGGACGGGCCGTTGGGCGATGACCAGTGGGATTGGTTCAGCCTCGCGCGCCGCCAGGGAGCGATGATTGATGCCGCGGATGAGTTCGACGCGTTGCTCAGGACCCCTAGTCAATAACGGGACTTAAGCGTGTCGGCATTCTCTTGGT
>CAZPTI010000327.1:1933-5180 GCA_964588925.1 uncultured Anaerolineales bacterium | reverse complement strand
ACGCCGGTCATGTCGGCCAGGCGCGTCTCAGCCGGGTCAATGGGCGGCAGAAAGCGGATCTCGTGCATCTGGCTGAAACGAACGCCGGATTGGTTAATCCAGTAGCGTACATAATCCAGGCCCAGGTAGAGCAGGTCGGCGCAGCCATCGCCGTCAATGTCGCTCAGGAAGAGGCGCTGTGGGTCCGTGTCGCGGGGCAGGTGGGGAGCGCCGGCCATGATCACCGGAGGTGCCCAGCGGCCGAGGCCCAGATACGGCCAGTAGGTAACGCCGCCACCGTCGGCGCGCACCAGATCACAGGTGCCGTCGCCGGTCATGTCGGCCAGCATAACGTGCGGGTCAGAGAGATCCGGGACAGGGGCTTGGCCGCGCGGGACGACGCGCGGCGCCGCCTGCCAACCATCCCTTCCATCCGAGCCGGTCTGGCCGGACGCCGTCACAGGCGACTGGCGGTAATAGAGGAGCAGGGCGTCTCTGGAATCGGCCATCAGGTCAGGGATGCCATCGCCATCCAGGTCAACCAGGCGGGCGTGGCGGTCGCCGGGCGAAACGTCCGGGGCTTGGGGCCACAGCACGGGGCGTTCAAAGCCGCCGCCTGGCGCTCTCGGCAGATAGCCGTCCAGCCGGCGGTCGGGTCGGTACAGATCGGCGCAACCATCGCCATTCAGGTCGGCAAACGAAAAAACGGCACCCTGCTCCAGGCCAGGCAGGTTGCCCAGGCAGTGCGGCGCGCCCCACTGGCAATCACCCAGATTGGGCCACAGGCGGGCCTCGCCACCTGGGCCGATCTCGAGCAGGTCGGGAAGACCGTCACCGGTCCAATCCACCAACTCGGCGCGATTGTCATCGCGACGGAAGGGGCCGGGCGCACCTGCCTGGGGGAGTCCTTCCAGATGCCGGAGTGTTCGCGGCGCTGGGGATGAGTAGCGCAAATGTAGCGCAGGTCCTGGGAGTTCGGCGCCATCGGCGGCGATGCCAATGAGTGCTACGTCGGTGAGCAGTGAGACATTGTTGGCCGGCGGTGGGTCGGGTTTGTAGGCGAGCTCCCAACGGCGCAGAACGGGATGGGCTTCGCCCGGCAGGCAGAGCTCAATGGACTGGCAGAGGCGCGAGGTGGTGACGAGAAAGCCGGCCCGACCAGAGCGCACCGGATCGGGCCGGTCCATCGAGTAGTGCAGGCGCACCTCATAAGGGCCGTAGGCCACCCGCTCGAGATAGAGCTGCCGGCCATCCTCGTCGCGCGCCCAGGTGAAGGTAGCCGTGTAGCCAAGTGGATCCTCTATGCGCTCCAGATGCCAGGCAAAGACGCATTCCGCGCCTCCGGGCATGCCCGGCGGACGGCCCGAGAGGCGCGCTGCGGGGCTCGTGCCCAAAAAGTACCAGCGCCCGTCGCGGTCGGTGAGTCGAAAGCCGGCGCCGCTTGCCTCTACCTGCCAGACAGCGGCGTCAACCTCCAGGCGGTAGCGGTGCTGCCCGCTGACCGGGTCGGCGCCCAGGTCCAGTATCGGCCCGGCACCTTCCAGCAGGAGCGGGTCGCCGCCGTCGTAGCGCGGGTAACCGTGGGCAGTGTCGAGCAGGATGCGGGGCAGCGGCAGACTAAAGCCCAGGCCAAATGGGCCATTGCCGCTGCCGGTGTCGTAGCGCAGCGTCAGGCGTGGGCCGATGCTATTAGGCCCATTGGGCACGTCGAGCGGGATGACGTAGGAGCCGCTGCCGGTGCACAGTTCCGGCTCGTAGGTCGCCCCCAGCCCACTCACCGCGCCGCCGCCCTGTGGCAGTGACGGGGTCTGAGCGTCAAAACCAATGTCCTGTGTGCTCATGGCTCTTCCTCCAGTTGGGGACGCCGGGCCTCACACTCCGAGCAGTCGCGGCGTGAACCGGTAGTCGAGAATGAAGACCAGGTCGGCGATAGCATCGGCGAGAGGGCCATGAGGCTGGCCCGCACACAGGCGATAGGCGCCCAGAGCCGGTCCTTTTCCCAGGTCCTGCCAGGCCGACGCATCGGCCGGCGTGATGATGCCTTGCGCATTTGGCCTGGCAAAGATCGCATCCGGGTGACCGGGGACAGCCAGGCCGAACTCGAGGTTGCCCAGGACGGCACCGGGTCGAGTGGAGACGAGCAGGCTGACACGGGCGAGTTGCGGGTTGAGTTGGTTCGCCGCAAAGTCCTGGTCGGTGAGCTCAAACTGGGTCTCGCCACTGTCCAGAAACTGGAAAAAGGCCTCGGGGAAGAGCCAGCGCAGGGACACACTCGTACTGCGTTGATGAGAATCCTTGCCTTCCAGGCGCGTCCGCACCATCCGCGTCAGGGACTCGCTGTAAAAGGCGCGGTAATAGAATGTCATACGCACGTCCACCAGAGTACGGAAATCGAGTTCGTTCAACTCGGTGGGAACCTCCAGTACCCAACTCCCGGAAACGCCCGCTCCCTGAAAGACTTTCATCTGGCGTGGGTCCGCAGGCAATAGGAGCGAATCCTGGCTCGCGTGGAATTCGGACAAGACCAGCGTCTCGCGCGGCTGGAGCCGGAAGGCGACCTGGTCGTCGGCCGTGCGATAGAAGCACAGGCCGCCGTGTGTGAGGGAGGCCCTTACGCCCCCGCGCGGGAGCAGGCCGACGAACTCGACTTCGACGCCCTCCAGGCGCTGGCGATAGGTGCCAGGGTAGGCACTGTCGAAGAGATCGAGCGAGGTGTCGAACTGCATGCGGCCGGTGCGGCGCAGGCCGAACTCGAACTGGAAGGGGAAGGATTGGGCCAGAGAGATCGTGTGCTTGATCGGGACCTGCTTGCGGGCCACCTGGAGTTGAGCGACCGTAAAGTGGTCAATATAGAGCAGCAGGCGCTCGCCAACGAGCAATGGCCCGACAACGCCCCCTTCAACCGGCTTTTCAGGAGTGAAGGAGATGAGATAGTCGGTGCCGAAGAACTGGCTCTGGTCGTCGTACTCAAAGTTCCAGGCGCGCTCCATCTGGCGCGCCACGTCAAGGGCCCTTCGCAGGTAGCTGCGGGCAATAGCGGCTGCTTCGCCGGCCAGGCTGCGCCAGACGTCGGCGTTGTAGACATGGTCTGCGCCGGCAAAGTCATCGTAAGCCCCCTGGGCGCGCTCCGCCTGAGCGTTCGCTGCCGCTACTCCTGCCTGTGTCGCGCGCGCTCTCTTCTCCGCTGACCAGATTTGCGATTCAGCCGCCGCCATGTTCAGCCAGGCAGTCTCCACCCTGGCTTTGGCCTGCTCCTCCTGGCTGAGCA
>CAZPTI010000327.1:0-1833 GCA_964588925.1 uncultured Anaerolineales bacterium | reverse complement strand
GCCTGCTTGGCGGATGGCCGATGGATCTCCCAGCGCAAGTAATTTCTCCCCGGCACGGGATTCCAGTCGTTCACGGTGACCGTGTCAGGATCAACGACGCCGCTGATGCGCACGAGCTGCCAATCCTCCTTCGGTTGGCCGGTTTGGAGGTCTATCCACGAGTACCACACCTTCATGAAATCCCCGGCGCCCACGCAGGTCGGCGCCATCTCTTGGGTGAACTTGCCCAGTGCAATCACCTCCTCGGCGACGGCGAACAAGTAAGAGTTCAGAGGGATCGCGGCAGGCAGACATTGGACTGTCAGAGGCCCGGAGGAGAGGAGCAAGTTGCCAGAAGCCAGGCAGGGACCAAGGAGTGAGTCGAGGTAATGACTGGCGGCCTCGGCGTCGGCCACAGATTCTGGCACCTGGCTCTTGGCGGCGTCAACGGCCCTTTTCAGATCGTTCGCCTGGAGCAGGTCGGCGTCGGCATGGTCATAGAAGGTAAACGCCATCTGCTCGGCCTGGATCGCCTGCTGCGCCATGTACCGCGCCACGTTCTGCAGGTGTTCAAACGTCCACATAGGCACGCCGGGGTCGCCTGTCCAATCGAGAACCAGCAGCCAGGTGTAGACCTCCAAGATTACGGTGACGAAATCGAGATCCAGTCCCAGTTGCGCGATGGTGGCCTTGCCGGAGACGAGTTCCGAGAGATGCTGAAGGACGTGGCGCGCCTTCTCCGTCCCGGATGTCAGGGCCGGCCGGGTGTAGAGCGGGCTGCCCTCCGGCTCAGTCCCGGCCGCCGTGACGATACGGATCCAGTACTCTGGTCCCCAGTCCCGATAGAGACGCGCCAGGCGCAGCCACAGGTTGGGCGCTTCTATCTCGGGGTTCAAGTAAGGATAGTCTGCCGCGGTCAGATAGTGCTGCTCGGCGGCGGCATGCAGCCCCAGCCCGAGACAGCATTCGGCCTTGCGCATGGGCAGCACATAGTAGTAAAGGTGAGGAATGCCCAGGACAAAGTCTGCATCGCACTGAGGAGCAAAGACCAGGTCCGACAGCCGGTCAGTGACGAGCCGCGCCTCGTATGCGCCCTTCAAGCCGATCAGACTGGGCCGGCCACCAGGTTTCCAGGCGATCTCCTGCACTTGCCCGCCAGAAAGCCAACCGTACGAATACGCTGCAATCTTCTTTGCGTTGCTGCTAGAAGTGGGAGGGATGGCTCGCAGTCCCCGCCTTTCGGCGGGCGATAGATCGCCTGGCTGTTCGCCACCCGGTTTGGGCAGTTGCCTGGCTATGTTGGCCATAGAAACGCATGCGGTCTTGAGCATGGGATCGAAGAGGCCGTATACATGGGGTGTGGGTTGGCCGGGAACCGTGAGCGGCGGTTTGTGGCCGAAATAGGTGAGAATCAGATTTCCCACCTGCTCGTAGAGGTCGAGGGCCTGGCCATACTCCAGTCTGGCGAGAGCCTCCTCGGCCGCTGCGAAAGTCTGGAGGATATTGGACTCCATGGCTGGCGTCACCGCGACTGCAGCAGCGGACAGCCGTTTGACTGCTTTGACATCTGCTATCGAGTAGTGACTATATTTCAGGTTCATGGGTTTTCTCCTTCCTCGTCTAAACTCAATGCCTCCGGCGCGCCCACGCGCCGCCGCAGGAACTCGAGCGTCTCATCCAGGCCGGCAAACGTCCAGCGCCGGTCGCTCTGGATGTGCTGGACCTCGCTGTGCCAGTCACCATTTCAGCCCTCGTGTCCTTCTTCTGCCAGGGCAGTGTGCTTTTCCAACTGTTCTGCCAGGAACGCGATCAACGTCGGCCAATCGCGAAAGTAGCGCGTTTCACGGCTGAGCG
>CAZPTI010000326.1:3910-5181 GCA_964588925.1 uncultured Anaerolineales bacterium | reverse complement strand
CCGAAGATGCCGGCAGGCGAGTAGCCCCACAGCTTCTCGGCCATCCACGCGTTCGGGTTGCTGTTGTCGCACAGCGACCACAGCCCCTGCTGACAGTACCAGCACCGCCCGCACGAAATCGGGAAGGGGACGACCACGCGCTGCCCCACGCGCAGGTTGTCGACCTCCTTGCCCACCTCGACAACCGTGCCGACCGTCTCGTGGCCCATGATGTCGCCCTTCATCACCGAGGGGATGTAGCCGTCGTAGATGTGCAGGTCGGACCCGCACACCGCCGCCGCGCTTACCTCGATGATGGCATCGGTCGGGTTGAGGATTTCGGGATCCGGCACGCGCTCCACCTTCAGCTTGCCCGGCCCGTACCAACAGACTGCCTTCATGCGTACTTCCTCCCCTTCCTCAACCCGCCGACTGCGTGATCCACCCCGGCGCGTCGCTGGCCGGGAACGACTGCTCGGACGCCACCTGCACCACGTCCTTCTTCTGCGCCAGCCGCTCCTTGAGCGTGGGCTGGCCCGGCTGCAACTTCGCGCGGCCCGACGTCTGCCCCTCGGTCGTCGGCGCTTCGCCCGCTTCGAGGATGGCCTTGAAGCGGCCCAGGTCCATCCGCACCTGCTGGAGCGTGACCTGCTGCAACAGCTTGGCGGCGGCCTGTCCCGCCGGCCCCGCGACGGGCTGATACTCGAAGTACACATGCACTTCCGTGCCGCGCCCGCCCGGCGCGTCCTTGAAGCGCACGCTGCCCGCGTTCTTGACCGTCGCGCTCTCCACCGAGCGCCAGCCGATCAGCTCGCCCGGCCGCTCGGTCGTGATCTCCGCGTCCCACTCCACCTTCACCGGCGCCTTCGCGACCCAGTGTGAGCGCCCGTCGCCTGTCTCGGTGACGGATTCGAGATGCCGCATGAACTTCGGCAGGTTGGACAGGTCGCGCCAGTACGCGTACACCTCGTCGCGCGGCTTGTTCACCGTCAACGCCTGCTCGATCTCCAGCCCGCGCTTGAGCGGCAGCGAGACGGTGCGTCCCTCTTCCGGCTGCACCGACGTGATGCCGAGCAGCTTGTATGGGGTGCAGAAGCCGGTGATCGCGCGCTCAAGCATCAGCAGCCCTGCGCCGAGCCGCGCCCACTTCCCCGGCAGCCCCTTGATCGCCAGCGAACCGAGCAGCAGCGCGCCCAGGACAGCCGAAATCTTCCGCTCCGTCTTCCCGACGTTCGTCAATCCTTCATCCGGTCCCTGTTTGCGAAATCCCAACACTCGTCATACTCCCTTCG
>CAZPTI010000326.1:0-3810 GCA_964588925.1 uncultured Anaerolineales bacterium | reverse complement strand
CATCGCCAGCGCGCCCAGCCCGGCCACCGCCAGCCCGCGCCCCAGCCACCGCGCGGCCGGCGTCGTCGCCCACCACGTGTACAGGCTCCACGAGCGCGCCTCCTTGCTGAACGACCCCTGCGGCCCCACCGGCCCATTAGGAATCGGCGCGAAGAGGTTGTTCGGCGCGTCCGGTCCCTTCTCCTCCTTCGTCTTTTGCATCGTCAGCCCGGCGAACTTCATCGTCTGGTCGGCCAGCCACGGCGAGATGCGCTTGAGCAGGATGAAGCTCTTGCCTGCGCCGCCGGCCGCGATGTCGCGCACGGGATGGGTCGCCGCGTAGAGGATGGCGCGCGCCACCACATCCGGCTCGTACACCGGCGGCACCCCGCGCGGCTTAACGCCGAGCTTCGTCTTCGCCACATCGAAGAACGGCGTGTTGATCGACGCGGGCATGACGTTGGTCACGTTCACCTGCGCGCCTTCGGCTTCGAGCTCCATGCGGATCACCTCCGTCATGGCGCGCACCCCGTGCTTTGACGCTGCATACGCGCTGTGGAAGGGGATGGCCTGCACGGCTTCAATCGACGAAATCATGATCAGGCTGCCGCCGGACTCCTTGAGGTAGGGCAGCGCGGCCTTTGCGCCGTACGCCGCGCCGGTCAGGTTCACGTCGACAATCTGCTTGAACTCCTCCGGGTCCGTGTCCTGGAACGAGGCATACACCGACACCGAAGCCAGATGCACCCACGTGTCGATGCGCCCGAACCGCCGCGCCGCGTCGTCGGCCACCGCCTTGACCTGCGCGAAATCGGTGACCTCAGCAACGACCGGCGCGCAGATGCCCCCGCGCATGCGGATGTCCTGCGCCAGCGACTCCAGCGCGTCCCCACGCCGCGCGGCCACCACCACCTTCGCGCCGCGCTCGGCAAACTGCATGGCCGCCTCGCGCCCGATCCCGCTCGACGCGCCGAACAACACGACGACCTGCTCATCAATCGGCTTCAACTTCATACCTGCTCCCTTTGCCGCCGAGGTCACAGAGGGCTCAGAGAGCAACGTTAGAAACCGGTTTCTCTCCGGCCCTCTGTGTCCTCTGTGGCAAAAAACGTCACGCCTTCGGCTGCCGCACTTCGATCTGTCCCCCGCGCACG
Organism: uncultured Anaerolineales bacterium; assembly: GCA_964588925.1. GTDB lineage: Bacteria > Chloroflexota > Anaerolineae > CG2-30-64-16 > CG2-30-64-16 > JALOOB01. Next base: position 2,677 of record CAZPTI010000326.1, on the reverse strand, counting down.
CGCACGTCGTACACCGGCTGCGGGTGGGCCGACGGCCCCTCGATCACCAGCCCGTCCATGATCTTGTAGCGCGAGCCGTGGCACGAACAGCGGATGGAATCGCCCTCGATGATGCCGCGCTCGCTCAGCGGGCACCCCATGTGCGCGCAACTGTCGGACATGGCGACCACCGTGCGGTTGTGCCGGAACAGCACCACCGGCACGCCGTCCAGCTCGACCCGCTTCAACTGGCCCGGCATCAGCTCGGCCTCGCTCATGACATGCTTGAACTCGTTTGTCGTCTCCCAGTCGGCCGCATGATCCACGCCCACGTTCTTCGCAAACACCAGGTGCCCGCCCAGGTACGCGCCGCCAAACAGCGTGCCGTATCCCGCAAACGCCAGCGTCCGCCCCAGTGAGCGATTGCCCGCCTTGCGCGCAATCAGCGAGCCGATGTAGAGCAGCGTGCCGGTGATGTTGAACAGCATGTGGAGGAAGCCGACCTTCTTCGCCTTGCCATTTAGCACGTGCCAGTCCGCAAAGCCCGCCGAAGCCGCCACCATGCCGCTCGCCAGCCCGGTCGACAGCGCGAGGTCGCTCGCCGGCGCGATCTGCTTCATCCCCGCTGCCTCGGCCACGTCGAGCACGGCCAGCGTGCTGTACGACCCGACGACGATGTCCGTCACGACCGGATGGAACGGGTGCCCCAACCACACGCCGTGCAGGAAGTTCCGCACGCCGCGCGGCAGCGCGTCCATCATCTTGCCCGCGCTCTCCTTCACCGCGTTCGCGCCGCTCTCAATCCACGGTTGGTCGACCAGCCTGTCGACGAAAAGCGTCCAGTTCATACCTCTCGCGCTCCTTCGTTCATGGTTCGTAGTAACCGGCGCACGCGCCGGTTGCTACGAACCGTTAGCCCGCATCTTCGCACTCATCCGGCACCGGGTCCGGCGCATGGGCATCCGCCTTGTAGCCCTGCTCCTGCTTCCGTTGCAGCAGTTCCAGCAGCGCGCCCTCTTCCAAATCCAAATCGTGCGGCGTGTCCTCGAACCCCTCGCGCCGCACCTGCGCGACCGCCTCGTACAGCGAGCCGTCCGCGTACGCCTCAAGCACCGCCGGGTGGACGTAGTACTTGCGGCACGTCGCGGGCCGGTTGCCGAGCACGGACGCCACGCGCTGGATCACCTGCGTGACGGTCTTCTTTGCTTCCCGCTGCGACTTCGGCGGCGTCATCAGCCGCAGTTCGCGCGCGGCCAGCAGCGTGCCGCCCCACGTGCGAAAATCCTTCGCGCTGAAATCCTCGCCCGCAATCTCGCGCAAATAGGCGTTCACATCGCCCGAGTCGACGTCCTGTCGCACGCCGTTTTCGTCGATGTACTGAAAAAGCTCATAGCCCGGCAAATCGCGGCACATCTTCACGATGCGGGCCAGCCGCCGGTCGCGCACTTCAATCTCGTGCCGCATCCCGCTCTTGCCGATGAACCGGAACCGCAGCTTCGTGCCCGCCACTTCGACATGCCCATCGCGCAGGGTGGTTAGCCCGAACGACTTGTTCGCTTTCGCGTATTCCTCGTTGCCGATGCGGATGTAGGTCGTCTCCAGCAGGCGCACGACCGTCGCGATGACCTTCTCGCGCGGCAAGCCGTGCCGCTTAAGGTCGCGGTCGACCCGGTCGCGTATCTTCGGCAGCGCCTGGCTGAACGCGATCAGCCGGCCGAACTTGTTCGCGCTGCGATGCTCGTTCCAGCTTGCGTGATACCGGTACTGCTTCCGCCCCTTCGCATCCCGGCCCGTCGCTTGAATGTGGCCGTTGGGGTCCGCGCAGATCCACACCTCCGTCCACGCGGGCGGGATCGCCAGCGACTTGATGCGCGCGACCGTCTCCGGGTCGGTCACAGTCTTGCCGTCCGGCCCGACGAAGCTCCACCCCCTGCCGCGCCGTCGCCGCCGGATGCCGGGCAGCCCGTCCGTCGTGTAGACAAGCCCCGCCGCCTCCGCAACGGCTTCGGCCAGCGCGGCGCCGTCCGCAGGTGTCGTGCCTTCCGGTGTGATCTCAGCGTCGACGTTCAAGAGAGGTCGCTTTCGGTGAAAGGCAGGGGCCTGGCTTCCCAACCCCCTGCCGCGATGTCCAAACTAGCTGCCTGCGCCCGCGATGTCGGTCCCCGGCTTGCGCTCCGACGGCATGTTTTCGCCGAGCTCCGCGCCGAAGCCGGTCGTCTCGCTGCCGCCGCTGACTTCCTCGGCCAGCGCATCCATCCCGCTGTCGCCGCCCGACCCGCTCTTGCGCCGCCGGTTGGTTGCCATGCCGCCCTGCGGACGATACCGCTCTTCGGTCGTGCCCTCGCCGCCGCCCTGTTCCAACAGCGACTTCAGCTTGAGCAGGTCGTCGTCCATCGCGGACTTCGGATCGACGCCGAACAGCGATGCAATCGCGTGCCCCGCAAGGCCGCCGGGCGGGTTGTAGGTCATGAACACGTCGACGCGCGTCGCGCCCGCCACCGACTCGAACCGCACGCGGCCCGCGTTGTACACCTCTGACCCCGGCAGGCTCTCCCACGCGATGACGCGGTTCGGGATCTGCTCGGTGATCTGCGCGTCCCACTCGACCGGCGTGTCGGCCGGGCCGTTGGCAACCCAGTGCGACTTCCCGTTGCCCATATCGCGCACTTCCTTGAGGTGCGACATGAAGCGCGGGAAA
>CAZPTI010000325.1:0-5182 GCA_964588925.1 uncultured Anaerolineales bacterium | reverse complement strand
AACTCGAAGAACTTCAGCGCGATCGACTTGTTGGACATGGTGCGCCTCCTCGGAAACCTGTCTGTGGTTGTCTGTGCGTTGCGGTGGCAGTGCGCTACGCGGCGATCAGGCCCAACTGGCGCTGCTCGCCCAGGTCGTCCGACTCCACCCACAACTCGGCGATCCTGCCGTCGGCGAGCCGGAAAATGTTGATCCCCGTCGCGGCGACCTCGCGTCCCGTGGGCGCAACGCCCGCGCCCGCGCCCGTATGCCGCCCGCGAAAGGCCCACCGCAGGACGATCTTGTCGCCGCACGCGATTTCGTCCTCCAGCGTGAACGAGGGGTCGGTGTAGATGGCAAGGAGTTTCGCGCGCCGCGCAAAGAGCGCCTCCGAGCTGGCGCTGAAAGTCATTCCCGCGACGTGGCCGACCGCATCCGGCGCGAGGATCTCCGCCAGCGCGTCCGCGTCGCCGTCGTTCCAGTACTCCGTCAGGTAGCGCCGCGCGGCGTTGGCTCGTGTTTCCGTGGTCATGGTTGCGCCTCCTCCGGGATATGTCGGGGCGGTGCCCGATGATCACAGTCTAGGCGCGGGGGTTGTTCGAGGAACAGTCCGTTTATTGTTCAGTTATTGTTCAGTTGCGGGTGCGCGCATGGCAGGTCGCCACCGCCACGAAGTGGCGCGACCTGTCAGGTGTGGGCTACATCTCCCCCACCTCCCGCCGCCACAGCGCCTCCGTCACCTGCGCCACCGCTGCCACCAGGTGCCGCCGATACGTGCTGAAGGGCAGGTCGAGCAGTTCCGCCGCGCGCTCCTGCGTCGCCGCGGGTTGCAGGTAGGTGTGATGCAGCGCGCGGTAGCGCCGCGCGTCGCGCGGCGACCCCTGCAGCGGCGCCGCGGCCTCCCGGATCAGGGCTTGCAGCGTCGCCGCCGGACTTCCGCCCTCCTTCAGCGCCTCCGCCACCAGCCGCGAGCGCGCCAGCGGGTTCGCGGCCAGCAAATCGGGCCGCGTGTAGTCGCGCAGCGCCTCGCGCACCGCCGCCGCAAAATCCCCCTGCGACAGCACCACAAGCTGCGCCGCCGGCCGCGCGTCCGGCGCGGCGGCCGGCCGAACCGCATCCCCCGCGCCGATGCTCGCCAGCCACGGCCCCTGCGGCAGGCTGCGCCAGTCGTTGCCATACGCGCCATAGCGCCGGCCGCCGATCTCGAAATCCGCGCCCGGCAGCCGCATCAGGTTGACGTAAGCAAACACCGGCGCCCAGAACGCCGGGTCCGCCACCGGGAAGATCGTGAACGCCAGCCCCGGCGTCGTCAGATAATGGTTCACCGCGTAGATAAACGCCAGGCTCTGCGCCGGCCCCACCCCCTGGTAGCCCTCCGCCGCCATCCAGAAGCGAAAGAGCGTCGCGCGTTCCCCCTGACGCAGCGCCGCATGCCGCGCAAGGTACGCGCTCGCCGTCTCAACCGCCGGATCCGCGCGCAGGTCATCGGGCGTGAGCCGTTCGAGGCCGATCATCGCCAGGCAGCCCGCCACCTGCTGCCCCGCGTCGCGGAACACCAGGAACCCATCCCGGCCGCGGCCCAGCCAGTACGCGGCCAGCCGCGCGGAGGCGTCCCCTTCGTGGCGGCGCACCATCTCGCGGATCGCCCCGTCGTCCGCCGGCTGCGCGGCGTCGGCCAGCATGCTCCCGCTCTCGGCCCACTCGAAATAAGGGCGCACCGCCGGGTTGTCGCGGTGCAGGTAGATCAGGTCGAAGAGGATGCGCTGCCGCTCCGCGTCGCGCGCGGTCTCAAGCTGCGCCAGGTAATGCCCGCGCGCGCGGCGGTGCAGCTCCGCGTGCCAGTCCGGGTGGCGCCAGCGCGCATCCGCCGCCAGCGCCGCGCGCGCCAGGTCGTGCGGGTAGATGCCCGCCGGCGCCGCCTCCATAAACGACAGCCCGCGCAGCCACTCGAACAGCTCGCGCGGATCGTCCAGCCGCAGCAGGTCGGCCAGCAGCGACTCGTTGAGCGTCCGCGCCAGCGCCGCGGCCTCCAGCGCGGCCCGGTGCGCGGGGGTCGGCGTCTTCTCGACAAACCGTTCGACGAGCGCCGCGATGATGTCGGGGCTGGCCTCGGGGCGGAAGGCCAACGCCCCGCGCTGCGCAAACGTCTCCGCGACGAGCGACAGGGCCAGCGGGTGGCCGCGGGTGAAGTCCAGCGCGGCCTGCTGCTGGTCGTCGGGCACCCCGCGCTGGCTGAGGTACACGCGGCTCTCCGCCGCGCTCAGGTTGCGCAGCGGCAGCACGCGCAGCAGCGTCTGCCAGCCCGCATCCGCGCGCCAGGCCGGCGCGGGCGGATTGCGGCTCGCCAGGACGACCAGCAGGTTTTCGGGCAGTTGGGGCAGCAACACCTCGCGCAGCCAGTTGTCCAGCGGGGCCAGCAGCTCGTAAGTGTCGATCAGCAGGACGCGGCGCGCCTCCCCCGCCAGCGCCTCCAGCGGGACGCCGAGCGCCAGCCGCAGCGCGAGGAGAAAACCATCGGGCGAGGGTTCGACGTTGCGCGCATCCAGGTAGCCCGCGGAGACCGCCGCCTCCTGCGCCAGCGCGAGATACTCGCGCAACAGCGACGATTTGCCGATGCCGCCGGGGCCGTGCAGGTAGAGCGCGAGGAAAGGCAGCTCGTCCGCGGCGAGCGCGGCGCGGAACAGGTCGCGTTCGGCCGCGCGGCCGACGAAGTGCCGGCGCCGCGCGGCGGAGAGGCGGTCAGCCAGGCGCGTGGCGGTCATAGCGCGTGGACCTCCGAGCGCAGTACAAGCGCCGCGCAAGTATGCGCCGAAGGAGGGACGAAGAGAGTAGGGCGGATTACGAACCTGCGCACCACTCGACCCGACGGGTGTCGCCACGTCACGCAGTGACGCCCCGGCGGGTCTCGCGCCCCGCCCCCTCACCCCAACCGCGCGCGCCCCTCGCGGATCATCTTCACAAGCTCCCCGGTCGTCACGCCAGGGTCGACCGCGCCGCCCTTGACAGTAGCCAATTCTAAGCGTATCATGCCTCTAGTGTGAAATCTTCACACGGAAGCTGTTTTGAGTAAGAAAAAGAGGTCCTGATGTTAGTCGAATTCACGGTCGGCAACTACCGATCATTCAAGGACCCCGTTCACTTAAGCCTCGTCGCCGCAAACCTGAAAGCGAAGGACAAGGGACTCGACGAACGCAACACGTTTCAGGTTGATAAGGACCTGACGCTCCTCAAGAGCGCTGCCATTTACGGCGCGAACGCCAGCGGCAAGAGCAATCTTGTCGCAGCCATGCTCTTCATGAGCGCGTTCGTCTTGAACTCCTCGCGCGAAACGCAAATCACCGACGCCATCCCCACGCAGCCATTCGCGCTTCACCCTGAAACACCGGACCAGCCCTCGCTCTTCGAGATGGTCTTCGTATTGGATGGTCGCCTGTACCGATATGGGTTTGAGGTCAACACAGCGCGGGTTGTCGCTGAGTGGCTCTACTACGTGCCAAAGACAAAAGAAGCGCGCCTGTTTGAGCGACAGGGAGACGACTTCAAGCTATCGGAAGCCTTCAAAGAGGGCAAAGAGATCGTCCCGCTCACCCGCAGCAACGCGCTGTTCCTCTCGGTCGTGGCGCAGTTCAACGGCCCGATTGCGCGCAGCATCCTTAACTGGTTCCAAAGCCTCAGCATATTATCCGGTATCGACGATCACCACGCTCGTTTTGTGACGGAGCAGACACTTGGTAAGCCAGAGTTAAGGAACGATGTTATTCAGATCATTAAGCTGCTCGATCTTGGCATTGATGACATCGAGCTTGCAGAGTTCCCGTTGAGCAGCGCTGTAAGACGCGCAAGGCAATTGCCAGATAGCCAGTTTCATCTTGATCCGGTAGCGAAGCATGAACTGCCACCGGAGGTGGACGATGAAATGGATGAATTGTTGCGAAACATGGCTCCGCTGCTTGAGCGAGTTGTGCAGTCGCTGGAAAACGCGCCAACGCTCGTCATTCGCGCGCGCCACAAGGTATACAACGAAAACGGCGAAGTCGTCGGCACAGAGCTCTTTGACGTCGATCAGCGCGAGTCGCAGGGCACGCGCAAGCTCATTGCGCTCGCCGGCCCGCTGCTGCTCACCCTGCGGTCGGGCGCCCCCCTCGTCGTCGACGAGCTGGACGCGCGCCTGCACCCGCTCATCACCTGCGCCATCCTCAAGCTGTTCAACTCGCCGCAGACCAACCCGCGCAACGCGCAATTGATCTTCACCACGCAGGACACCAACCTGCTCAACCGCGATCTCCTCCGCCGTGATCAAATCTGGTTCGTGGAGAAGGATCGGCAGGCCGCCAGCCAGCTTTACTCCCTCGCCGAGTTCCGCGCGGAGCGCCGCGTCCGCAACGATGCCTCGTTTGAGGCCGATTACATCCGCGGCAAGTACGGCGCGGTGCCCTTCCTCGGCGATTTGCAGTGGGTTTTGGGCGAGCCCCATGAGTAAGTCAAATCGAGCCGCGCGCGGACCGCGCGGCTACCGGAACCGCCTCGTAGAGACACGGGATATACGCCGTAGTTTCCTGATTGTCTGTGAAGGCGAGAAAACCGAGCCGAACTACTTCAAAAAGTTCCGCGCTCGCGGCTGGGTGCCGGACGTGCGCGGGCTGGGCGAAAACACCGTGGGCCTCGTCAAAACGGCGCTGGAGTTTATGGCGCAGGGCAGCTATGACCAGGTGTGGTGCGTGTTCGACCGCGATGAGTTCCCCGCCGAGAACTTCAATGCCGCGCTCGAGTTAGCGGCGAGGCATGGCATCAACGTAGCCTACTCAAATGAATCGTTCGAGCTGTGGTACGTCCTGCATTTTGACTATTGCGATGCGGCCCTGAGCCGCAGCGACTATTGCCGCAAGCTGGACGGTCTGTTAGGCCACGCATACAAGAAGGAAAGCGAAACCATCTACGAAGAGTTGTTCGCGCGCCAGCCGACCGCGATTCGGAACGCGGAAAAGCTGCTGAGCCGCGCATCAGGCCGGCCGGCCGAAGACAACCCTTCGACGACGGTTCATCTGTTGGTGGTGGAGCTGAACAAGAACATCGCCTGACGCGTCCTGTGCGCAACCGGGCTTGTTCTGCTGAGAAAAGGTGTGCTCCATCATCTCTCAAATCCACAACAGTCACACCGGCCAGCTTCGCTTGCGTTTGCCGCGCGCCATGATCTCACGGGGGG
>CAZPTI010000324.1:0-5191 GCA_964588925.1 uncultured Anaerolineales bacterium | reverse complement strand
GCAGCACGCGTTCCCGGGTGGCCGGGGCGACGGGGCGTTTACCCGTGAGCACGTTGGAAACTGTGCCGGGCGAAACATGAGCCTTGCTCGCGACATCTTTGACGGTCGGCATGGCGTAACCTCGGGCAGGCAGATGGGGTGTGTTACAACTGCGCGCAGTATATCAAAAACCTTTTAAGCTGTCAAGAGGGGAATTAAACGCATTCAACTACTCCGGCTCGACTTCGATCTGTCTCCGTCGATAAGAACCATACCTGCGTTTGAAGTCAAGGCTGCTCGCGCCAAAATTAAGCAACAAGCCGATTTCCATTCCCGTTGCCACCAGGTAGTTCACAAGTTGCTTGGCATGTGAAGCGTTCAGACTTTGGACAGCTTTGTTCTCGACGAGAATGCGGCCTTCGACGCGCATGTCTGCCACAAAGTTACCTACTACTACATTGTCGTAACGAACCTCGATGGGTATCTGACATTCAACACGCAAGCCGAGCTTTCGCAGTTCGAGAGCTAACGCATGTTCATAGACCGATTCCAAAAAACCCGGCCCCAGCGCGCTATGAACTTTCATTGCGCGACCGATGATAGTGCCTGTTAATTCCTGATCTTCCATGATTCCCTCACTGGACAGGATGACCCTGCCTGGATGACACGACAGAGCGGAAAGCGGAGTTTCACAGAATTCACAGGATTTTCAGGATTCACAGGATTTTCAGGATTCACAGGATTGACGTCGCGCAACAGACAAATCTCCAAGTTCAATCCGGCAAATCCTGAAAATCCTTGAATCCTGCAAAACTCCGCTTATCCTGGCGATCCTTACAATTCCCCGGCTCCGTTCCTATTGCGTGACAAACCTGTTTCACTGGAAGCTTGACACGTGGCGCTTTGGAGAACCCGAGTATAATCAACTTGTCTGTAACCGCGCAAACGGCCTTGGAGGTGTGAGCATGAGCGCTGCCCAGTGGATTGACGAACTGGCGACCTTGTTCCCGCCCGCGCGGCTCCTCACCTCGCACGCCGCCGTCACCCCCTACGAGTCGGACGCGCTCACCGCCTACCGCGCGCGGCCGGCCGCCGTCGTCCTGCCAGAAACGCAGGACGAAGTCATCGAGATCGTTCGCATCTGCGCGCGCCACAAAGTGCCCTTCGTCGCGCGCGGCAGCGGCACCAGCCTCTCCGGCGGCTCGCTCCCCATCGAGGACGGCGTGCTGATCGCGCTCAACCGCCTGAACCGCATCCTCCGCATCGACCCGCAGGAGCGCATTGCGGTCGTCGAGCCGGGCGTCATCAACCTCGATGTCACGCGCGCCGCCTCGCCTCACGGCCTTTACTATGCGCCCGACCCCTCCAGCCAGTCCGTCTGCACCATCGGCGGCAACATCGCGTTCAACTCCGGCGGCGCGCACTGCCTCAAGTACGGCATGACCTCCAACCACATCCTCGGCATCAAGGCCGTGCTGCCCGACGGCGAGATCGTGGCGCTCGGTAGCGAGAGCCAGGAAGCGGTGGGGCCGGACCTCGTCGGCCTCTACGTCGGCTCGGAGGGGCTGTTTGGCGTGGCGCTGGAGATCACCCTGCGCCTGCTGCCGAAGCCCGAACTGTTCCGCACCGTGCTCGCCGCGTACCGCAGCCTAGAAGCCGCGGGACAGGCGGTCGCATCGGTCGTCGCGTCCGGCCTGCTCCCCGGCGCAATGGAGATCATGGACCGGCTCGCCATCGAGGCCGCCGAAGCCGCAGTCCATGCGGGCTACCCGCGCGATGCGGCGGCGCTGCTGATCGTGGAACTCGACGGCGAGGCGGGGCAGGTCGAGCGCGAGTTCCAGCACCTGCTGCCCATTATCGAGGCATCGGGCGCGTACGAGGTGCGCGTGGCGCAGGACGACGCCGACCGCCTCCGCATCTGGAAGGGGCGCAAAAGCGCGTTTTCCGCAGTGGGCCGGCTCAGCCCGGATTACATCGTGAACGACGGGGTCGTGCCGCGCGGCAAGCTCGGCGAGGCGCTGGCGAACATTGAGCGGCTGAGCGCAGCCTACGGCGTCCGCGTCGCCAACGTGTTCCATGCCGGCGACGGCAATCTGCACCCCCTCATCCTCTACAACGGCCGCGAACCGGGCGCGCTCGAAAAGGCCGAGGCGCTGGCGGGCGAAATCCTCGATATGTGCATCGCGTTCGGCGGATCGATTACGGGCGAGCACGGCATAGGCATGGAGAAGCGCGCCTACCTGCCGCGCATGTTCGCTGCGGCGGACGTCGAAGCGATGCAGGCGCTCCGCCGCGCCATCGACCCCTGCGAGATATCGAATCCGGGGAAGATGTTCCCCGGCGGCGCGGCGGCCAGCCTGTCCCACGCGGGGCCGCACCCGTTGGAGAAAGCCGGGATTATTTCGCGCGAGTAGCGGAGGGCGCAATGACTGCGATGACCGTGGCGAAACCGAAGACGCTCAGCCAGCTCTGCGAAGCCGTGACCGCGGCGCCGCTGATCCAGCCGGTCGGCGGCTGCACCAAGACGGCCCTCTCCGCGCCGCTTCCCGGCGCGACTCTGCTTGACGTGAGCGGCCTGTCAGGCATCCTCGAATACGAGCCAGGCGAGTACACTTTCACCGCCTACGCGGGTACGCGCCTTTCCACCATCGCCGCGGCGCTCGCGGAACACGGCCAGTTCCTCCCGTTCGATCCGCCCTTTGTTAAGGCGGGCGCCACGCTCGGTGGAACTGTCGCCGCGGGTCTGGCTGGCCCTGGTCGCTACCGATACGGCGGTGCGCGTGACTTCATCCTCGGCGTCCGCACGATCGACGGGCAGGGGCGGATCATCAAGGGCGGCGGCAAGGTCGTCAAGAACGCGGCCGGGTTCGACACGCCCAAGCTCATGGCGGGCAGCCTGGGCATGTTCGGGGTGCTGGCCGAGTTGACATTTAAAGTGTTCCCCGCGCCGCGCGCGTACGCCACGCTGGTTGCCCCGTGCGTCAGCCCGGAAGAGGGCGTCCACCTGCTGGCGCAGATCGGCGCGTCGGGCATGGACGTCCACGCGCTCGACCTTGTCCCCGGCGGCCCGGAGTGTTACGCGGTGTGGGCGCGGTTGGCCGGGCTGCCCGACGCGCTCGACGAGCGACTCGACCGCCTCTGCAAACTTCTGGGCCGCGGGCAAATGATCCGCGAGGAACAGGAGGCCGCGTTCTGGGAGGACGTGACCGAGTTCCGCTGGGCGCCGCGGCCGTGGAACCTCGTCAAAGTTCCGCTCACGCCGAAGCGCATCCCCTCATTAGAAAGCGCGCTGCTGGCGCTCGACCCTGGCGCGCTGCGGCGCTACAGTGGGGGCGGGCAGGTCGCATGGATAGCGACGACCGCTGCGCCGACTGCGCTGGATGCGGCCCTGGCCGCGCTCGATCTGTCCGGCCTCGTCATCATGGGGCCGAAGTCGCCCGTGCGGCTCGGCGCGCGGCCGGGTGACTCGTTCGAGCGCCGCGTAAAGGCCGCGCTGGACCCAACCGGCCGCTTTCCAACACGTTAGCTACTTCAACGGATAAAGCCACAGAGGCCGTCGAGGCAGCAGAGGCGGCTCTGCGTTCTCTGAGTCCTCTGTGGCAAAACAAGGACTCGTCTTATGCAGCACAAAATTCGCGTCGAAACCCTCGGCCCGCAAGGCCCCGCAATGGCCCGCGCCATCGAGTCCTGCGTCCACTGCGGTTTCTGCCTGCCCGCGTGCCCCACCTACCGGGAACTCGGCGAGGAGATGGACTCCCCGCGCGGGCGCATCTTCTTAATGAAGAGCGCGCTGGAGGATGAGCTGACCATCGAGGAGACGTTGCCCTACATTGACCGTTGCCTCGGCTGTCTCGGCTGCGTGACCGCGTGCCCGTCCGGCGTGCAGTACGGCGAGTTGGTCACATCTTACCGCGCCTATATTGAACCGCGACGCAAACGCCCCCTCATGCGCCGCCTCCGCCGGACGCTCATCCGCGAGACGCTCACCGACCCCGGCCGCTTCCGCGCGGCCGCGCGTCTCGGCAACCTCACGCGCCCCTTCGAGCGCCTCGCGCCCGCCGACTTGCGCCCCATGCTGGCGCTCGTGCCCGCCACGCTGCCCGCGCCGCAGCCCATGCCCGCGATTTATCCCGCCGAAGGCGCCCGCCGCGCCCGCGTCGCCATGATTGCCGGCTGCGTCCAACAGGCCCTCGCGCCGGAAATCAACGCGGCGACCTTGCGCGTGCTGGCGAAGAACGGTGTAGAGGTAGTCATTCCCGCGGGACAGGGATGTTGCGGCGCGCTGCTGATGCACCAGGGCGAGCAGGACCGCGCGCGGGAGCAGGCGCGCGCGATTCTGCGCATCTTTCCGCGCGACGTCGACGCGGTCATCACGAACGCGGCCGGGTGCGGCTCGGCGCTCCATGAATACCCGCTGCTGTTTGCGGGAATGGCGGAAGAGGAGGACGCGCGGCGCTTTGCCGCGTGCGCAATGGATGCATCCGTCTTGCTCGCTAAACTCGGCCTCGTCCCGCCGCCCGCGCTGGCGCAGCCGCTCAAGGTCGCCTATCACGACGCGTGTCACCTCGCCCACGCGCAGGGCGTCACCGCGCAGCCGCGCCAGCTCTTGCGCGCCATTCCGGGCCTGATGCTGGTCGAGATCAACGAAGGGGAAATCTGCTGCGGTTCGGCGGGGACGTACAACATCGAGCAGCCGGAAATCGCCGGCCGTCTCGGTCAGCGCAAGGCGCGAAACATCGCGCAAACCGGCGCGGACGCGGTGGTTGCGGGAAACATCGGCTGCATGGTTCAAATCCGAACGCACCTGAACGCGCAGGGGCAACCGCTGCCGGTGTATCACACGATGCAGTTGCTGGATTTCGCGTACACGGGGCGGTAGCGCGACTGTGGGAATCTGGAAGGGGAAAGGCGAAAGCGGGGGGAAAGACGAAAGTCGAAAAGCGAAAGGACGAAAAACCGCAGCTATTTGGGCCGCGTAGCGGACGCGAAGCGAACCGCTCGGACTCCCGCCGAAGCCGCTAATTCGCTGTGCGATGGCAGTCACAGCGTACCACGAAAGACGCGAAGCGAACGGCTTAGACTTCCGCCGAAGCCACTCATTCGCCAGGGATTTCGTCCTTTCGCTTTTCGACTTTCGTCTTTCCCCCCGCTTTCGCCTTTCCCCTTCCAAACTACTACTAACCGCTCTACTGCCCCGGACACACCGGCGCAG
>CAZPTI010000323.1:0-5261 GCA_964588925.1 uncultured Anaerolineales bacterium | reverse complement strand
GCCTCGATCTGGCGGATGCGCTCGCGCGTGACGCCAAACTCCTGCCCGACCTCTTCCAGCGTGCGCGCGGTGCCGTCCTTCAGGCCGAAGCGCATCTCCAGCACCTTGCGCTCGCGGTCGCTCAGCCCCTTCAGGATTTCCTCCATCTGCTCCTTGAGCAGGTGGCGGCTGGCCTGATCCGCCGGGCCGGGCAGGCTGTCGTCCTCGATGAAGTCGCCCAGCGAGCTGTTTTCCTCCGTGCCCACCGGCGTTTCCAGCGACATCGGCTCCTGCGAGATGCGCATCACCCGGCGCACCTTCGCCGCAGCGATCTGCAACCGGCGGTTCAGCCCGGCTTCGAGCGGCTGGCCCGTCGCCTGCGCGGCCTCGATCATCTCGCGGTCTTCGGGCGGAAGATAGTCCATCTCCAGCGCGATCTCTTCCGGCGTGGGGTCGCGGCCCAACTCCTGCATCAGCCGCCGCTGCACGCGGATTTGCCGGTTGATGCTCTCGACCATGTGCACGGGAATGCGGATCGTGCGCGCCTGGTCCGCGATGGCGCGGCTGATCGCCTGCCGAATCCACCACGTCGCATACGTGCTGAACTTGTAGCCGAGCGTCGGGTCGAACTTGTCGACCGCGCGCAGCAGGCCGATGTTGCCCTCCTGGATCAGGTCGAGGAACGACATCCCCCTCCCCACGTAGCGCTTCGCCACGCTCACCACCAGGCGCAGGATGGCCTGCGCCAGGCGCTGCTCGGCATTGCGGCCGCGCTGTCGCCTCAGCATCAGTTCGTCAACGGTCTCCGGGTCCAGACCCTCCTGCTTCAGCGCCTCGATTGCCTTCTTGCCGTCGGCGATGGCGTTCGCCAGGGTGATTTCTTCTTCGGCATTGAGCAGCGCGGTGCGGCCAATCTCGTGGAGGTACATGCGCACCGGATCGCTCGTGACCGTCGGATCGCCCCAGTCGTCGATGACCTCGTCCAGCGGCTTGCGCGCCTCGCGCTCGACCTCCTGCTCCAGCTTGATATCGCGTTCGATGGCTGGCAGCGCGCCGTCTTCCGAGCCGTCCGAAATGATGGTCGGCAGGCCGTCTGGCCCCGGCGCGACGCGCAACTCGACGATGTCCTCGCCCTCGAGGTCGTCTTTGGGCTCGAGGGTTGCGACGGGCGCCTTTTCCGCCGGGCGTTCGGCTTTGCCGCGGCGCGGCGCGCGGGCAGGTTTCTCCGTCGCCGCGGCGGAGTTGGTCTTCGTGTTACCGCCGTTTGCGGCGTTCCTTGGCATTGCTTCCTCTTCGGGCTCAGGCTTCGCCAATGGGCTTGCGCTGAGCCAATACTCCAGCGATGGAGCGCATACTTAACAGCTTTTGGATGTGGCGCTTTTGCGCCGCATAACTCGTCATCACTTCATGAAGCCGTCGCGATTCGTCGCGGTCGTCGGCCTCGGTGCTCTCGCGGATCAGAAACTCGAGCTGCTGCACCTGGCGTTTCAGGTTGCGCTCGCGAATCCGCAGGAGCGAATCGCCCAAATCTTTGATCAGCTTTTCGTCGGTGAGCGGAGGGCGTCTGCGCACCTCGGCCACCATCGCTTGCGCCGGGCCGACCAGCGGTTCGGGCAATTGCGCCAGCCGCTCTTCGACCGGACGCCCGGCCTGCGGAGGCAGCGCGAGCAGCGCGCCCAGCAGCGCCTGGTTGGCTGCGCTGCTCAGGTCATCCGGCCCCAGCGGCGGCGCCTGCTGGGCGATCATGTCATCGTCCAGCCCGGCCAGCAACTCCGGCCGCAATGTCAGCCAGCCGAGGATATATTCCTCCGGCCCGAAGCTCCACACAACGGGCGCCCGTTTCGGCCCAGTTGGCGCGACCGGCTGTCGGCCCGGCTTTGGTTCGGCTGCAACCCGGCCGGCGCGCTCGTCGATGCGGCTTTCGCGCGCCACCTGCTCCGTCACCAGCCGTTCGTCCATCTGCAACAGCCGGGCGAGCGCCTGCGCGTAGTGCGTCCGCTCGATCGGGTTGGCGATCTCCTGAATCAGCGGCGCAAGCCGGTCGATGGCGTGCGCCTTGCCCTGCGCGGTGGTCAAGTCCTCTTCGCGCTGCGCCTGCGCCATGTAATAGTCGACAATCGGCCGCGCCTCGCGAATCACCTGCCGCCACTGCTCGACGTCGCGATAGGCCAGCTCGTCCGGGTCAAGCCCGTCGGGCAGCGCCGCAATCCGCAACTGCGCCTTCAGGCGGCTCTCGTGGCGCAGCAGGCCAGTCGGGCTGAACACCGGCTCCCAGTCGCGCGCCAGCGATTGCCGCGCCGCCTCCAGCCCTCGCCCTGCCGCATGTTCGCCCGCCACATCGGGATCGAGCGCCAGGGTGACGTTGCTCGTGTACCGCTTGATCTGGCGCATCTGCGCCTCGGTCAGCGCGGTGCCCATGCCGGCCACGACGTTCGTCACGCCCACCTGGTGCGACATGAGGACGTCCATGTACCCTTCGACGATCACGGCCAGGTTCGCATCGCGGATCGCCTTTTTCGCCATGTCAAGGCCGAAGAGGACGTTTCCCTTGTCAAAGAGCGGCGTTTGCGGCGAGTTCATGTATTTCGGGCCGGGGTGCTGTGGGTCCTCGCGCAGGATGCGCGCCCCAAAACCGATGGTTCGCCCCTGCCCGTCGCGAATCGGGATCATCAACCGGCCCCGGAAGCGGTCGTAGTAGCTGCCCGTCTCCTCCTTGCGGATGACGACGCCGGCTTCCTCAAGCTCCTGCGGCGTGTAGCCCTTGCCCTGCAAGCGATTCTTGAGCGCATCCCAGGAGTCCAGCGAGTAGCCGAGCTGCCACGTTTCCCACGTCTCGCGCGTCAGGCCGCGACGCTCAAGGTACTGGCGGGCGAGCGCGGCTTCCTCGGACTTGTTGAGCAGGTGGCTGAAAAAGACCGCCGTGTCCGTCTGGATGGCGCGCAGCCGGTCCAGCCGCCCCTCTTCCGCGCCCGCCGCCTCGGTCTGCGGCTTGATCTCCACGCCCGCGCGCGCGGCCAGCAAGGCCAGCGCGTCCCCAAAGTCCACGTTCTCGCGCTTCATAACGAACGTGAACATATCGCCGCCGGTTCCGCAGGCGCCAAAGCAGCGCCAGTTCTGGCTATCGGGGAAGACGACAAAGGACGGGGTCTTCTCGTTATGGAACGGGCAGAGGCCCTTGTACGAGCGGCCCGCTTTCTTAAGCTGCACGTATGTGCCGACGACCTCGACGATGTCGAGGCGGTCCTTGATCTCGTCAATCACGGTCATGGGCAACCTGGAACCCCGCCGCCGGCTCCGGTTCCGCGCGACGATTCGAAGGGTAGGCCGAATTATACCCGCGCGACGGGAGGGGTGTCAAACGATTTCGCGGTCATCTGTTCGGGCGGGGCGGTCAGAAGTCCCTGCCCGAACAGCGTGAGAGGAGGCTACCACAACTCGAACGGACGCCAGGGGGCGGCGAGCGCGGCGGTGAGGTTGAGCGGCGGGGTCTTCGGCGTGCGATAGACAAGCACGATTTCATCCGGCGTCGGCTGCACCGAGCATTCCTCTTCGATCCACAGCGGCCCCTGCCAGCGCTCCCAGCCGAGCGCGCCGTACCAGTCCACGACATCCTCTGCCGGCGAGAGCGCGCCGAGCGGGTAGGACTGAATTTCCTCCTGCAACCGGCGCATGATCGCCGCGCCGTACCCGCGCCCGCGATAATCGGGGTGCGTCGCCACACCCTCCACGTACGCCGCATCGAACCACGGTCCCCATGCGATGCGCAGCGGCCGGTCGAGCCACAGCGCATGCGCGACGAGCCTGCCGTCCTCGTAGCCGAGGACGTGGGTGCGGATGGGCGCGAGGGCCATGAGCTCGCGGTAGTCGCAGTTGAAGATGGGGCCGCACAGGTCGGCGACTTCAACGGCCTGCGCATCGGTCATATCGGCGGAACGGACAACTTTTATATCAAGGGCCACATTATCCTCCGGTGCCTTGACGTTCTTCTATATCTTTGATATGATGCGCAACATCATAAAGTTGATGAAGAAGAGGCAAGTGATGACAGTACAACGATACGACAGTGGAACGGCGCGCGTCAAGTTTCGCGATATCCTGGAAGCGTCACGTCGCGGCGTTGATATCATCATCGAACACTACAAGCGTCCGACCTCGGTGCTCATCCCGTATGAAGACTATGTAGCGTTGGAAGACGCCATCGAGGACTTACGCGCAGGTCGTCGCGCAACGGAGTTCCTTGCTGCCTTGAAAGCAGATCCGAGCCTGGCGCGGCCGCTTGGGGAGTTAGAAGCGGAATGGCGCGCGGAGGGGCTTCTGGATGAGTAAGGTCTGGCGCGTTCAGCTTTCCGCCGATGCGGACAAAACATTCCGAAAGCTCCCGCCAGATCTTCGCCGGCGCATCTTGACCAAATTGCATGACCTTGAAAACGACCCGCGGCCCAGGGGCTGCCGGAAGCTGGTAGGTTATGAGGATCTGTACCGGCTCCGAGTTGGTAGCTGGAGAATTGTCTATTCAGTTTTCGACGACGAAGTGCTCGTTGTCGTTATCGAGATCACGCCGCGTGGCGATGCGTACCGAGGTTTATAGGAGAGTTCTGACATAAGCAGTCGTGACGCAAATAAAGACCGTCAGCCCTGGAACCAGAGCTGACGGTCTTTTGCTTACAGTTCTACTTTACCGCTTACTTCGCGTGCTTCACCGCCGCCTGCGCCGCAGCCAGGCGCGCCACCGGCACGCGGAACGGCGAGCAGCTCACGTAGTTGTTGCCGATCAGGTGGCACCACTCGATCGACTCGGGGTCGCCGCCGTGCTCACCGCAGATGCCGACCTCGAGGCCGGGGCGGGTCTTGCGGCCCTGCTCGACGCAGATGTCCATCAACGCGCCGACGCCGGCCCGGTCGATGGTCTGGAACGGGTTCTTCGGCAGGATGCCGTCCTCGACGTACTTGAGCAGGAAGTTCCGCTCCGCATCGTCGCGGCTGTAGCAGAAGGTCAACTGGTTAAGGTCGTTCGTGCCGAAGCTGTAGAACTCCGCCAGTATCGCGATCTAGTACGAGGTCACTCACGCGCGCGGGATCTCGATCATCGTGCCGAACTTGTAGTCGACGTTCGTGCCCTTCTCGCTGACGACCGCCGCCGCGATCCGCTCCAGCTTGGGCTGGATGACCTCCAGCTCCTTGACGGTGCCGGTCAGCGGGATCATCACCTCGACGTGCGGGTCGAAGCCGCGCAGCTTGACGTCGCAGGGCGCCTCGAAGATGGCGCGCACCTGCATCTCGAC
>CAZPTI010000322.1:0-5269 GCA_964588925.1 uncultured Anaerolineales bacterium | reverse complement strand
GGGTTGGAGGAAGAGGCGGGCGGAGAGCAACGATTCGACTTTGAAACGCGACATGATTCGCTCCTAGATTAGTTGTGGGGGAAGTATAGCACAGGAGCCGGGAGAAGGCGCTCTACTGCTGGTTAAATTCGCGCCACCGGGCCAGCAAAGCGCGGTTTTCAGGCACGTTTTCCAGAAACGACCGGCGCCATTCTGCGTTGCTGATCTTGTCCGCGCGGGCTATCACGTCGCGGTAACCGGCCTCAATGATCGCGCGGGGCGCGGGCGCGTTGCAGCCTATACCTTCCAGAACATCGGCAAGGGCCAGATAGACGGCCGCGCCTGAGACCAGGGAGTCCACCCCGTGCTCCTGCGCGTACTGCCAGACCTCCAACGCCGCAGCAAGCACGCGTTCTCCTTGCCCCAGAGCCAACATAACGCGCGCCTCGAAGGCTTGCGCCTCCAGGCTGTCGGGCGCCGCTCCAATACTGGCATACTGGGACTTGGCTGCCGACAGTAACTCGACTGCCAGAGTGAGATTGCCCTCTTTCTCCGCAAGCTGGGCGAGGGAGACCACGCAACCAGCCGCGCCATAGGCATCAGCTGCGGCCTGATACTCGGCAAGCGACAGCTCGAAGGTTTCTTTGGCGCGTGGGAGGTCGTCGGTCCACCAGTAGACGGAGGCAAGTTGGGCCAGCGTTGCGCCGTAGAGACGGCGTTCACCCCACAACTCCGCATCCGCAAGCGTTTCCTGCAAGAGGACGCGCGCTTGCGGATACAGGCCGAGCATCGAGTAGAGCAGGGCCAGATTAGCCCGGTTCGATAGCTGCTGCGCCTTTTTGCTTGCGCTCCGAGCCAAGTCGACGCTTTGAACCTGGAGCGCAACCGCGCGCACAAGGTCACCGGTGTCGCAGCAATAATGCGCGCCGAGACTGAGCGCCAGGGCGCGTACAGACTCGTCCGTCAACTTTGGTGAGCGGGCCAGAACTTCCTCAATGATCTGGCCTGCGTCCTCAGCCTGCCCGAGGAACAGGAGCGTCTGAGCGCGAAATATGAGCGCGTTCAGCTCCATATCCAGGCTGCCTGCGCGGCGCGCAAACCGGGCCGCGGTTTCCGCCAACGGCAGAGTCGCGTTGAGGTCTCCGGTCACCCCGGCGAAAGCCGTTTGCCAGAGGTAGACCCGCGCGCGGCGCGTATCGTCATCAAGAACCTGAGCCAGCGCGAGCAATTCATCGAGAACTGCCTGCTGTTCGCTGCGTTCGCCCCGCGTGTCCAGCACCTGTTCCCGCGCCACGAGCACCCGCCAGCGCCGCTCGTCGTCGTTCGGTTCTAACAGTTCGTAGGCCCGATTGAAGAAGTTCTTCGCTTCGAGTGTCGCACCCTGGCTGCGCGCGCGTTCGCCGGCGGAAACGTAGAAATCGACCGCCTTTGCGCGGCGGCTGCCGTTGGCATAGTGTCCGGCAACGAGCTCAGGCCGCGTCTCGGCCATACGCGGGAACTGCGCCTCAATCGTCTCAGCGACACGGCGGTGGCGCTCCTGGCGCGCTCGTTTCGGCAAAGACGCGTAGGCCGCTTCCTGCACCAGCGAATGTTTGAAGCTGTAGCGGCGCGGCGGGGCCGCGCCTGGCACAGTGACGAAGTAGGCCACGTCCTGCGGCGCGGCAGGGATAGGTGTCACCAGCCCGGCTTCGATCAACCGCGCCAGGTCAGCCTCAAGCCGATCCTCGTCCATTCCTGTTATCGAGCGCAAGACAGGATGAGTGAACTCGCGGCCGACCGTCGCGGCCCACTGCGCCGTTTCTCGCGCCGCGCCGAGGTGTTCCAACCGCGCTGCCAGTGAGTCGACCAGCGTCGAAGGGATCGTCGTTCTGACGTCGTGGCCGCTTCCGATCTGCTCAAGCACGGCCTTCGTCAACTCTTCGGCAAAGATCGGCACGCCATCCGTCTCTGCAACGATACGTCGTCGCAAACTATCGTCCAGCTCCAGCGCGCCCGCCATATCGCGCACGATCAGATCCACCACCTCGTCGGTCAGCGGTCTCAAGGTGCGCTGAACCAGGCTCGGCCTCTCCTCATGCGATAACCAGGGTGGCGCAAACTTCGACCGCGCGGTCAACAGGGTGAGGCAGGGCATCCCGGCGAGCGCCTCAACGGAAAGGCCCAGCCACTCAACCGTCGACGGGTCGGCCCACTGCAAATCCTCGATAACGAGTGTGACGGGTTGTTCGGCCGCGCGCTTACGGACAAGCGTCACGAACAGCTCGCGCATCTGCTCGCGTTGCGCGGCGCTGATTGTGGGCGGGGCTGTTGCGGAGGTCGCGGGGTCGGGCGGCAGGCCGAGCAACACCGAGCGCATCCAGCCCGCGGCTGGTCGCTCAAGGTCATACCACGCCAACAAACCGTCGACTTTACTTTGACGAGAAGCTGCGCTCTCGCCTGGCGCGAAACCGAACATCTGCTCGAGCACGCCCACCATCGGGTACAGGCTCGTGTTTTGATAATGCGGCAAGCACCGGCTCACCCACCACAGGCTGCGCGGCGGCGAATCCGCCCCGGCCATCGCGCGCTGCCGCAACTCCCAGATCAGGCGCGACTTGCCGATCCCCGGCTCGCCGGTCAGCAGCGCCACGCGCCCCGCGCCGCCCTGCGCCTGCTCGAACCACTCCCATAACTGCGCCAACTCCGCATCGCGGCCGACGAACGTCGTCAACCGCTGCGCGCGCGCCAGCCACTCCAACCGAGTCGATGCGACACTCTCCCCCCGGATGCGGTACAGGGCGGGAAATCGCCCCGTCAGCGACGCGGTTTGCGCCAGCGGCTCCAGGTCAAAAGCCTCCTGCACCAACTGCCGCGTGGCGTCCGTAATGACCACCTCGCCGGGTTCCGCCAGCCGTTGCGTCGCGCGCGCGATTTCGGGCGTGTCACCAACCAAGTCGCGCTCTTGCCAGCGCGGCCCGCGTCCCTCGCCAATCAACACGATGCCCGTGTGGATGCCCACCCGCGCGGCGCCTTCCCCGCCCTGGGCCTCGGCCAGCGCCATGCCCGCATGCGCGGCCCGCCGCGCCGCATCCTCGTAAGCCTGCGGATAGCCGAAGTAGACCACGCACGCGCTGCCCTGGCGCTGCGCGCGCCAGCCGCCGAAACGGTAATGGATGCGCTCGCACAGGGCGGAGCAGCCGAGCGCCGCGTCTTCGTCTTCCGAACCTTCGCGCGCCCCGCGGCTGCACACCAGCGCGGTCACCTGCCGGCGTTCGCCCGCACCCGACAGCCAGAAGCCCTCGCGGGCCGAAGTTTCGGGCTGCGCGATCTTGCCTGAAAGGATCTGTTCATAAAGCGCAGTTACCTCTGCCGCCGGCGCCAGGCTAAGCTCGCCAGCCAGCGTCTGCCGGTAGGCCTCGAACTGCTTCAGGGCCGCCTGCGTCTGCCCCGCGGTCGCCAGACTGCGCATCAACCGCAAGTGCGCGCTCTCGCGCCACGGCTCCAGCGTCAGTTGCCGTCTCGCGTACTCCTGGCACGCCTCGAATTCGCCGCGCGTCTCATGATAAGCCGCCAGCCGCTCCAAAGCTTCGAGCGCGTCCGAACGCAGGCTCTCCTGCTGCACCAGCCGCCACTCCTCAAACTCAACGCAGCCAGGCAGGAACAATCCGGCCAGAAAATCGCCGCAGTACAGCTCTGCTGCCTCGCGCAGCCACTGATAGCACACGGGACAGGTCGCAGGATCTCCGTGACTGTGACGCTTGCTAAGACGCATCAGGTCACGAAACCACATCACGTCGACCGCGCAATCAGCCGTGGGATTCAACTGCGCATCATGCGCGGTGAGCTTGAGGAAGGCGAATTCGGAAGAAACGTCGCTGTCGCCTAGCGCGCGGCGCAGGCGCAACAACGTTTGGCTGAGGTTGTGTGAGGCTTTCTTCTCGGGTAGCTCCGGCCAGAATAGCCCGTTGAGCCTGGCGCGACGATGGGCGCCGGTTTCGACCGCCAGGTACGCAAGTAGGCCGCGCGCCTTATCGACGCCGAACGCGCTGACCGCCACGCCGTCGCGGCTGGCCGCAAACCCACCCAGAAAGCTAAGAGCAAGATGCGCCATACGCGGCCTCACGTAATGCAAGTTGAGGAGTGGCTGCCGAAGTATACCACGAATCACGGGAAAGTGGTGATGGCAAGGAATGATGTGATAGTTTTGTGATCACCCCGCGCTAGAGTATCCGCAGATGACCCCAGGGAGAGCGCGCATGGATCCCAGCGACAGTTACGTGTCCTTTCTGCTCCGCTTCCAGCGAATCCATCACGGCAACCAGGCCCGGTGGCTCGCCTCAACCCAGTGCGCGCAGACCGGCGAGCGCCGGTGGTTCGCTGATGTCGACGGTCTGATCGCGTTCCTGCAGGAAGCCTTTGACGAGGGCGCGCAGGAAAGCGATCCGCCCGCCTCCACAGGCCAAACCGCAGAGACCCACTAACAACCCATTGACAGGAGGCCGAGCAAGAACGGATTAACCGGATTCCCACCCACCTGCAAACCAAACTCTATCAGGGAGGAGCTATCACTATGGGAATGTCAGGAGAACAAAGACTGAAATGGAGGCGGTTCAGCCGCTGGCTGAACATCGTCGCGTTGATCGCGCTGCTTGTGGGGGCAGTGGTCCCCGCGGGCGCAAGCGCCGCGCTGCCCGTCGGCCGGCCGGCCGGCGAGACGGCCGCGCTCGCTCGCCCTGCCAGCGCTGACGCAACCAATCTCATCACGAACGGCGACTTCTCGGCCGGCCTGACCGGCTGGTCTTCAAACGGCAGCGTGTCCATCGATCCAGGCGCCAGCGAGTACTGGCTGGTGTTCAACGGGGGCAACAACCCGACCGGAGGTCAGCTCTGGCAGCAGGTCAACACGGAGGCCGGCAAGCCGTACGCCCTGACCTACGCGCTCATGCAGTACACCGGCGGCTGGCCGAGCCCGGGATTCGCCTCCCAGGCGTTTGTCGAGGTCATTGACGTCGGCACCGGGCAGGTGTTGGCGAGCGCGACTTCTGTGGCGCAGTATCAATGGCCCGAGGGCTTCGCGCTCCCCTTCGTAGCGCAAGGCCCCGCGACCATCCGGTTCACCGACATGTCCGAGGGCACGAGCGGCCAGGACCTGTATATGGATAACGTTGCGGTAACGGTGGCAAACCAGCCGCCGAGCGCGGTTGACGACAGCTACACTGCGTCCTACCAGACCGCGCTCGTCATCGATGCGCCCGGTGTGCTCGGCAACGACACCGACCCTGACAGCGACCCGCTGACCGCGGTCAAGGCG
>CAZPTI010000321.1:0-5277 GCA_964588925.1 uncultured Anaerolineales bacterium | reverse complement strand
GGCGGCGAGAAGCAGCGCATCGCCATCGCGCGCGTCATCCTCAAGGACCCGCGCATCCTCGTGCTCGACGAAGCCACGTCGTCGCTCGACAGCCAGTCGGAAGCGCTGATCCAGGAGGCGCTCGAGCGCATCATGCAGGGCCGCACCAGCCTCGTCATCGCGCACCGCCTGAGCACCATCCTCGCGGCCGACATGATCCTCGTGCTCGAGAAGGGCCGCCTCGTCGAGCGCGGCACGCACGCGGAACTGCTGGCGCAGGGTGGGTTGTACGCCAACCTCTACGAAACGCAGTTCCGCCACACGCGCGCCGGAGAAATGGCATAGATACCAGATTCTTTGTACTTGGAGGCGCAACCCCGACAAATTGGGATGCGTAGAACAGGGCAGATACTAGCTACAGAGATCACAAAGGTCACGACCTCTGTGACCTCTGTTGGCAAAACCAAAAGGAGCCCTGCAATGGAAGAGAATGTCTGGACCCATTTCGGCAACTGGTGGGCCGTCGGCCTGTGGATCGTGGTCTTTGCGATCTTCCTCGCCTTCATCCCCTTCTACCAGAAGAGCCAGCGGAAACCGGCCAGCGTCTACCTGGCCTTCATCGTCGCCCTCGCGCTCGAGATGTTCGGCGTGCCGCTGACGATGTACGTCCTGACCGCGGTCCTCGGCCGCCAGATTCCCGAAGGCGTGTTCTGGGGCCACACCCTCGCCACCTGGATCGGCGACGGCGGCATGCTCGGCGCGTATATCTGCTACCTGCTCGGCGCGGTGCTCGTCATCTGGGGCTGGAAGGACATCTACAAGTACTACTGGAGCAAGGACCGCACCGAAGCCCGCATGGTCACGCAAGGCATCTACCGCTTCATCCGCCACCCGCAGTACACCGGCTTCCTGCTGCTGACCCTCGGCATGCTCTTCGAGTGGGCCACGCTGCCCCTGCTGATCATGTGGCCGGTCCTGGTCTGGCTGTACGTGCGGCTGGCAAAGCGGGAAGAGGCGGACATGGTGGAGCAGTTCGGCGCAGCGTACGTGGAATACCGGGCGCAAACCGGCATGTTCCTGCCGAAGCTGTGGGGCAAGCCGAAGCCGCAGCCGAAGGTGGCGGTGCGCTAAAGGCAGTCTGAACAAAAGCACAGGCGGGGCGCACCGCTTCCGGTTGCCCCGCCTGCCGCCAAACGTCGATGTCAGCTATGATGTCGGCTTCGCGCCGTGACTACTTTTTCTTGCCGCCCTTTTCGCCCGCGCCCTCCGCGGCCAGGAACCGCGTCACCGTGGTCCCGCACACGGGGCACTTGCCCTGAGCCATTCTGCGGCCATTCGGCGTGTCCTTGACCTCGCCGTCCTTGATGTCGCGCTTCTCGCGGCACTTAACGCAATACGCTTCAAAATCCATCCGTCACTCTCCTTCCCTGGTCTGCGCGCTCGCAGGTGTGCGCACGCGCAACTAGCGCTAACCCCTAGAATGAGCAGGAAGGATGTTGCGTGCTGCGCTTTTGCTTACAGTTCGCTGATTGCAGCCGTTTGGCGGCGGCGTGTGCGCTCCCCACGGGTTCATCATTCCCAGACTTCCAGCGGCAGAGAATACGACGGTCCTCCCTGAGGGCGCAGCGTGATCTCGTAGCGCCCCGGCTTCAGCCCGGAGCGGGGCAGCTCGAACCAGATGTGGGGCTGCGAGCTGGTGCTGGTCTTGACTTTAAGCTTCAGGACTGCCCCGAAGTACGGTCGCGTCATCGAGATGGTCGCCAGCACTTCGGTCCCGGCCGGCGCAGGTGAGATGGACACCCAGCAATAAGCCGGCCCGCGCCCCGCGCGCACCCCGTTTGCGCGCGGGCCCGGAATTCCGCTCGGCGACACTTCGAGGCATAGCAGCGCCTCTTCGATGGTGACATGCGCCACCGCGAAGTTCGTCTCGCCGCACGGCTCGCCCTCGTCGCTCGCGCCGTCGAGCGCCTCGATCACCGCGACGTAGTTCGCCAGCTTTGCGCCGGCCGCGCCGCCCAGCGGCCTAAGTTCACAAGTCAGCGCATGTTCTGGCACGCTGACCGCTGGCGGCCCCTCGTCGAGCAGCTCCACATCGCTTTCCATCACGTACCAGCCGTGGCCCGGTGGGCAGGTGAAGTACATGTTGCCGCCATGCCCGCCGATGTCGCGATCCCACTCCACGCCGAGCGGCGGGTGGTGGCCGAGGCCGCGCACCGTGCCCGTGTCGCCCACCCGCAGCTCCGCCCGCGCGCTGGCGCCGGCCGCC
Organism: uncultured Anaerolineales bacterium; assembly: GCA_964588925.1. Taxonomy (GTDB): domain Bacteria; phylum Chloroflexota; class Anaerolineae; order CG2-30-64-16; family CG2-30-64-16; genus JALOOB01. Next base: position 3,032 of record CAZPTI010000321.1, on the reverse strand, counting down.
ACGCAGCGCACGCGCGCGCCCACGCGAAATCGGCTTGCCACCTCGGACGTCGCGGAGCCGTCGACGAACTCCACCAGCGGGGGAGGCTCGGCCTGTTGGCTCGCGCTGTCGCTGACGCCCGCAAAGGTAGCCTCCTGCTGCGCCACGGCCTCGCGCGATCCGTCCGAATTGACGCGCGAACAACGCAGCCTGAAGCGCGTGCCGGCGCGCGCTGCGGCCACTTCCGCAACGAAGGTGATTGCCTCATCCGATCTGAACAGCGTGTCGGGCATCAGCTCGCCGGTCTCGGTGCGCACGCGCGCGGCCCACATTTTGCGGATCTCCGGCTTCGGATAGCGCGCCTCGATTTCGGAGGCCGCGCTGCGCGCGGCTTCCTGCGGGCTTCTCCCGAAAAAGTCTTTTCCGTCCCTTACAGAGGCAAGCGCCGGGAGCGCGGCGCGGTTCCCCGCCTGCGCCAGCGCCGTGGCCGCGGCCCAGCGGACGTCCGCATCGATGTCTGCCAGCGCCTCAGCCAGCGCGGCCGTGGCGCGCGGATCGCCGATCCGGCCCAGCGCCTCGGCCAGCGCGCGTCGCGCCTCGGGGTCGCGTTCGGCCCGCAGGGTGTCAGCCAGGTGCGGCACGCGGTCCCGGTCCGCGTCGTCGTTTTGCCCGAGCGCATCCGCCGCGCGCCAGCGCACAAACCAGTGCGGATCGTCCGCGCCCGCCAGTAGTGCCGCCGCGTCATCGGGTTCCAGCTCCTCAAAGCGCGCAAGCGCGGCTGCAGCAGCCGCGCGGCTGGAGCTCTCTTTTGCGCTCATGGCAGCCGCCAGCGGCTGCGTTTTCCGCTGTTGCATCGCTGACCGCAAGATTTCGCGCTGCTCGCCCGCGCTGAGGCCCGCGAGTCGGCCCGTGAGCAGCGTGGAACTACCGCCCAGCACCGTTAACTCGGCGGCCATGCGCTCAAGAAGGGGGTCGCGGCGCCCCGTGGCGCGTTCCTCCGCCAGCAACGACAGGGCCATGCGCGTCTCACCCTCGGCGGCCGGGTGGCGCAGTTGCTGCTGGAGGGCGAGGCTGCGCTGGAAGGCCTGCTCCGCCAGGTCATATTCCCGCTGGCGCTGATGCGCGATGCCACGGCTCAGCCACAGCGCGCCTTCGCGGCTGTCGACATACCGCCACTCGGCCGGCGTGAACGGGTATTCCTGCTCCCGCGCCTCGCGCAGCAGCGCCTCGCACAGGTCGCGCTGGCCCCGCGCCAGCAGTTGATCGAATTCATCGAACCAGTGACAGAGGCCGAGCACAGGGCGCTTAATGTAGGCGCGGCGGACGCGGCGGACGACGCCTCTGGATACGAGGTAGGCTGTGTCGACACGGGCCGCATCTGGTGGCGCGAGCAGGTTCTCGAACAGGTAGACGTAACCATCGCGGCCGGCCAGGGCAAAGAGGCGTCCGCCCGGTGTCACGGCCGCGCCATACGGTCGCCCGTCGAGCTTGTGCTCAAAGAGCGTCTCCCCCGGTTCATTGAACAGCCGCGCCACCTGATCATCCGAGCCGGCCACCGCAAACTCGCCATCTGCGCTGACGCAGGCGCCGTAAACCCCCGCGCTCGCGCTGTTTGACCACAGTAGCTGGCCCGCGATGTCGTACATCCTGGCGGAGCCGTCCTCGCACCCGGCAAAAATTCGCGCGCCAAGCGAATCCATCGCGATTCGGTTGACGTTGCGCCCGGCCTCGCGGCGCCATAGAAGCTGCCCTGCGCGGTCAAGAAAGTAGACCGAGTGATCGTTTGAGCCCCCGGCAACAAATTGTCCGTCAGACGAGACCGCCGCGCCGGCCCACACCGCGCCGTCAGTGAGGTAACTCCATTCGAGCGCGCCGGCCCCGTTCAGGCAGTAAATGCGATTGTCCTCCGCCCCGGCCACGACCGTGGCGCCGTCGGGCGTGGCGTCGACCCCGCGCACCGCGCCGCCCGTCTGATACACCCACAACGGTCTGCCGTCCCGATCCCAGGCGGTGATCCTGCCATCTTTCGCACCGGCAAACACACGCTCGCCGGAGCGCGAAACAGCCAGGCTGAAAACGACCGTTTCGCCGGCGGAGCGGATCCAGATCTGGTTCCCATCCAGGTCAAGGACGGCGATTTTGCCGCTGTCGAACGTTGCGACGACGAGGCGGCCCGCATCTTCGGCCAGCGCCACGCGGAACACCGTATTTCCGGCAACTTTCCGGGTCCATTCCACCTTGCCCGACCGGTCGAGACAATGGATGCGGCCATCTCCCGCGCCAACGTACACGCGCGAGCCGTCCGGCGCAAGGGCCACGGAAAGGTTTTCTGCCCCGGTATGGTGACGCCACAACAAGCGAGCCGTTTTGCTCATGCCGCGATTTGCTCCCTGCGCGCTTCCCTGCTCAGACGCGCTGCGCGATCAGGATGGGTGAGGTCCAGGTTTCGTCATCCGCGTCGCGGAGGTACGCCTCCCGCCGCGCGTGCAGCGCGGCCTGCGGCGGCGACTGCGTCTCAAAGAGCGACTTGTAGAAGTCAAGCGCGAACTGTCGGGCCGAGCTATCTTTCACATACCAGCGGTAGCCCAGCGCCACCGGCACCCCGGCCTGCGCGACCGCATCAAGGAGGCCGAGATACTGGTTCGCGCCGAGCAACTGCGCGCCGCCGACCGCCGCGCCCACGCAGCAGCTCAGGTAGCAGAGGATTGTCTGGCTGCCCTGCAGGCGCTGACCGAGCGTAAGCGCGGTGAGGATTTCGTCGCCCTTCTTGCCTTTCAGCAGCAGCGCGCTTTGCTCGGGCTTCTCCGCGTCGAAGTACCCGTGCCCCGCATAGTGAACCACGTGGTAGGGGCACCTCGTGAGCAACTTCTCCACCGTCGCGCGGTCGGCCTCGGCGGTCGGCACGCGCTTGATCTCGTGGTCAACCCTGAGCGCATCGAGCTGGCCCTTGAGTTGCAACGCCAGGTCCGCGGTTTCCTTGTCGGACTTAATTCCGTTGCTCTCGCACGAGATGAGCAGGATGCGCAGCTTCTGTTTCTGCTTGCGGAGCGCAG
>CAZPTI010000320.1:0-5295 GCA_964588925.1 uncultured Anaerolineales bacterium | reverse complement strand
ATGGGCGCGCTCAACGACGAGGGACTGGCCGCGTCGTGCGAGGTCGACCTGGGCAACGCGATCGCCATGAAGGCGATCAGCCTGGCGTCGTATAACCCGCCCGCGTGCATGGACTGGAACAACAACTACGGCGAGGCAGACGACAAGTGCATCCTGTTCCACTGCGGTCCCGCGCCGGCGAGCTTGATGGAGCCGGGCGGGCGCATCACGGATCACTACATCCTGATGGGCACGGTGGGCGAGGGGCGCGGGTTCGGCTGCAACCAGGGACGGCTCAAGCCGATGGACTTTACGTTCACCAGCCTGATGACCGAGGGGGGGCGGATCAAGATGTACCTCGGTGAGGGCAAAATCACCGGCGAGTGGATTCCCGCCGAGTTCTTTGGCGTTGCGGGCGTGGCGGAAATCCCGCGCTTGCAGGACGTGCTGCTGCATATCGGCAAGCACGGGCATCGGCATCACGTGAGCATCACGCCGGGTAAGGTCGTCAAGCCGCTCAACGAAGCGCTCGGCCATTATCTCGGTTTTGACATTGCCTTGCCGCAGCAAGGGCCTCTCCCGCAAGTGAACGGAGCCTGATTGATGCGTAACGTCGGCGAAATCATGTTGCGCGCCCGCGAGCTGGGCGTCGGCATCCCCGCTTTCAACATCCCCTACCTGCCGATGATGCAGCCGGTCGCGAAGGCCGTGAAGGACGCGGATTCGTTCGCGTTGATCGAAGTCGCGCGGCTGGAGTGGATGAAGTTCGAGTCGAAGAGCCTGGCGGCGGTGGCAGAGGAGTTCGGCAAGTGGGCCGACCGCGGGCACGTCCGCCTGCACCTGGATCACGTGCCGGTCATCGACGAGGACCACGCGCGGGTCGACTACATGCCGGTCTTCCGCGAGGCGGTCGACCTGGGGTATGAGTCGCTCATGGTCGACGGGTCGCGGCTGTCGCTGGACGAGAATATCCGGGTGACGGCGGAGGTGGCGAACTTCGGCCACGCGCACGGCCGGCCGGTCGAGGCGGAGTTGGGCGCGGTGATGGGGCACGAGGCCGGGCCGATGCCGCCCTACGAGGAGCTGTTTGCGTCGGGCAAGGGCTTCACCGACGTGGAGGAGGCGCGGCGGTTCGTCGCTGAGAGCGGCTGCGATTGGCTTTCTGTTGCCATCGGCAATATCCACGGGGCCATTGCCGCGGGCGCGCGCGACCAGAAGAAGGTCGAAGCGCGGCTCAACCTGGAGCAGTTGGCGAAGTTGAGCGAGGCGACCGGCCGGCCGCTCGTGCTGCACGGCGGGTCGGGCATCCGGCAGGAGCACGTGCTGGGGTCGTTCAAGCGCGGCATCACGAAGGTCAACGTCGGCACGGAGATCCGGCAGGCGTACGAAGTCGCGTTGCGCGCGTCGGGTGACGTGGAGCAGGCACAGGAAGCGTGCTACCGGCGGACGTATGAGCTGCTGACGCAGTGGTTTGAGATCGGCGGGATACGCGAGAAGGTGGCGGGGTAAGGTAATTCGCACGCAAGACCCGGCGGGTGCGTCACTTCGTGACGGTGAAAACCCGACGGGTCTCTGTGGTGATGGGAGGCCCAGTATGAGCCTACTCGGCATTGATGTCGGCACCAGCGGCTGCAAGTCCGCGGTCTTTTCGGAGCGCGGGGAGTTGCTGTCGGTTGCCTACGAAGAGTACGATGTGGAGCGTCCGCACCCCGGATGGGCGCAGCTTGACTCGGTCGACGTGTGGGAGAAGATCAAGGGGACGATCCGCGGCGCAGTGAAGGCTGCGGAGGGCATGGGCAGCCCCGTGCTGGCGTTGTCGGTGTCGTCGCTTGGCGAGGCGGTTGTGCCCGTCACGCGGGATCGCCGCATCCTCGGCCCGTCCATCCTGAACTTCGATGTGCGCGGCGCGCGCTATCTGCCCGCGCTGGCCGACGCGCTGCCCGACCTTGAACTGTACCGGCTAAACGGCAACACGCTCGGCAACCACTATTCGCTGCCGAAGCTGAAGTGGATTAAGGAGAACCAGCCCGACCTTTATGCGTCGGCGGACTACTTGCTCCACTGGGCGGGGTTCGTGACGTTCATGCTCGGCGCGGAGCCGGTGCTGGACTACGCGCTGGCGAACCGGTCGCTGCTGTTTGACGTAGACGCGGCCGACTGGTCGGAGCGGCTGCTGGCGTGGGGCGAGTTGGACCGCGCAAAGCTGCCCGCGCTCTGTCAGGCGGGGACGCTTGTCGGGCAGGTTTCGCCGGAGATGTCCGAAGAGCTAGGCCTGCCCGCGGGTGTTCAGATCGTCCTCGGCACGCATGACCAGTGCGCGAACTCGGTTGGCTGCGGCGCGATCACCGCAGGCCGCGCGATGTACGGCATGGGCACGTTCGTTTGCCTGACGCCCGTGTTTGACCGGCGTCCCGACCCCGCGCGCATGATCTCGCTCGGCCTGAACACAGAGCACCACGCGGCGCCCGGTTCTTATGTGAGTTTTATTTTCAACCACGGCGGGTCTGTGCTCAAGTGGTACCGCGATACATTCGCCGCGCTCGACAAGAAGGCCGCCGCGCGCGAAGGCCGCGATATCTACGCCGAGTTGATTGCGGAAATGCCTCCGGGATTGTCGTCGGTTCTCGCCTTGCCCCACTTCGCGCCGACCGGTCCGCCGGAGTTCGTGGACGACTCGTCGGGCGTGCTGATCGGCCTGAAGCTGGCGACGCAGCGCGGGGACATCCTCAAAGGACTGCTTGAAGGCATCACAATGTATGAGCGCGAAGTGCTCGACGGGCTGCCCGCCGCGGGAATTCCGGTGGATAGCTGTCGCGCGGTGGGCGGGGGCAGCAAGTCGGACGCGTGGCTGCAACTGACAGCGGACATCTTCGGCATTCCGGTCGTGCGGCCAAAGGTCACAGAGGCCGGTGTGCTCGGCGCGGCGACGGTTGCCGGCGTGGGCGCGGGGGTGTGGCCGTCGTACGAAGCGGCGGTCGAGCAGATGGTCACACTGGATCAGACGTTTGAACCGCGGCCGGAGGTTCACGAGGCATACGAGCCGCAGTACGAGAAGTACCGGCAAATCTGGCCGTTGATGAAGGATTTCTTGCGCAGTCTTTGATTGCGACCCTATATCACAGCAATTATCTTCTTAAGGAGCACCACCATGAAGCAACCTGTTCTCGGCGTGATTGTGGGCAACCGCGGCTTTTTCCCCGGCCATCTTTGTGAGGCCGGCCGGCAGACCGTGCTTGACCTGCTCGAGCGCGAAGGCATTAAGGCCATCGCGCTCGGCCCCACAGATACGCCCTATGGCTCGGTGGAGAGCGTGGCGGATTCGCAAAAGCTCGCCGAGCTTTTCAAGCAGCACCGCGAGGAAATCATCGGCGTGCTGGTCACGCTGCCGAACTTCGGCGATGAGCGCGCGATTGCGAATGTGATGCGCTGGTCGGGGCTAGACGTGCCGATCCTCGTCCATGCGTTCCCAGACGAAGCCGGGAAGATGAGCGTGGAGCACCGTCGCGATTCGTTCTGCGGCAAGATGTCGGCGTGCAACAACCTCAAGCAGTACGGTTTCAAGTACAGCCTGACGACGAACCACACCGAGGACCCGGGCAGCCCGCTCTTCCTCAAGGACTTGCGCGATTTCGTCGCCACGTGCCAGGTGGTTGCCGGGTTGAAGGGCGCGCGCGTGGGCCTGATCGGCGCGCGGCCGGCCAATTTCATCACCGTCCGCTTCAGCGAGAAGCTGTTCGAGCGCGCGGGCATCTCCACCGAGACCATCGACCTGTCAGAGATTTTCGGCCGCGCGCAGCGGCTCAACGGCAACCCGAAGGTGGCGCAGAAGCTCGAACAGATCTGCAACTACGTCAACGTGGCGAACACCCCGACGCACGCGCTGGATAAAATGGCGCGGCTCGGCGTGGTGATCGACGACTGGATGGCGGATAATGGGCTGGTGGCGTCGGCTATACAGTGCTGGACGTCGATGGAGGAGTTCTACGGCGTCGTGCCCTGCACGCTGATGAGCATCATGTCGAACGGGCTGATGCCCTCTGCGTGCGAGACGGACATTGCGGGCGTGGTTGGCATGTACGCAATGGCGCTGGCGTCGCAGAAGCCGAGCGCGCTGGTCGACTGGAACAACAACTACGGCGAGGACCCCGACAAGTGCGTCGTGTTCCACTGCTCCAACCTGCCGAAGGACGTTTTCGTCCCGCAGTCGATCCGCGCGGAGGACATCATGGTGATGGACTACCAGGCGATCATCGCGGGCACGGTGGGGAAGGAGAACACGTTCGGCACCGTGGTGGGCCGCGTGAAGGGCGACCCGTTCACCTACTGCCGCGTCTCGACGGATGACTACAACGGGAAGATTCAGGTCTATCTGGGCGAGGGCGAGCTGACCAACGATCCGCTCGACACGTTCGGCGGCTTCGGCGTGGCGAAGATCCCGAACCTGCAGGGGCTGCTGGCGCATATCTGCGAGAACGGCTTCGAGCATCACACGGCGATCAACCTGTCGCAGGTGGCGAAGCCGGTGGATGAGGCGATGAGCAAGTATCTCGGGTGGAGCGTGTATCACCACAAGTAGATTTCCGCCGCAGAGGTCACAGAGGGCTCAGAGTTTGCAGCGCGCCTTTCCACCTTGCGCCACTCTGGGCCCTCTGCGCGCTCTGAGGCAAACAGACTATCAGCGTCAGGCGGCCAGCCGTTCGTGACAATGCGGCCGGACCTCGTTCTCGATTCGGCTGCCGAGCGCGTCCTTCGCGACCTCCAGATCGTACCAGGTCTGCATATTCATCCAAAGCTGCGGCGTCGTGCCAAAGAAGCGAGCCAACCGAAGGGCTGTATCGGCGGTAATGGCTCGCTTTCCCTGCGCGATCTCATTAACCCGTCGCGGATCAACGCCGAGGCAGATCGCAAGCCGATGCTGGCTCATCCCCATCGGTTTCAGATATTCTTCGACCAGAATCTCGCCCGGATGAACGGGCGGCATTTTGTCTGTTTCGCCCATGCTTCCCCCTAATGATAGTCAACAATCTCCACGTCGTATGCGTTCCCATCGCGCCAGACAAAGCACACTCGCCACTGATCGTTGATACGGATACTATGTTGACCCGCCCGGTCTCCCTGTAATGACTCAAGTCGATTGCCGGGCGGCGTTCTGAGATCGTCAAGCGTCACAGCAGTATGAATAAGTCCCAGGCTGCGGAGCGCTCGCCTCTTCAGGGGAGAGGCGTCGTACGAACTCGCGATTAAAGACCTTCTCTGTGTCGGCGGCGCGTGTCCCTCGATTATGCAAATGCTGTCGCGCTGGATGCGCAGGGCCGT
>CAZPTI010000319.1:0-5302 GCA_964588925.1 uncultured Anaerolineales bacterium | reverse complement strand
GCCGTAGCCCATGTTGTCGACGAGGAAGATCAGGATGTTGGGCTTCTTGCCGGTCCGCTTTTCGAGCGCGGCCAGCTTCTCGCGCGCCTGCGCAAGCTGGTCGTCGTGCGCGATGATCGGCTCCATGTTCTCCGCGATCACCGTGCGGTGCGCGGCGAGCGGGTCGGTTGCGTCCTCAACGCGCAGGCGGCCAAGCAAGTCGGCTTCGAGCTCGCGCGGCAGAGGCGCGGATGCGCCGCGCGGTGCGGGCTGCGCTTGCGAACTGGCCGACTCGGCCGCGTTGGCCGGCGCGGTCAGCCCTTTGCTCAAGCCGAGCGCCGCGCCCGCGCTGACGCAGCCCTTTAAGAAAGTCCGTCGTTTGATGCTCATGGTGATCTCCGTTTGCGATGCCGGCCGTATGCCGCGTCCCCTCACTGTCCCCACATCAGCCGCGCGAGCGCGACCTCTTCCGGTTCGCGGTGCGCCGTCGGGTTCTTGCCGATGTCGATGATCACTGAATGGATCTTGCCGGTGAACGCGTTGTCATTTATCGAGTACTCTTCTGTGACAGGCGTAGCGAGGTCTTTACCGACATCCAGCGTTTCGTCCAGCGAAAAGCTATACGGCACGGTCTTCTCAATCTTTGCCTCGCCCACCTTCTTCTCGCCAACGTAGAGCGCGCCCGCGCCGGGTCCGCCGGCTTCCTTGCCGCCCTCATACGTAAACTCGTATCGGACCGTGGTCTTGCCCTGGGGCAGTGGATCGAACGACTCGACATAATATCGCTCAACGCCCAGATAGTTGTGGCAGTACTTGAGCTTGCCGTCGAGAACGTAGAGCGACCAGCCCCCGAACCGCCCGCCCTGCGCCACGATGACCCCCTCGGCGCCCTCCGGCGGGATCTCGATTTCGGCGCTGATCGTGTGCGACTTGTTCTTCACGTTCGGCACAGTGTTCTCCATCAGATGCACCATGCCGGAGTACAGGGTCAGCTTCGTTCGCCCGCCGAGCAGGTCAGGCCGGCCCGCGATCTCCGGGTTCATCAGTTGCGTGCGCCGGTCGTCCAGCGGAAAGACGTTATATTTGGCCGCTTCGACGATGAACAGGTCTTTCAACTCGGCCAGCTTGTCCGGGTGTTTGTCCGCCACGTTGACCGCCTGCGTCCAGTCGGAGTTTCCGTCGTACAACTCCCACTCGTCCGCATCCCATGCGGCTTCGCCCTTGCCAAAGGGGCTGTGGTGGATCGTCACCGCGCTCCACCCCTGGTGATACAGGCCGCGGTTGCCGAACATCTCGAAGTATTGCGTCGTGTGGCGGTCCGCGGCTTTGGCGTCGTCGAAGCTGTAGATCATGCTCACGCCCTCAATCGGCTTTTGCGTGACGCCGTGCACCTGCACCGGTTCGGGCAGCATGGCAGCCTCGAGGATGGTGGGCGCGATGTCGATGACGTGGTGCCACTGGTTGCGCACCTCGCCCTGCGCCTTGATGCCTTTCGGCCAGCGCACCGCCATGCCGTTGCGCGTGCCGCCCCAGTGCGAGGCCACCTGCTTGGTCCACTGATAGGGACAGCACATCGCGTGCGCCCAGCCCACGGGGTAATGGTTGTAGGCGTTCGCCGTGCCCAGGTCGTCGTAGTGCGCAAGGATGTTCTCAACCGTGTCCGCCTGATAGTTGAGCGTGAGCATTTCGTTGGACGTGCCGTAGAGCAGCCCTTCCGCGCTCGCGCCGTTGTCTCCCGCCATGTAGATCAGCAGCGTGTTGTCCAGCGCGCCCATCTTCTCCAACGCGTCAATCAAGCGGCCTGCGTGCTCGTCCGTGTGCTCGGCAAACCCCGCGTAGACCTCCATCAGCCGCGCGGCGACCTTGCGTTGGTCGTCGGTCAGCGCGTCCCAGGCCGGGATGCCCTCCGACCGCGCCGTGAGTTGCGCGTCCGGCGGCACGATGCCCAGCTTCTTCTGCCGCGCGAATGTCTCCTCGCGCACCGCGTCCCATCCCTTGTCGAACTTGCCGGCATAACGGTCGATATGCTCCCTGGGCGCATGGTGCGGCGCATGGGTCGCGCCGAACGAGAGGTAGATGAAGAACGGTTTGTCAGGGGTGAGCGCCTGCTGCGCCTGCGCCCACTCAATCGCATGATCGACCAGGTCCGGCGTCAGGTGGTACTCGGGGTCGTTCGGCGGCTCGACGGGCTTCGTGCCCTCGTAGAGCGTCGGCGCCCACTGGTTCGTCTCCGCGCCGACGAAGCCGTAGAAGTACTCAAAGCCTTCCCCGGTCGGCCAGCGGTCGAACGGGCCGGACGAGCTCACTTCCCAGGCCGGCGTCTGGTGCATTTTCCCGAACGCGGCCGTGCTGTATCCGTTCAGCCGCAACGTTTCGGCGATGGTCGCGCAACTGTTGGGGCGGATCGAGTTGTATCCCGGCGCGGACGTGGCCGTCTCGGTGATGCTGCCCATGCCAACCGAGTGGTGGTTGCGGCCGGTGAGCAGCGCCTGACGGGTGGGCGAGCAGAGTGCGGTGGTGTGAAATCGAGTGTACGCCAGCCCTTCGCGCGCAACCCGTTCCAGATGAGGCATATCGATTGGCCCGCCAAACGCGCTCGGCGCGCCGAAGCCCATGTCGTCAATCAGGATGATGACCACGTTGGGCGCGCCGTCCGGCGGCCGCAGCGGTTTCGCGGGTTGGTACGTGATGTCCTCCCCGTGCAGCGCGATGGGACTGGGGTCCGGAATGTCGGGCAGAGGCAGGATTTGCCGACCCCCGGGCCTGGGCGGCGCAGCCTGCGCGGAACGTTCCTGGGTGACGAGGCCCAGGGTGGCCGCTGCGGCCGCGCAGCCCTTGATGAAATCGCGTCGCTTGATAGCCATTGGAAACTCCTTACCTCGTGGTGGTCTCTTCAGGGTGAGACGCGGCTTCAGCGGCCGCGGGACGGATGATGATAGCCACCAGGTCTGCCACACTCAAGGCCTGCGCATGGTGGCCGGAAAGAACGAACAACTCGTCGCTGGTCGGGTCCATGCCGAGCAACAACAGGTTCGGGCGTTCGCGCAGCAGGGCGACTGGCAGATCGACGGGAAGTTCCGCAAGGTCAAACGCGATCACGTCCGCGTCCAGGTCGCGGAGACAGTCAGGGTCGAAGAGGCTTGCCGCGACCCGCGTCACGTCGAGCCGGGGATTGGCGTGAAGGCCGGCCGCCAGGCTCGCCATGTAGAGGGAACTGCCGCACACGATAACCCGGGTGTTTGGAGGCATGGGGTGAGCACCTCGCGCGTTGGTCCGCAGTTATCATAGGCGCAAGGGGATTGCGGCGGAATGTCCGGGAGTGTAAGGGGGGCAAACGAAAAGGACAGTCTCGCGGCGCGAAGACTGTCCCCTGGTGCAGTTGAGCGTCTGGGTCAGCGCAGCGTGTCCGACCCGGAGCGCGTCAGCCCGGCTCGCGCGGCATAGGCGATCACCTGCGCGCGGTTCTCCAGGTGCAGGCGGTTCAGGATTTCGGCCATATGATACTTAACGGTGCGCTCGGACAGGCCAATCGCGTCGGCCACCTGTCGGTAGGTCTGGCCTTGCGCGACCAGCGTGAGGATTTGGATTTGCCGGGGCGTCAGCGCGTCCTCTTCCGGGGCCGGCGCGTTCTCTGCCGTCGCGGGACGCGGCTCTGCGGTGGGCCGCCCTTGCGCGGCGAAGGCATGCAGGATTTTCTCCGCCAGCCCCGGCGAAAACGGCGGGTGCCCGGCCTCCATCTCCGACAGATACGCGAAGAAGTCGTCCGCATCGAGGCGTTTGAGCAGATAGCCCGACGCGCCGCTCTTGACCGCCTCGAACAGATCCTCCTCGTCGTCCGACATGGTCAGCATGACGATCTTGCATTCGGGCATTTCCGCTTTAATCAATCGCGTCGCGGCGACGCCGTCGCAGCGGGGCATTTGAATATCCATGAGGATAACGTCGGGCCGCCAGCGTCGCGCGGCGGCCAGCGCCTCCAGCCCATCGCGCGCCACGCCGACAACTTCGATGCCCTGCGATGTCAGCAAATTCCGCAGCCCTTCGAGGAACAGGCCGTGATCGTCAACCAGAAGCACGCGCATGTTCGGCCCCTCTTGATGTCGCGTTGACTGGCTGCCCCGCGCGCACTGGCGCAGTCACGGCAACCGTCGTCCCTCGCCCCGGCATCGAACGCAGCGTGATCTCGCCGCCCACGTCATGCGCCCGCTCGCGCATCACTCGCAGCCCCACGCGTTCCCCGCGCTCGCGCAACTCATCCGCGTCGAACCCGCAGCCGTCATCCTCGACCATAACGATGACACTGGCCGCGTCGCGGCGGAGCGAAACGCGGATCGAGCGCGCGCCCGAATGCTTGCGCGCGTTCGCAAGCGCCTCCTGAACGATCCGCAACAGTTGAACTTCCACGAACGGTTCGAGCGCTTCTGCGTCGAACGGCTCGCCGACCAACTCCGCGCGGATGCCGTAACGCTTCTGGTACTGGCTGAGATAGGCCGAGAGCGCCTGCGTCAGCCCCTGCCCCGCCAGCGCCACGCGCAGCCCGAGGATGGATTCGCGCAAATCCGTGTCCGCCTCCTGCGCGACTTCGACCAGCCGCGCCAGGTATTCATCCGCTAAAGCGACCTCACCGCGCGCCAGCAGCCGCCGCGTCGCCTGCCCCTGCGTGTTGACGAACGCCAGCACCTGCCCCGCGCTGTCGTGAAGCTCGCGCGCCAGCCGCTCGCGCTCCGCCAGCACCGCCAGCGTCCGTTGCTGCGCTTCCGCCTGCGCCTGCGCGCGGCGCTGCTCCGTCGTGTCGAGCAGCAGGAGCAGGCTGCCCGCGCGCAATCCGCGCTGATCCACCAGCGGCGAGAGGTCCATCGCGTAGGAGCGTAGCTTCTCGCCTGAGCCGAGCATGAGTTCGGGCAGCGCACCCGTTGTGATGCTTTCGTCCGGCGGCGCGCCCGCCGAGGGCAGCAGTTGCTCCCACGACCGCCCGCGCAACTTCCCCCCGCGCGCGCCCAGGATCTGCTCGGCCGCCGGGTTGACGCTGACCACGCGCCACGCGTTGTCGAAAACGATCATCCCCTCGCGCATCTGGCGGATCACGGACAGGCGGGCCGCGCCAAGGGGGTCAAGAATGCGAAAACCAAACAGCGCGACCGCGTATGCGCTCCAGACCACCAGGATGGCGATAACATCCGCATCGATGCGCGATGCCTTGCCCGTGCCGGGCAGCCAGAGGGCGCGGCTGGCGATTTCGCCAAACAGCATGATCGCAACCGGCCAGCGGTGTTGCGGCGAGCGGACAAACAAACCCAGGAAGGCGAGCGAGTTGACGATCACC
>CAZPTI010000318.1:0-5319 GCA_964588925.1 uncultured Anaerolineales bacterium | reverse complement strand
CCCCGCGCTCAGCTTCATACCTTCAAGGACAATCCGCACGTGTTCCCACACGTCCAGGCCCAGCTCGGCCGCGCCCTCCTCGATGTCCTGCCGGTTCACCGCCGCGGCGAACAGCTTGTCCTTCCACTTCTTCTTAACCGAGCTCACTTCCACGTCGCGCAAGTCCTTGCTCGGTCTCACATACGCCACGGCCATAATCAGGCCGGTCAGCTCATCGCTGGCATACAGCGCGGACGCCAGCTTCGTCCGCCGCGGGATGCCGAGGAACGGCGCATGGCCCGCCACCGCCTCGATCATCTCTTCGGGGTAATCCCACTCCTTAAACATGCGGAGCGCCGTCCGCGGATGGCCGTTCACCTGGTCATCCATGTCGGGGAACCGCTCGAAATCGAGGTCATGGAGCAGGGCGGTGACGCCCCAGAAGGCTTCGTCCTCGCCAAAATGTCGCGCATACGCGCGCACCGCAGCCTCCACGGCCAGCACGTGTTTTCGCAAACTATCGCCGGTGATCCATTCCTGGACGAGCGCCCAGGCCGCTTCGCGATCAGGCAAAGGCATGTTCTCCTCCTGGCGCAAGTCTACCATTTCGGGCGCATCCGTTCAAGCAAACGTCAGAGACCCCTGCATTTCCGTCAAAAAGCCGATGGAATGCGGCAGTTGCGCAGCTATAATAAACAGCATCGTTGCGCAATTGCCCAATAGCGGCTGTAATTGCGATGGTTCTGAAAGAAGGCGCTCAACGCTACCGATTCAAGTCGGTCAAACCGATGTTGACCCTCACGACGGATACGCAGCCGTCCGCCGCAGTTCCGTGGACGCGTAGGTTCTCTACTATGCGAGCGCGGGTGCTGGCCGTAGTGCTGCTCACGATGTTTCCTGCCTTCGCGCTGTTGATCTTCAACGCCGCGGATGATCGCGCGCGGGTGCTGGCAGTCACGCGTGAGTCCGCGCTGTCAACGGTGCGCCTCGTCGCCAGCCAGCAATCGCAACTGGTCCAGAGCACCGAGCAACTGCTGCGCCTCGTCGCCGAGGGCAGCGAGATCGGCAACCCGCAACGCTGCTCGACGTTCCTGTCGCGTATCTACGAGACCGTGGACGGGTATCGAGGGTTCAGCGTCGCGCATCCGAACGGCGATGTCTATTGCCTCGCGCCGGCGCGCCCCATCACCGGCACGTTCAACACCGCGCACCGGTCCTACTTTCAGAAGGTGATGGAGACCGGCCGTTTCGCCATCGGTGACTTCCAGGTCGGGCAGATCACCGGGGTGCCGAACATCTCCTTCGGCTATCCGGTGTTTGACGCGACCGGCGCCATCACAGGCGTGGCCTGGACCGCATGGGGCATTGACCGCATCAACGACCTGTCTGAGACATGGCGTCTCCCGGAAGACAGTCTGGTCGTCGTCATGGACAGCCAGGGCACGGTCGTGACTCGTCATCCCGCGTGGGAAGACTGGGTCGGCAAATCCTATCCCGACAGTGAGTTGTTCCAGCGAATGAAGGCCCAGCCGGAGGGCACGGAACGACTGCCAGGGTTGGACGGCGTGCCGCGCTGGTTCGCCTTCAGCCGCGTCGACGCAGACCCGCGCAGCGACACGCCGGCCAACGAGAACTCGGTCCTCTATGTCGCGGCGGGCTTCTCCGACCAGGCTTTCCTGCAGACTGTCCGCAACCGGCTGCTGCTAAATCTTGCCACGCTCGGCCTGATCTCCGGCATTGGCCTCGTCATGGCCTACGGCCTGACCGAATGGATGATCGGCCGCAAAGCGCGCCGCGTGTCGGAGACCACGCGCGAGTTGCAGCGCGGCAACTGGTCCGCGCGCACCGGCATGACCGCGGACGAGGGCGAGTTGGGCGAGCTCGGCCATACAGTCGACGAAATGGCCGACGCGCTCCAACAGCGCGACCGTGCGCTGCAAACGGTGAACGCGGAGCTGGAGGAGCGCGTCAGTTTCCGCACCGCAGAGCTGGCTACGGCCAACGCGCAATTGACCGCGTCGCAAGATCAACTCCGGCGCCTCTCGCGCGACTTGTTAAATGTGGCCGAAGAGGAACGGATCCGGCTGGCGAATGACGTGAGCGACGAAATCGGGCAGGGGTTGACGGGCATCAAGATGGATGTGGTCCTGGCGCAACGGCACCTGGCCGAAGGCAAAACGGCCGATGCAACGGGACACTTGTCCGCCGCAGTTGGCAATCTCGATAACCTGATCCGGTCCACGCGGCACATTGCGGGCTACCTGCGCCCCAGCGTGCTCGACGACTTCGGTCTCACGGCCGCGGTGGAGGGCCAGCTTGCCGAGTTTGAGCGGCAGACAAACGCCGCCACGAAACTGCGAGCGGAGGTTGATGAGACGAAGCTGAGCAAGGCAGTGAGCACCGCTGCGTTCCGCGTGCTGCAGGAAGCGCTGCGCAACATTAACCAGCACGCTGGAGCATCAGAGGTTAACGTTAGCCTGGGGACGATCGACGGTCACCTCGTGCTGGAAGTGCGCGATAATGGACGCGGGTTCGCGCCCGGCGATCTTAACAAGCCCGAGGCGATGGGCGTATTGAGCATGCGCGAACGCGCGCTGCAACTGGGCGGAAATCTTGAAGTCGACGGCGCGCCCGGAAAGGGCGCCAGGCTAACTTTGACTCTCCCTGTTGTTTCTAAGAACGCTTTGGGAACGGTGACTCATGATTAAGGTTTTGATGGCGGACGACCATGCGATTGTCCGCAAAGGGCTGCGTCAGATTCTGAACGAAGGCTCGGCGCCCTGCCAGGTCGAAGAAGCCGTCAACGGCCAGGAGGTGCTGAACAAGGTCTACGACGGCGCATTCGACATCCTTGTGCTCGATATTTCGCTGCCCGACCGCAACGGCCTGGAGCTGGTGCGCGAGATCAAGAGCGTGCGGCCAAAGCTGCCGATCCTCATGCTGAGCGTCCACCCCGAAGACCAGTACGCGATTCGCGCGCTGAAGGCGGGCGTATCGGGCTACCTCAACAAGGAGAGCGCGCCAGAGCAACTCGTGCAGGCCATCGAGCGCATCGTCGCCGGCGGTCGCTACATCAGCCCCACCCTCGCCGAAGCCCTCGCGGCCAGCGTCGGCGGCAACACCGAGGCGCTGCCCCACGAAAGCCTCTCGGATCGCGAGTTTACGGTGCTGCTTCGGATCGGCGCGGGAAAATCGGTGAGCGAAATTGCGGACGAATTGGGCTTAAGCGTGAAGACTGTCAGCACGTATCGGGCGCGCATTTTGGAGAAGATGAACATGAACAGCAATGCCGACCTGATACGGTATGTGATCGACCATAAGCTCGTATAGATGAAGGCAAGAAACCTGGTTGCCAGAAGCCAGGTTTCTCAAGCGAATAGACTGTATTGGATGGGTGCGTATGGGTAAGTTGGGTTGGGTTGGCGGATTGGGTGGCGGGAACGGCAACGGGTCAGGGGAAAATGCCGCGCAGGGCGGCGCCGCGCCCGCTGGCGGGACTTGGTCCCCGCGGCTGGTGGTGACAGCGACGCTCATCGTCCTCGGCATCGCGGCGGCTTTCCTCCTGCTCTTTCGCTTCTACATGGTCGTTTTCCTCTTTCTGGTCGCGGTGATGCTCGGCATTGCGACCAAACCCGTGGTCGGCTGGCTCCAGAAGCGGGGCATCCGGCCCGAAATCGGCGTCATCCTCGTATACCTCGCGCTCGCCGCGCTCATCGGCGTCTTCCTCGTCATCGTCGCGCCGATGATCGCGGAACAGGCCACCTCCGTGATTGACCGGCTGCCGCAGTACTACACCGAGTTGCGCCAGGCGTTGATCGACTCCAACAACCGCCTCGTGCAGCGTGTCGCGCTCGGTCTGCCCATCACCATGTCCTTCTCGCTGGATACTGTGATGGGCGGCGCGGCCGGGAGTGGCGCCGCAGAGGGAAATCTTGACCTTGCCCCCGCGTTGAACACGGTCGGCCAGCTCCTGGCCGGCGGGTTTGTCATTATCGCGATTCTGGCCCTCGCGTTCTTCTGGGTGCAGGAGAGCGAAGTGCTCATCCGGCGCATCCTCCTGTTGCTGCCCGCCGAGCGCCGCGAGCCGGCCCGCGAGCTCTATTGCGAGATGGAAGGCAAGGTCGCGGCCTACTTCCGCGGCCAGATTATCCTGTGTGGCGTGGTCGGCTTGCTTTCGCTCATCGGCTACGTCGCCATTGGCCTGCCCTACGCGCTCGGCCTCGCGCTCATCATGGCGGTTTGCGAGGCCATCCCGATGGTCGGCCCGCTGATCGGCGCGGTGCCAGCCCTGTTAATTGCGCTGGCCGTTGCGCCCGACAAAATACTCTGGACCGTGCTGGTCATCTTCGTCGTGCAGACCTCGGAGAATAATCTGCTCGTGCCGCGCGTGATGGACAAATCGGTCGGCATCAATCCCATCGTCACCATCCTCGGCATCGCGGCGTTCGGCGCATTGTTCGGCTTCGCGGGCGCGCTGCTCGCCGTGCCGCTGACTGCAATGGTGCAGATCATCGCTGCGCGCTTCATGTTTCGTGAACCAACCACGCCTTACATCAGCCGGAGCAAGGCCGGCAGCCTGCGTCTCGCCACACAGGAACTGATCCAGGATGTGCGCAAGTCGTCGCGCGTTGAATCAGAGGATCATACGCTCGTCGACCCGGAGGTCGAGCGCGCGGAGGACCTGCTTGAGGCGATCGCCATTGATCTTGACAAGGTGTTGACCGACCGGGAGACCGCCGCAAGCGGCTCGAACGGGCAGACGGGAGGCGGGCGATGAACATGCGTCGTTTCGCCCTCTCGGTGCTGATCGTCTTTGCGCTGCTCTTCGCTGCGGTGATCCTGTGGCGCATCTCTGAAATCGTTATCCTCTTTATCGCGTCGCTTGCCATTGCCGCCGCAACGCGCGCGCCCATCGAGGCGCTTATGGCGCGCAGGTTGCCGCGCGGCATCGCGGTTGCGCTGGTCTATCTGTCGATCCTGGTCGTCTTCGGCGCGCTTGGCTTCTTCCTGTGGCAGGCGCTTGGCCGCGAGCTGGGGTCGATCACGGAGGACCTCGGCGTCATCTACCGCAACCTCGTTGTGCGTTGGGGCGGCAACCTCGCGGCCGACCTGCCCGCGCTCAGCGCGCGGCTGCCCACGCCCGAGCAGATCGGCCAGCTTCTCGCCGGCGACCAACTCACCGGCATAGTGCAGCGGCTGATGGGCGTGACCAGCGGCATCTCCAACTTCCTGACGTACGCGGGCATTGCTTTCGTCGTCAGCATCTACTGGATCGCCGACCGGCTGCGCTTTGAGCGGCTGCTGCTCTCTCTGGTTCCGGCGACAAACCGCACCCGCGCG
>CAZPTI010000317.1:0-5331 GCA_964588925.1 uncultured Anaerolineales bacterium | reverse complement strand
CTCGAACCGGGGAGCGTAACAGGGAATGAGAGACCTATTAAATACCCGCGAATCGGCCATGATCATCCTGCAACGGGGCGGGGAGAGCGGGCTAACCTGGCCGCTGGAGCACCGCACGCTCACCATCGGCCGGGATTCGGGCTGCGATATTGTCCTGGATGACCGCCAGATTTCACGGCTGCACGCGCGCGTCGTGTGGCGCGGGGATCACTACGAAATCGAAGATCTTGCCAGCAAGAACGGCACCCATCTTAACGGCCGCGAGGTCATCGCGCCGCAGCCCCTGCGCGACGGCGATGAAATTCAGATCGCGCTCCGCTACAAGCTCGCCTTCGTCGATGCCGGCGCGACCGCGCCCCTTTCGTTTGAAACCCCACAGGAACGTGGCCTGCGTCTCGACATGGCCGCGCACCAGGTCTACGTCAACGGCAAGATGATCGAGCCGCCGCTTTCCGCGCAGCAGTACCGCCTGCTGGAAGTGCTCATTGCGACCCCCGGCGTTGTCGGTCGCGACGACATCGTCCGCGAGGTGTGGCCCGACGCGCAGGACGGCGGCGTCTCTGAGCAGTCGATCGATGCGCTGGTGCGCCGCCTGCGCGAGCGGCTGGAGGCGGTCGATAAGGAGCATCAGTACATCGTGACCATGCGCGGCCACGGCTTTCGCTTCGAGAATCGCTCCGCGTGAGAATCACGCACGTGCCTCCGCTCGCCCTCTACCTGCACATCCCGTTCTGCGCGGTCCGTTGCCACTACTGCGACTTTAACACCTACGCGGGGTTGGACAAGCTGTTTGAAGACTACGCCGCGGCGCTGGCGGAGGAGATTCGCCACGCCGGGGAAGCGCGCGACCATTCGCCCGTGCGCACTGTCTTTCTTGGTGGCGGCACGCCCACTGTCCTCCCCGCGCCCTTACTGGCGTCTATCCTCGAAGCCTGCCGAACGTCGTTCGCGGTTGCGCCCGATGCGGAGATCACGAGCGAGGCGAATCCCGGCACAGCGGACGCAGAGGTCTTCGCCGCGCTTCGTGACATGGGGGTCAACCGGCTGAGCATGGGCGTCCAGTCGCTCGACGACGCGGAACTTAAGTGGCTTGGCCGCATTCACGGCGCGGCCGAAGCGGAGGAAGCGTTCGCGGCTGCGCGCCGGGCCGGCTTCGACAACATCAACCTCGACTTCATGTTTGGCCTGCCCGGCCAGCAGACGGCGACGTGGCGCAGCACGCTCGAACGCGCCATTGCGCTCGGCCCGGAGCACATTTCGCTCTACAGCCTCACCGTCGAGCATGGAACGCCGCTCTACGACGCGGTGCGCCGCGGGCTGCAACCGCCACCAGAGGACGACGTCGCCGCCGATTTTTACCTGCTCGCCTCCGACCTGTTGGGCAAGGCTGGTTACGAGCAGTACGAAATCTCGAACTGGTCGCGGCCCGGCTTCCAGTGCCGGCACAACCTCGTCTACTGGCGCCACGAACCCTACCTCGGCTTCGGCGCGGGCGCGCACAGCTATGCTACCGTCGCTCGCGACGCCGGGCGTCGCTGGTGGAACGTGCGCCCGGTCCCGCAGTATATTCAGCGCCTGGCCGCGGACGAGCTGCCGGAGCGCGGCAGCGAGGCCATCGACGAGCGCCTCGCAATGGGCGAGTTCATGATGCTCGGCCTGCGCCTCGTCCGCGAGGGCATCGACCCCGCGCGCTTTGCCGCGCGTTTCGGTCAGCCGCTGGAAGCCGTCTTTGGCCGCGAAATCGCGGCGCTTACAAGCCGTGGCCTGCTCGAACAAATCGACGGCCGCGTGCGTTTGACTGACCACGGCCGTCTGCTCGGCAACCAGGTCTTCGCCGAATTTCTGCCAGCGAGTGAAGATTGATGCTTGATTTTGTCTCCCGCCTCCAGCCTGCTTCGACCGGCGCGGCCCCCTGTTTCTGGTTCATCTTCTTCGGTGATCGCCTGCTCGTGCGGGAAGAAGGGGACGCGCCGCGGCGCGATGCGTGGGTGCGGGACGTCGCTCCCGGCGCAGCCGCGCACGTACCCCTGCTGGCCTCGCCGGAAGAGCTGGGCCTGACGCCTTTGCGGGTGATTTACCTGGGGCAGGTCGAGGAAGCGGGTACGGCGACGGACTGCTACGCGGCCGAAGTGGCGGGGGAGACGCCCGTTTCCGAAGGCTACCTGGCGGAAGGTCTGCGGCAGCTTTACCCGCTGCTATCCGAGCCGTTCCTGGGGATCGCCGGCCGCGCGGTGCAGCTTGTTGCGTACGACCGGCAAAACCAGTTCTGCGGCCAGTGCGGCGGGCGCACGGTCGACCAGGAGCACGAGCGCGCCAAGCGCTGCCCGCAGTGCGGCCTCGTCGTCTACCCGCGGCTGTCGCCGGCCATGATCATCGCGGTCACGCGGCCAACTGAGGACGGGCTGAAGATCCTGCTGGCCCGCAACCACCGCTTCCCGCCCGGCCGCTTCAGCGTGCTGGCAGGCTACGTCGAGCCTGGGGAGTCGCTCGAAGCGTGCTGCGCGCGTGAGGTGTGTGAGGAAGTCGGTGTCGACATCACGAACATCCGCTACTTCGGCAGCCAGCCGTGGCCCTTCCCGAACTCCCTGATGATCGGCTTCACGGCGGAGTACGCAGGCGGCGACATCACGCTGGAGGAGAGCGAGTTGGCCGAAGCGCGCTGGTTCGCCGCGAACGAACTGCCCGGCATCCCGCCCCCCTTCACCATCGCTCGCCGCCTGATCGACTGGTTCATCAATGTAGCGCAAGTCTCCTGACTTGCGCCGCCGGATCAGACCAGGCGCGGCCAACGGTCAACTGCGCGCGCCGACGATGAAGTTTTCCAGGTCCTTGATCATCACGTCTCTGTCCGCGATCGTCGCTTTCAGCACGTCGCCGATGCTGATCAGGCCGACCAGCTTGCCGCCGTCCAGCACCGGCAGGTGCCGGATGTGACGATCGGTCATGAGTTGCATGCACGTCTCGATCTTGTCGCTCAGGCTGACAGCTGTCACCGGGCTGCTCATCAACTCGCCGACCGTGGTCGCGTGAGACGACTTGCCCTTCAGGATTACCTTCCGCGCGTAATCGCGTTCGGAGAAGATGCCGATGACCCTGCCATCGTCGCCGACAACCGGCAGCGCGCCGACGTTCTTGTCAGCCATGAGTTCCAGGGCCTTGTACGCAATATCGCGCGGTCCGATCGTCCAGACTTGCGCAGGCTTACTCGACAACACGTCCCTCACGTAACACATTCTGGTCTCCTTTCGCGCTGAGTTGCGCTCGTCCCCATCGGGCTCTGTCTGGACGGTCTTCCTCTGCCGCCAGCCGGCCGTGTTCGAGGTGGGGCTTCGACGTTCATCACGTCGGCGGCGCCTTCGTCTGCCCCCCAAACACAGGCAGGTGTTTCGCCGCGAATGCAAATGCTGCGACCCCTCCCGTCAGGAGAGCCAGCGTAATGGCGAACTCCATCCAGCCGGGGAAGTAGCTTCCGTTGTTCGCCGCGACGAGGCTGGGCACAGCCAACGTGACGCGGTTTGAGACCACGCCGATCACCACCAACGACTGCGCGGCCAGGAGCCTGCCCGGTGACGCGCGGACGCTCGGGATCAGCAACAGGACCGCAGGGAGCAAGACCGTCAAGCTCAACTCCAGCAGCCAGACCAGGTCCGTCCAGTCGAACGGCGAGAACGCGCCCCACGCCATGCGAGCGGTCACGTCTGCCACCTTGACCGCAGCATAGATGAACAGCACAACCGAGGTCGCCCGCGCCACGCTGCCCAGCAAGTCCATGTGCGCATCGCGCCGCATGAACCGCGCGGAGAGCAACGACTCCACCGTCACCATAGCCAACCCAACCGCAATGGCAGATGTGAA
The DNA here is from genome assembly GCA_964588925.1 of uncultured Anaerolineales bacterium. Classification (GTDB taxonomy): domain Bacteria; phylum Chloroflexota; class Anaerolineae; order CG2-30-64-16; family CG2-30-64-16; genus JALOOB01. The sequence continues at coordinate 1,476 of CAZPTI010000317.1, read as the reverse complement.
GAACAACGCAGGGAGGACGCTCGTGTACCAGAGAGGACTCAGCTTCTCCGGGAAAATCAAAAACATCGATCCCAGAGAGGACTGGTGCATCGTCGACAGCGTGATGCCCAGGATGATCAGCGGGATCTGGATCAGGCGCAGGATCCGTCTTGGCCGCGGCATCCTCAGCCGCTCGAACACGACAGGGGCAAATTCCAGCGCGAGGACGGTTGTGTAACACATCACGCACCAGGCCACTTCGAAAAGCACCGAGTGCGGGTTCCAGTAGATCAGCGCGTGCCAGATGCGCCAGGGCTGCCCGAGATCGAAGAGGAGCCCCAGGATCACGAGCAGATAGCCAAGAAGCGCTGTCAGGAGCGCAGGTCGGAGCAGCGGCTCGTACTTCTCCCGGTGGAATACATGGACGGTCGCGGCGATCACGAAGCCGCCGGCCGCCAGCGCGACGCCGGTCATCACGTCAAAGCCGATCCAGATGCCCCAGGGGGCCAGGTCGTTAAGCCGGGTGGAAGCGCCGAGCCCTTTGAAGAAGCGCACGCTGGTGGCATACGCGCCTGCGGCCAGGATGAGCCCTGCGATCGCGAACGCAGCCGTGACCGCCGGGGTCAGGGTGAACCCCAGAAATACCCTCGGTTCGCGCGGCTTGAGCCGTGGCGTTGTTGGTGTCATTCTTGCGCCTCCTGCTGCGTGGCGGATTCTTCCGGCGCGGGGGTCGGCCGGGCCGGCTCCGCCACCGCGCTCGCCCTTCTCATCCTCTGCTCGCGTTGCGTGAGCAGGTACGCAAAGGCCATCAGCGCCGCTGCGCCACCCGCCACTGCCGGCACGAGCGTCATGACCTGCCACGTCTTGACCGGCAGCGGGAACAGCGGCAGCGCGGCCGGGAAACCGATCGCGGCGAACGGCACGTCTGAGAGGTAGAGCACCGCCGTTCCGCCCACCTCGCGCTCGCCATACACATAGTCGACGTAGCGCGCCGGCTCCTTGCGGATGCGCTGATGCGCCTCGGCCAGAAGTTCGGCGCGATCGCCAAACCTGGTCGCGCCCGTAGGACAGGCCTTGGCGCACGCGGGCTGCTCGCCCTCCGCCAGCCGCTCGGCGCACATGACGCACTTGCGAATGAGCGGCGCGGCGCTGTTCCATTCGTACTTGGGAACGTTAAAGGGGCACGCGGTCATGCAATACCGGCAGCCGATACACCTGCCAGACAGGTAGACGACCGACCCTTCTGCCGCGCGTTGCAGCGCCCCCACCGGGCATACCGACACGCACGCCGGTTCCAGGCAGTGCATACACTGTCGCTTGACGAAGCGCCACGCGACCCGCGTATCCGCCTGCGCGACCTCGTGAAACTCCACCAGGCTCCAGGTGCGCGCGGTCAGGTCGGGCGGATTCGTCCGAACGGGTCGGAACCTCGTCTGTTCAGCCGCCAGGTCGTTGCTCTGCTTGCAGGCAACCTGGCAGCCGCGGCACCCGATGCAC
>CAZPTI010000316.1:0-5348 GCA_964588925.1 uncultured Anaerolineales bacterium | reverse complement strand
ACTTCAAACTCCTTCTTGACAACATTGTCTCGTTATGATAGTATTAGCGATTGCTGTCCGTGGGTCGAGGTTAGATAAGATCAATACGAATCGCAAAATATCCCCTCACTCTCAGTGACCGAGATTGAACCAAGTCGGATGGGACTTGGCGTTTTTGTTTTGCTCAAACTGGTTCGCCGGTTTGACCGTGTACAAGGAGTGATCGCTGCATGACGCATCTCCGAAATGGCGGCCTTCCCGCTTTGCGCAAGTCGTATGCTCGGATTCCCGATGTTTACGAGTTGCCGCGCTTGATCGAGGTGCAGTTGGACTCCTTCCGCTGGTTCCAGACGGAAGGGCTCCAGGAGTTGTTCGAGGAAATCTCGCCGATCGTCAGTTTCAACAAGAACCTCGAACTCCACTTCGGCTCCACGCCGGGGCCGGAAGGGTTCTGGTTCGGCGAACCCAAGTACTCCGAACCCGAATGCCGGGATCGGGACATGACCTTTGCAGCGCCTTTGTGGGTCCGCGTCCGGCTGGTCAACCGGGAGACGGGTGAGGTTACGGCCCAGAACGTCTTCATGGGAGATTTCCCGCTGATGACGGATAACGGCACCTTCATTATTAATGGGGCGGAACGTGTTGTTGTCAGCCAGTTGATCCGCTCGCCTGGCGTCTATTTCACAGTGGAAGAAGACCGGGCCACCGACCGCCGCCTGTGCTACTCCAAGCTCATCCCGAACCGCGGCGCGTGGCTCGAGTTTGAAACGTCGAAGCGTGACATCATTTCGGTTAAGGTCGACCGCAAGCGCAAGCTCCCGGTCACTGTGCTCCTGCGCGCCATCGGTTTCGGCGCAGACGAGCAGATCCTGGAACTCTTCTCCGAGGTCGACAACGACCCGGAGCATCCCTATATCGCGACCACCCTCGAGCGCGACCCGACCCGCACGCCCAACCTGTCCGATTCGGCCAAGGGCGTCGACGGCGCGTTGCTCGAGTTCTATAAGAAGCTGCGCCCTGGCGATCCGCCCACGCTGGACAACGCCAGGAGCTTCATGCAGAACCTGATCTTCGCGCCCCGCCGGTATGACCTGGGCAAGGTGGGCCGCTACAAGCTGAATCGCCGGCTCGAGCTGGACATCCCGCTCAGCCATCGCACCCTTACTAAGGAAGACCTGGCCGCGGTCCTGCGCCGCATGATCCAGATCAACAAGGGCGTCGAGGGCGAGGACGACATCGACCACCTGGGCAACCGCCGCGTTAAGACCGTCGGCGAGTTGATCCAGAACCAGTTACGCGTCGGCCTGCTCCGCATGGAGCGCGTCGTCCGCGAGCGCATGTCGATCCGCGACAGCGAGCAGACCACGCCGCTTGGCCTGATCAACATCCGGCCGGTCGTCGCGGCCATTCGCGAGTTCTTCGGCGGTTCGCAGCTTTCGCAGTTCATGGACCAGACCAACCCGCTCGCCGAGCTGACGCACAAGCGCCGCCTGAGCGCGCTTGGCCCCGGCGGTTTACGCCGCGAGCGCGCGGGCTTCGACGTGCGCGACGTGCACAACTCGCACTACGGCCGCATCTGCCCGATTGAGACGCCGGAAGGCCCGAACATCGGCCTCATCGGCTCGCTGGCGACGTACGGCCGCATCAACGAGTTCGGCTTCATCGAGACGCCGTACCGCAAGGTTGTCAACCGCGTGCCGAACAAGGCCGAGAACCTGGTCGGCCAGGTGCTGCGCGACCGCGTGACGCTGCCCGACGGCACGGTGATCGCCACGCCGGGCACGTTGATCGACGAGACGCTTGCCGGGCAGATCGCGTCGCTGGGCGACGTGTTGCCCGAGGTGCGCGTCATGCCGACCATCACGGACAACATCGCGTACCTGTCCGCCGACGAAGAGGACCGCTACGCGATCGCGCAGGCCAACGCGCCCGTCGACGAGAACGGCCACTTCACCGAGTCGCGCGTCTCCATCCGCCGCCATCAGCAGTTCCTGTTCGAGGCGCCGGATCACATCGAGTATATGGACGTGTCGCCGAAGCAGATCGTCTCCGTTTCGGCCGCGTTGATTCCGTTCCTGGAGCACGACGACGCGAACCGCGCGTTGATGGGCTCCAACATGCAGCGCCAGGCTGTCCCGCTCCTGCGCCCCGAGGCCCCGATTGTTGGCACCGGCATCGAGCGGCAGGCCGCGGTGGACTCCGGTCAGGTAGCCGTCGCGCAGCATCCGGGCGAGGTCATCAAGGCCGCGTCCGACGAGGTCATCGTCCTCGAGGACGACGGCACGCGGCGCACCTACCGGCTGCGCAAGTATCAGCGCTCGAACCAGAGCACGTGCATCGATCAGCGCCCCGTTGTCCAGAAGGGCGACCGGGTGGAGAAGGGCCAGGTGCTGGCCGACTCCTCCTCAACCGAGCTGGGCGAGATGGCGCTGGGCCAGAACGTGCTCGTAGCGTTCTTGAGCTGGGAGGGCGGCAACTACGAAGACGCCATCCTCATCAGCGAGCGCATGGTGCAGGAAGACAAGTTTACCTCGATCCATATCGAGAAGCACGAGGTCGAGGCGCGCGACACCAAGCTCGGGCCTGAGGAAATCACTCGGGATATTCCGAACGTGGGCGAGGACGCGCTGAAGGACCTGGACGAGTACGGCGTGGTGCGCGTCGGCGCGGTCGTTGCGCCCGGCGACATCCTGGTCGGCAAGATCACGCCCAAGGGCGAGACCGAGTTGAGCCCGGAAGAGAAGCTGCTGCGCGCGATCTTCGGCGAAAAGGCGCGCGAGGTCAAGGATTCGAGCCTGCGACTGCCGCACGGCGAGTACGGCAAGGTCGTCGACATCAAGGAGTTCTCCCGCGATGCGCACCGCGACCTGCCCGCCGGCGTCGAACGCATGGTGCGCGTCAGCGTGGCCCAGCGCCGCAAGATCATGGAAGGCGACAAGATGGCCGGCCGCCACGGCAACAAGGGCGTCATCTCCCGGATCGTTCCGGTGGAAGACATGCCCTTCCTGCCCGACGGCACGCCGGTCGACATCATCCTGAACCCGCTGGGCGTGCCCGCCCGCATGAACATCGGCCAGGTGCTCGAAACGCACCTCGGCTGGGCTGCGGAGCGTCTCGGCTTCCGCGCGGAGACCCCGGTCTTCGACGGCGCGACCGAAGGCGAAATCGAGGCCGAACTGGCCCGCGCCTGGCTGGCCGACCGCGCCTGGGAAAAGGCGACCCGCCGCGCGTGGGACTGGGCCGAAAAGCAGGGGTTGTCCGAGGCCGAGTTCCAGGACGACGACGAGGTCCGCGCGATGTATCTCGCCGAGTGGCTGGGCGAGCGCGGGTATGATCCTGAGAAGGTGTACCGCGACTACGGCTATGCCCGCCGCGCGATGTTGCGCGAGTGGCTGCGCGAAGAGCCGCAGAGCTACGATCCAGACAGCCTTATGCTGTTCGCCGACGACGACCGCCCGATGCCGCAGCGCGACGATGCAGATGCGCAGGCGCGTGTCGTCTGCCTGCGTGAGTGGCTGAAGTGGGTCGTGCGCGAGCAAATGCGCGTGACCAATCTGGCCGAGCAGCGGGGCGAAGACGGCGCCAATGACTACGTCGAGTCACCCGAGACGCCGGAGCAGCGCGCGGCCATGTACGCCGAGATGGACCGCATCTCCGCGTTGAGCGACGAAGAAGTTGTGGCGCAGGCGCTGCTGGTGAGCCGCGAGGCCGGTCAGCCGCTGCCGACGTGGGGCAAGACGGTGCTGCTCAACGGCAAGACGGGCGAGCCGTTTGACTCCCCGGTCACGGTCGGCATCATCCACATGATGAAGCTGCACCACCTGGTCGAGGACAAGGTTCACGCCCGCTCCACCGGCCCGTACAGCCTCGTCACCCAGCAGCCGCTGGGCGGTAAGGCGCAGTTCGGCGGCCAGCGCTTCGGCGAAATGGAAGTGTGGGCGCTCGAAGCGTACGGCGCGGCGCACAGCCTGCAGGAGATGCTTACGGTCAAGTCCGACGACGTCACCGGCCGCGTCAAAACCTACGAGGCCATCGTCAAGGGCGAAACCATCGAGTCACCCGGCGTGCCCGAGAGCTTCCGCGTGTTGGTCAAGGAGCTTCAGTCGCTCGGCCTGGCCGTGGAGGTGGTCGACGCGAAGGAAGAGGTCATTCAGTTCGGTCGCGAGGATTCCGAGGAGAAGCTGCCAAATCTGGGCTTCAGCCTGAGCCTGCCCGGCGCCATGACGAAGGGTATGGAATAAGGATAGGGCGATAAAGAAACCTGGTTTCTGAAAGAAACCAGGTTTCTCCGCGACACACAGGGGAGATAACTGTGGAAGTTAATGAATTTGATGCCATCCGTATTTCGTTGGCTTCTCCCGAGCAGATTATGGAGTGGTCACACGGTGAGGTGACCAAGCCGGAGACGATTAACTACCGCACCTTGCGGCCGGAGCGCGACGGGCTGTTTTGCGAGCGCATCTTCGGGCCGACCAAGGACTGGGAATGCGCGTGCGGCAAGTACAAGCGGACGCGCTACAAGGGCATCATCTGCGATAAGTGCGGCGTCGAAGTAGCGCACAGCCGCGTGCGCCGCGAGCGCATGGGCCACATCAAGCTTGCCAGCCCGGTCAGCCACATCTGGTACGTCAAAGGCGTGCCGAGCCGGTTGGGCCTGCTGCTGAACATCAGCCCGCGCAACCTGGAGCGCATCCTGTACTTCGCGCAGTACGTGATCACGAACGTCGACGAAGACGCTCGCAACCGCACGATCACCAAGGCCGAGCGCGACCTGAACCTGCGCGCGGCTCGCCTTGAAGGCGAAATCCAGTCGAGGATCGACCAGCTTGAAGCGGAGCGCACCGCGCGGCTGGAAGAGGTCGACAACCAGGAGCAGACGCAGCTCACCAGCCTGGCCGAGCGCCTTGCCGCGGAGACCGGCGAAGTGATCGCGCTCGGCAAGCGCGTGCAGGACGCGATGGAGAAGGTCACGGGCAAGCCCGCGGCCGAGGCGTTCAGCCTGCCGTGGCTGCCTGAGCCGCTCGTTGCGGCCGGCGCGCCCGTCACGCGCGACAACCTGAACGCGCTCAACGACGCGATCCAGCACCGCCTGAGCGACATCGAGGACACGATCAACCGCGAGCAGGAGAACGTCCGCAGCCTGAGCGCGGCCAAGCGCGACCTGATCCGCCGCGAGAGCGAGCAGACTATCGACGCGCAGCGCCAGGGGGTTGAGACGCAGAAGTCGCAGCTCCGCACGCAGATGAACCAGTCGCTCGAAGAGCTGAAGGACCTGCGCGAGCGCGAGCTGCTCACCGAGAGCGAATACCGCGACCTGCAGGACAAGTGGGGCAACGTGTTCCGCGCGGGCATGGGCGCGGAGGCCATCC
>CAZPTI010000315.1:0-5350 GCA_964588925.1 uncultured Anaerolineales bacterium | reverse complement strand
GCCAGCGACCAAGCATATCGTATGCCCACGTCATGTGCTGCAATGCCTTCCACACGCCTCTGACGCCAGCTTCGCCGTAAGCCTCAAATACGACCTTGCTTTCCAGGCAAAGCTCTAGCGCCTGACGCGGGCGGCCGAAATACAACTCAACGGTTGCCCGCTTGCGCTTGCATTCCGCCGCCCGGTCGGTGCGATGCGCTTCACATTCGAATAAGCGTTCGGCCTCATGATAAGGCAGTTGGGCTTCCGCCCAGCGCGTCGCGCCGCAACGTTGCAGCGCGTCGCCCAGTGCGATCAGCAACTCAGGGACTTGCGATTCCAACTTCTTGCGCCGCGCGCACCATATAGCCATCCGCAAATCCGCCACAGCCGCTTCCGCCTGGCCTGCCTGCCGCGCTCGCGCTCGGCCGCGCACCTCATATATCTGGAGCTTAAGCCCGTCGGTCCAGTCGTCTTCGTGTTCGAGCGCAGAATCCGCTCGCTCGCTGGCGCGCTTCCACTCCTTGTTTTCGAGCGCGGTGCGCGCCGCATAGAGCTCTTCATATACTCCGACCAGCGACGACAACGCTTCGCGCAAGGATTCCATATCTGTTTGCTCTGAGAACTTGCCCAAAACGTCGGCACCGTCCATTCCGCCCCCTTGCCTTACATCCGCCACCCTATCTTAATGTCGCATGGCCCATGTCTGGCGGCGCCTAGAGCCCAAGCAACCACAACGCTGCAACGGAAACGGCATAAAGTAGGCCAAAATACGCAAGCAGTTTGCTCACTGAGGTAAATCGGCGAACGAACCGGCGTAGCTTCTGACGAAAGGGAATGCGCTCTTTGTCCTTATCCTTCTCTGACTTCTGCCGCTTCCCGAACTTCCTACTCCACGATTCTTGGAGTCGCATGGTCGTTGCAGGATTTTTCTCTAGCTCAGCCAAATGCTCACGCAGGTGCTTACTCCAATCGTCATATCTTAGAAAGAGCAAGTAGGCGAACCAGTAAATGCCGAGGCCGAGCAGTCGTTCGAGCAGTCGGTAGGTGGCGACACTCTCAGGCGGCAACAAAGTATCGGGAACCTGCAACGATAATCCAAATAAGGCGAAACTGATGGTGAGGAAGAGACTGGTTGCCGTCCAACGAGTGGTGTTCCATCGCTGCTGTATGTCCAGCAAACGAAAGTATTTCTCGTCTGGTATTAGTCCCGAGGGTTGCGGGGTTGTTTCGGAGAGTCCCTCTTGCATTCTATACTCCTTGGAAAGCGCAGACTGAGGTGATTGACGTTTCACCCATGCTATCATAGGCTAACTGATAGAAACAACTCGGGTAGAGCGGTGAGGGGGCTGTCAATGACCAAACGCATTCGCGAACTCCGCAAGCAACTCCGGGAACGGGAGCGCTACCTGCGCCTGTTGGAGTGGAAGCAGTCCCTTGCCGTGAGCCCGGCGGGCATACCGACCGAGCAACTTGCCGATGCTGAGAGGCTGCGCGAGGAGACTGCTCGCCTTCGCAACGAGATTCGACGCCGCCGGCCAACCGAGATTCTCCGCAGGGCAATTAAGCTGCTCTGCGGGCCGGTGGCAGACGCGCTTTATGGCGAATGCTGGGTTGACGATGCTGTCACCCTCCTCGCCGCTACTTCGGCCCGTCATCCCGATGCGCCCCAGCGTAAGGCGATCTGGAATGCCGCGCCGCGGCTGTGGCGTCTCAGCGAGGATTTACGGCTCTTCCTCCGCGCTTACCGCCGCGTGCCCTTCCACCTCATGCGGCTGCCGATCGCCAAGCTCGCGCAGGCGCTTGCGCAGGAGTTGATCACCCTCTTCCCCGACGGATACGCTCATTTGCCCGGCCTGACGCTGCTTCTGAGCGCCAGGACGAACACGCTGACTTGTTCCACTGAGGAGGATTCCGATGAAACCGCTTGATTTCGCCCACGCCGTCATCATCGGCGTCGGACAGGACTTGCCGCAGACCGAGCGCGACGCGACCGCCATCGCTACTGCGCTTACCGACCGCTACGGTTATCCATCGGCGAACGTTGATCTGCTCACCGGCCCGCGCGCTACGCGCGATCATGCGCTCGCCACCCTGCTTCGCCTGCCCGGACGACTTACCCGCGATTCGACCGCGCTCGTGTGCTTCTCCGGCCACGGGGCGCTCAGGCCGAGCCCGTATATCCTCACCTATGGCTACGACCTCGATGATCTCCCGCGCACGGCCATTTCCGGGACTGAACTGGCGCGCCTGCTTGAAGGAATCTACGCCCGCCGGATGGTCGTCATGCTGGACTGCTGCCATGCGGGCGCGCAGGCCAAGTCGCCCGTTGCGCAAGTCGCCCTGCCCTTCGATCCGGCATACTTGCTGGAGCAGGGCGCAGGTCGCGTGGTCATTGCCTCTTCGCGCGGGGACGAGTTGTCTTATGCCGGCGACCAATACAGCTACTTCACCCAGGCGATTCTGGAGGCGCTCGGCGGGGCGGGGGCCAGCGAGCGGGATGGGTACGCGCGGGTGCTGGACCTCGCGCTCCATGCGCGCGAAGTCGTGCCGGCGCGCACCCACGGGCGACAGCACCCCATCGTCAAGGTCAAAGACCTGTCAGATAACTTTTCGGTGGCCTTCTACGGCGACCGCTACACCGCGCACAGTCTGGGAGAGATAAAGGTGGACATCCAGCGCGAGTTCGCGCCGGCCCGGAACGGCTCGGCCGCGCGTCGGGCGCATCTGGAGACGTTGCGCCGCAATCATCAACAGACTCTCGACCTGATCGAAGAGAAAACGTCGTGGTACCCCGAACGGACGGCCATTCCCCTTACTGAGTTGCAGGCTGCGGCATGGCACCGCGCGGTGATCAGCGACCTTGAAGCGCAGATGATTAGCCTGACGTGACAGGCGGGCGTCGCGCCGCAGACCCGACGGGTGCGTCACTTCTTAACGATGACACCCGTCGGGTCGGCACTCACTCCGTCGCGGCCAGTTCCAACTGCCGCTGATAGAGCTGGCTGTACAGCCCGTTCCGCGCGAGCAGTTCGCCGTGGCTGCCGGCCTCGCGGATGCGGCCGTTTTCGAGCGCGATGATCTTGTCCGCTGAGCGGATTGTGCTCAGCCGGTGGGCGATGACGAGCGCAGTGCGGCCTTTGAGCACCTCTTCGAGCGCCTGCTGGATCAGGTACTCGGCCTCCGCATCCACGCTGGATGTTGCCTCGTCGAGGATCAGGATGCGGGGGTCGGCGAGGATGGCGCGGGCGAGCGCCAGCCGCTGCCGCTGCCCGCCGCTCAGCTTCACCCCGCGCTCGCCGATCTCGGTGTCGTAGCCGCCGGGCAGCTCCAGGATGAAGTCGTGCGCGTAGGCCGCCCGCGCCGCGGCGAATAGCTCCTCGTCCGAGGCGTCCGGCTTGCCGTAGAGCAGGTTGCGCCGCACGGAGGCGTTGAAGAGGAAGGTGTCCTGCAGCACCACGGCCGCGCACCGCCGCAGCGAAGCGAGCTTCACCTCGCGCAGGTCCTGCCCGTCCACCAGCACGCGGCCGTGCGTGGGATCGTAGAAGCGGCACACCAGGTTGGCGATGCTCGTCTTGCCTGCGCCGCTCGGCCCCACCAGCGCGACCATCTCGCCCGGCCGCACGTTGAAATCCACGTCATGCAGCACCTCGTCCCCCTCGCCGTAGCGGAAGTGGACGTCCTCGAAGCGGATTTCGCCGCGCACCTCGTCCAGGCTGACCGCATCGGCCGCGTCCGTGATGTCGGGCTGCACATCGAGCAGCTCGAAGATGCGATCTGCGGCGGCAGCGGCCTGCTGGATGATGTTGTCGATGTCGGTCAGGCGGCGGATCGGCTCGTAGAACGACACGATGTACGCGGTGAATGCGACCAGCGTGCCGAGCGTCATCGTGCCCTGGATGACCATGTACGCGCCGAAGCCGAGCACGAGCACGCTGCCCGCGTCCACGAAGAAGCCGAGGCCGGGGAACACGGTCGACCACATGCGGATGGAGGCGATGCGCTCCTTCATATAGGCGCCGCTCACCTCGCGGAAGCGCGCCAGCTCCGCCCCCTCCTGCCCGAACGCCTGAATGACGCGGATGCCCGACAGGTTGTCCTGCAGGCGCGTGTTTACGTCGCCGAGCCGGTCGCGCACGCGGCGGTAGATGGGCCGTGTGCGCAGGTTGAACCACCGCAGCCCCGCGGTGATGATGGGCACGGGGATGAGGGCGATCAGCGCCAGCCGCCAGTCGAGCCACAGCAGGACGCCGGTCGCCGCGACCAGGCGCACCACGGCCACGAGCGCCAATATCGTGCCGTGCGTCATGAACTGTTCGAGCGCGTTGACGTCGTTCGACACGCGCGACATCAGCTCGCCGGTGGAGGTGCGCTCGAAGAAGGCGAGCGACAGCCGTTGCAGGTGGTCGTACAGCCGCACGCGCAGGTCGAACAGGATCTTCTCGCCGATGGTGTGCCGCATGAACTGGTCGAGGAAGTCGCTCACCGCGAACACGAGGAAGATGCCCGCGAGCGCGCCGGCGAGGGGCAGAATCAACTGCGGCTGCCCCTTGCCGATCGCGTCGTCGATGATCGCCCGCGTGACCAGCGGCGGGAGCAGGCCGACCAGCGTCTTGAAGAGGATGACGAATGTGGTGACTGCCAGCCCGCGCCAGTAGGGGCGCAGGTGATGGAGGAGGCGCTTGAGAGCCGTCATGACGCAGAATGCTCGATTCAAGAAGGATTGCGAAGGAGAATTATAGCACAGGCAGAGGGTGAAGAGGGGGTTGGGCGCGCGGCCATCTCGAATAAGCGAATGCGCCTGCGGGCGCGGGTCGAATAAACGAATGTCGGCACGCCGCGCTTCTGCGGTTGTCCACAGAAGCGCGCTATGATTCGCTTATTCGACCCCCGCCGCCCCGCCGTCTTGCTCCATGCGCCTGCGCTGATGAAGCGCGCCGCGATTCGCTTATTCGACCCGCGCCCGCAGGCGCATTCGCTTATTCGAGATGGCCGGGCGCCGACCTATGACAATCGCGCGCGCCTTCACCCGTTACCCGTACCGCCCCGTCACATACCCTTCCGTCCGCTTATCCTTCGGCTTCAGGAAGATCTCGCTTGTCGGGCCGTGCTCGATCACCGTGCCTGACCGCTTGTCGTCCGTCAGCATCATCATCGCGGTGTAGTCCGACGCGCGGGCGGCCTGCTGCATGTTGTGCGTGACGATGACGATGGTGTAGTTCTCGCACAACTGGCGCATCAGGTCTTCGATGCGGAGGGTGCTGATGGGGTCGAGCGCGGACGCGGGTTCGTCCATGAGGATGACTTCGGGCTTGACCGCGATGACGCGCGCGATGCACAGCCGCTGCTGCTGGCCGAGCGAGTAGCTCAG
>CAZPTI010000314.1:0-5352 GCA_964588925.1 uncultured Anaerolineales bacterium | reverse complement strand
GAGGCCGAGCGCTGGTACCGCGCGAGCCTCGCCATCAAGGAGCGCATCGGGGACGAGCACGGGCAGGCGCAAACGCTGCACCAGTTGGGCATGGTTGCGCAGGCGCGGCGGCAGCCGGACGAGGCCGAGCGCTGGTACCGCGCGAGCCTCGCCATCAAGGAGCGCATCGGGGACGCGCGCGGGCAGGCGTTGACGCTGGGCCAGTTGGCCTTACTGGCCGCGGAGCGCGGCCGAATCGCGGATGCGCGCGACCTGTTCAGGCGCGCGGCGGCGTTTTTCGAGCGCGTAAACGACCCGTATTACCTGGAGGCCACGCGCGAGAACCTGCGGCGGCTGGACGAACTGGAAAGCCGCGCCACCTGACCCTCACCTGACGGGTGTCGTTTACCCGACGGGTGTCGCCTCACACCCGCGCGCCCCCCATCACCCGCACCCCCGACCCCTCGGCGAGGCACCCGGAATGCGGCTGGCGCAGCCATTCGCGCCACTCTGCCCCGTACACCGCGCCCGCGTCCCCGTCAAACCGCGCGTCCGCCAGCCGCCGCACCTGCCAGGGCGGATGAATTACCTGATACTCGCTTGTGCCGCGCTTGCGCCGCGTATAGCCCCAGTAGTGCTCTGTGATGAAGCTAATCGCCGGGTCAGCGGGCGCGTCGATCGGCGCGCCGCTTGCCCGGCCGCGCAGCATGTGCCACGCGCCTCCCACTTTTACCCCGTACGCGGCGCGCGGCTCCGGCCCGTCGAGCGCGAGCTCATGCCGCATGGGGACGGCGACGTACGGCTCCTCGTACAAAAGGCGCGCCGTCGTCGCAATCGCCCACCGCGGCACGTACTCGCGGACGAACGTCACGCCGCGGCGGATTTCGCGGTTTGCTTCGGCGGCGGGCGCTGAAGCGGCGGCGCGTGCGCCGGTTACTACGAACCGTTTTACGTAGAAGCGCAGGTTGAGCTCGTCAAAATTAACATGCCACGGCACGGGAATCTTTCCCAGCAGCCGTGTATTAAGGAAGCGGAAGCCGACCAGGCTCACCAGCGCCTGCCCCTCGAACAGGTCCAGCTCGCACCCCGCTGGCACGCGCGGCAGGAGGAGCGCGGGGTCCACCGCGTAATTCACGATCAACAAATGCCGCCACTCTGCGGCGAGGAACGTTATCGGCATTGCGGCCTCCGCTTAGCGCGCCAGCTCCTCGGCCAGCCTGATCAGCGCCGCGCGATCCGCCGCGCTCAGCGCCACCGTCCGCCCCAGGCCGTAGAGCGTCACCCCGCCCCCCGCGGCCGGCGCGCTCACGGTGCTGTGCTTTTCCGCGAGCGCGCGGATCAGCGCGCCCTGCGCCGCGGTCAGCCGCGTCTCGCCGGGCGGGGCGCCCGCCGCGCCGAAGCGCAGCAGCCGCCACGTGTTGTCGGGCCGGTAGTGGACCGCCCACGCGCCCCCCGCGTCGCTCCCGCGCAGGAAGACGCGCTGCGGGTGCGGCTGCCCTGTTGTCCACGGGTCGAGCAGCTCCGCGCCGGCCAGCGCGACGAGCGAGAAGTCGTCCGCGACGCGGTACGTCAGCGTGATGCCCTGATACGCGACGATGGCCTCCGTCCCCTTGCGTTCGCCGGCGCACCCCTCCCGCGGGAAATCCGCGCAGTCGTCGAAGCTGAGCGCGGTGGGCGTCAGGGTCATGGCGGTGTAGAACGGGTCGTTGAGCGCGAGGCGGGCGGCGAGATCGCCCTGCGTGACCTGCTGGAGCGGGGAGGGCGGGTGGTTCGACACGCGCGGGCCTGGCGTCGCGGCGGGGGTGGCGGGAACCTCGGTCGCGGCCGGGCCGCGCGGGACGAAGCGGAACGCGTCCGCCGGCGCGCGGCCGTCGACCGCGCTCAACACCTCGACGAACGCGCCGTTTTGCAGGTTGAACGCGCCCAGGCTGACCCACGCGCCCGCGCCCGTGGTGTAGTCGACGACCAGTTCCTGCGGCGCGGGGTCGGCCAGCGAGCGATGGACGCGCACGACGCCCGTCCGCGTCTGATCCGTATTCGGGTTGCCGCACCACCACCCGAACACTTCATATAGCCCGGCCGCGGGCAGCGCGGGCCGCGCGGCGGCCCGCGCGTCCACCCCCGGCAGCGCGACCAGGCAGTCGCCGTTGTAGCTGGCGCGGCCGTCGAAGAAATACCAGTCGCCCGTCAACGCCAGGTGCGCGGTGTCGACGATAACTTCGCCGGCAGCCGCGGCCGGGGCGGGCGCGGGCGGCGTGGCAAGCGCGGCCGGATCAAACGCCAGCGTCGCGAAAATGCGGCGGATCACCTCCGCGCTCTCCGCGGACGCGTCCGCGGTCTCGCCGCGCGCGCTAAAGGTGGTCGTCTTCAGCGGCCGGTCAATCTGCTCCCACCGCTGCGTTCCGTCCGCCGCGACCAGGTGGCAGGCGGGGAGCAGCCCGTCGGCCACGGTCAGCGCGATCCGCTCGCCGCACGCGCCGCCGAACCCCGTCCCCCACCGCAGCTCGATGCGCCCCTCCGGCCCGGCCAGGTCCATCCCCTGCTGCCCCGCGCCCGCGTCGACCTCCGCCACGGTCGCCTGCCACGTGGGCGGAAAGCGGATGCTGAACCCGGCCTCCGCCACTGCCAGCGACCCCCAGTTGTCCGTGGAAAGGGGATCGGGCGTGGCAGTGGGCCCCGGCGTGGGCGGAAGCGCGGTGGGCGCAGGCGCGGTCGGCGTGGGCGTGGGCGCAGGCGGCGGCGCGCAGCCGACGAGCAGGGCGGTGAAAATGATCAGGGTTAGAACAATGCGCTCGCGCATGGTCGTGCCTCGCTGGATGTGGAATGCGCGGCCAGTTTACCACGAACGCGCGCATTCTTACACCCGACGGGTGTCCGTTCACCCGTCGGGTGTCGCGCCCACTTCCCCATCCCCCCACCATGCGTTACAATCGCCGCATGACACCCACCCGCATCACCAGCGACAGCCCGGCCTGGCCGCTCCTCGCCGGCGCGGCGCTCCTTGTCAGCCTCTACCTGTTGACCATCCCCGGCTATCTGCTGTTCCACAGCGTGGCGGAAATCTTCGCCATCGTGATCAGCGTCGCCGTCTTCACCCTGGCCTGGAACACCCGCCGTTTCGCGGGGCAGCACTACCTCCTGTTCGTCGGCATGGCGCTCCTTGCCGCGTCCGCGTTCAACCTCCTGCACGCGCTCAGCTATGAGGGCATGGGCGTCTTTCCCGCGCACTCCGCGGACCTGCCCACGCAGCTCTGGCTGGCCCGCCGCTACATCGAAAGCGCCGCGTTCCTCATCGCGCCGCGCTTCATCCACCGCCGCCTTAACCCGACGGTCGCGCTGCTGGGCTTCGCCGCGGTCACTGCGCTTCTGCTGGCGGGCATCTTCGGCGGCGGGTTCCCGGTCGCCTACGTCGAGGGAACCGGCCTGACCCCGTTCAAGGTCGTCAGCGAGTGGTTCATCGCCGCCTTCTTCCTCATCGGCGCGGCGCTGATCTACTTCGAGCGCGCCGCGTTCGACCGCCGCGCGGCGGCGCTGCTGATGGGCGCGCTGGTTATCTCGGCCGCGGCGGAGATCCTCTTCACGCTCTACGTGGGCGTCTATGACATGCCCAACCGCCTGGGCCACTTCCTGACCATCGTGGCCTACTACCTGATCTACCGCGCCATCGTCGAAAGCGGCATTGTCCGCCCCTACGCGCTGCTCTCCGACGCTAACCGGTCGCTTTCGGAGCGCGAGGCGATGTTGAGCGAGACCGCGGCGCGGCTCCAGGCGGAGGCGGTGCTGCGGCAGGCCGCGCACGAGGAGCTGGCGGTGAACCGGCGGGAGTTGCAGGCGCTGGCGCGGCGGCTGGTGCTGGTGCAGGAGGAGCAGTCGCGCGCGCTGTCGCGCGAGATCCACGATACTTCGGCGCAGGCGCTTTCCGCGCTGAAGCTGGGGCTGCTGCGGGTGAAGCGGAAGGCGGATGCGCCGGAGGTGGTGCGGCAAACGGTCGAGGAGCTGACGCGCATTGCGGATACGGTGGTGGAGGACCTGCACCGGCTGTCGGTGAACCTGCGGCCGGCGAGCCTGGATCGCTACGGGCTGGAAGCCGCGCTGGAGCAGTTGATCGAGTCGATGCGGCGGCAAACCGGGGTGGCTGTGACGTTCACGGCGGAGGGGATGACGGGGCGGCTGCCGGACGACGTGGAGACCGCGCTGTATCGCATCGCGCAGGAGGCGATGACGAACATCGCGCGCTACGCGCAGGCGACGCGGGCGAGCGTGACGCTGGTGCGGGAGCCGTCGGCGGTGGCGCTGGTGGTGGAGGATGACGGCGTGGGGTTCGATGTGGCCGAGGCGCTGAGCCGGGGGCGGCTGGGGCTGCTGGGGATGCGCGAGCGCGCGCAGATGCTGGGCGGCGCGTTCAGCGTGGTCAGCCAGCCCGGCCGGGGCGCGAAAATCTGCGTCTCCGCCCCGCTCCACGCCGCGGCGGAACCGGGCGAACCCGCATCGGAGGGAGGAGGCAGCGCATGAGCGCGATCTTTGTCTTTATGAACGTTAGCCTGGATGGCTACGTGGCGGGGCCGGCGGGCGACATCGCGTGGGCGCGCGGCGATTCGGAGCCGTTTGCGCGCGAGCAGGGGCGGTCGGTGGAAGCCATCCTCTTCGGCCGCCGCACCTTCGAGCTGATGCGCGAGTTCTGGCCGACCGAGCAGGCGCGCCAGATTGCGCCGGAGACGGCTCACTTCATGAACGCGAAGCCGAAATACGTCGCCAGCCACAGCGCGTTCGATCCGGGCTGGGCGGGCGCGACGGTCTTCCACGACGACGCGCTCGCGCAGATCGGCGCGCTGCGCGCGCGGACGGCCGGCCGGATCGCCGTCTTCGGCAGCAACCGGCTCTGCGCGTCGTTGCTGGACGCGGGGCTGCTGGATGAGATTGAGTTGATGGTGAATCCGGTGCTGCTGGGCGGTGGGACGACGCTGTTCGCGGGGCTGCGCGCGCGCGCGGAGGTGCGGCTGGTGCGCGCGGAGCGGCAGGGGTCGGGGGCGGTGCTGTTGACGTATGCGCGGGGGGAGTAGGGGGCGCGACACCCGACGGGTGAACGGACACACCAACAACCCGACGGTTTTCCGCGCGCCAAATGCGGAACGAGTTGTGCTATAATAGGGACTGGCGAGCTAAATGATATGCGGCGAAGAATCTACATTGACACTTCAGTCGTTGGCGGGTGTCTGGACCCGGAGTTCAGCGAGCCGTCCCTGGCTTTGCTGCGGTTGTTCCAGGTCGGCCAGGACGTGCCGGTTTTGTCCGACCTGACGATGTTTGAACTGGAACGCGCGCCCCTTGAGGTGCAGGAGGTGCTGCAGGGGGTGCCCGAAACTGCGCGCGAGT
>CAZPTI010000313.1:0-5354 GCA_964588925.1 uncultured Anaerolineales bacterium | reverse complement strand
GGCCGTTATTCGATCACGACCTTTTCTTCCACAAACACGTGCTGCCGCGACGAGCAGTGCGCGGCGGCATCCGCGCCCGCAGCCTTGCCTTCGTCCGTGCCGAACGCCTTGTTGCGCGCGTCCATGTTCTCGAACCACATTTCGCTGATCGCGTCGGGCGTGTTGGGGTTCTCTTCGAGCGCGACGTTCATGCGGTAGTGGAGCATGCCGGGGATCTTCTCGCCCAGTAGGACGTGCTCCAGCAGCGCCCACCTGCGAAACTCCTCGAAGGCCATGCCGTCCTTGCGCTTCATGAGGGAGAAGTTCTTCAACATACGTGTCTCCTTGGGTCGAGTAAGACCCGACGGTTCTCGGAAACCCGTCGGGTCTGTGGCTAATTCCTCTTCGCCTCCAGCGCGGCCAGCACCACCTCCGGCGTCACCGGGTGGCAGCTAATCTCCGTGCCGAGCGCGTTGTTGATCGCGTTCACGATCGCCGGGATGGGCGCGTTGGCGGTCATCTCGCCGAACCCCTTCACCCCGTACGGCCCGTCGACCGACGGGTATTCCAGCACCTTGATCTCCATCTCCGGCACGTCGGGCGCGAGCGGCAGGACGTACTCGAAGAAGCCGCCGGGCCGGTGCTCTGGCGAGGGGTAGTACGGTTCGGTCGTCTCGTACAAAGCGTGCGCCAGGCCCATCACCGAGCCGCCCTTGATCTGCCCCTGCACCAGCGCGGGATTCACCTGGCGGCCGATCTCATACACGCTGCGCAGGCTGAGCACCTTCACGTCGCCCGTCTCCGTGTCGACCTCCACCTCGGCGGCCACGCACGCGTGCGCCTCGGTCGAGTCGGGGTCCATCTTGCCCGTCTCCGGGTCGACGCCCTGGTTCGGCTTGAAGAAGATGCCGCGGCCCGCGACCGTCTTGCCGTACTTGAAATGCCCCGCCAGCGCCGCACTCACCAGGTCGATCTTGCGGTCGGGCGAGCCTTTCACGCGGATAAACCCCTGCCCGTCCGTTTCGAGGTCGTCGGGCCGCGCTTCCAGCTCGTCCGCGGCGATTTCGAGCAGCGTCTTCTTCGCCTCGGTCGCGGCCATGATGATCGCGTTGCCCGCGCGGTGCGTCGTCCGGCTGGCGAACGTGCCCATGCAGTGCGGGCCGGTGTCGGTGTCGCCCGTGTCGATCAGCACGTTTTCCAGCGGCACGCCCAGCGCCTCCGCGCCGATCTGCGCGAGGACGGTTTTGAGCCCCTGCCCCAGGTCGGTGCTGGCGAGGCTGATGACGAACGAGCCGGTGGTCGTCATGTGGATGAGCGCCTGCGTGGGATCGCCGCCCAGGTTCATGCCCGTCGGGTAGTTGACCGACGAAATGCCGGTGCCTCTGACCTTCGCCATCTCACTTACCTCCTGCCGAGACAGGTTGCAGGGGTTCGGGCGAGTAGTCCCGGTCCCACGAGTTCATCCCCGCGTACGGCTCACTCAAGGGATGCCCGATCATGTCCGCCGCGCCCTTGAGCACCTCGATCAGCGTCGCATCGCCGACGACCTTCTGATAGGGCCGCATGTCGCCGTTGCGATACGCGTTCAGCAGGCGAATCTCGAACGGGTCCATGCCCACTGTCCGCGCGATTTTATCCATCTGCACCTCTGTCGCAAAAGAGGCGGACGTCACGCCGAACCCGCGCATCGCGCTCGTCGGCACGCGGTTCGTGTACACGCAATAGGCGTCGATTTTAACGTTCGGGATGCTGTACGGCCCCGCGATGTTCGCCGCGTGCTTGGTCACGGCGTAGGGCGTGTGGCGGTTGTACGCGCCGGAGTCCGCGTAGCTCGTGACCTGCCGCGCGATGATCCGCCCGTCCTTCGTCACGCCGTCCTTGAAGTAGATGCGCCAGGGGACGCGGGTCGAGGAGACGTGAAACTCTTCCTCGCGCGTGTAGAGGTATTTGACCGGCCGGCCCGTCTTGAGCGCGGCGAGCGCCGCAATCGGCTCCACAATCACGTCCACCTTGCCGCCGAACCCGCCGCCCACCGTCCCGCCGATGAAGTGCAGCTTGTTGAACGGCACCTGCAGGATCAGCGCGGTGTTGTCCATGCTGAAGTAGAGCGCCTGCGTGTTCGTGTAAACCGTGATGCGGCCGTCGGCCTCGACCTTCGCGACGCAGCCGGTGGTTTCCAGCGGCGCGTGCTCGATGGGCTTCGGCTCGTACTTGCCTTCGACGATGAAGTCGGCCTCTGCGAACCCCGTTTCCACGTCGCCGAACCGGACGCGGCGGCAGTGATGCCCCTCGTACTCGAAGTAGTTCTTGCCCCACGGTTTGAGGATGGGCGCGCCCGGCTTGAGCGCCTCTTCCACGTCGAACACCGCGGGCAGCTCTTCCAGGTCCAGCTTAACCCGCGCCACCGCCTCGTAGGCGGCCTCTTCGCTCTCCGCGATGATCGCCGCGATCTGCTCGCCCTTGAACCGCACGATGTCCTCGGCCAGCACCGGCTCTTCGTCCGGCCCGATGCCGATGAGGCACAGGATCGTGTAGAGGTTCTTCGGCACGTCCTTGTAGGTCAGCGCCTTGACGAAGCCGGGGACCTTCTCCGCCTCGGAGAAGTCGATGCCGCGGATGCGCGCGTGGTGCAGCGGGCTGCGCACCATCTTGAGGTGCAGCATGCCGGGGAAGCGGATGTCGTCGATGTACTGCGTCTGGCCGGTGACGTGGCTCATGCCGTCGCGGCGGAGCGCGTTTTGCCCCACGACCCGCAGGTCGTGCGACTTTAGGTCGCTTTTATTCATGGCCGCCTCCGTTTCTGGCCGCCACCTGCTGCACGGCCGCGACAATCGGGTCGTACCCCGTGCAGCGGCACAGGTTGCCCGCCAGCGCCTGCTTGATCTCCTCCGCGGTGGGGTGGGGGTTGTGGTCGAGCAACGCTTTGCTTGTCATAATCATGCCGGGCGTGCAGTAGCCGCACTGGACCGCGTAGTTCTCGAAAAACGCCTGCTGGAGCGGATGCAGGCCGTCCGCCGGGGTCAGCCCTTCCAGCGTCCACACCTCCTGCCCCTCGACGTCCTCGACGGGAAGGATGCAGGAGAGCATCGGCAGGCCGTTCACGATGACAGTGCACGAGCCGCAGTTGCCCTCGTAGCAGCCGCACTTGGTCGCGGTCAGCCCCAGCCGCTCGCGCAACGCTTTCGCCAGCGTGGTCAACGGCTTGACCATAACTTCGGTCTCGCGGCCGTTGAGCGTAAAGGTCACTATCTTGGATGGCATGTGAGTCTCCTCATACACGCACAGACCCGTCGGGTCTTTTACGCGGCCAACTGCGCGAGCGCGCGCTTGACGAACACGCCGGCCATCTTCCGCCGGTAGTCCTCGGTGGCGATTGGGTCGGTGAACGGGTCGCACTCGGCAGATGCAGCCGCGCCTGCTGCGTCAACGGCCGTCTCACTTAGCGTCGCGCCGGTGATGGCCGCCTGCGCGTTCTTTGCCAGCATCGGATGCGGGCCGACCGCGTTCATGGCGATGCGCGCGTCCTTCACCCGGCCGCCGTCAGGCAGCACGTGCGCGGCGACCGCGACAATGGAGGGCGTATTGGTGAACAGGCGGCCGTGCTTGAGCAGGACCGTCTTGCCCTGCGGCACGGGTGTTTGCAGCTCGATGACCAGCTCGTCCGGTTCGAGGCAGTTGGTCATGAAGCCGGTGTAGAAACCGGAGAGGGGGACGACGCGCCGCCCGCGGCTGTAACTGGCGATGACGACGCGCGTGTCCAGCGCAAGAAGCGCGACCGCGAAGTCGCCTGCGGGGGGCGGCGCAAAGAGGTTCCCTGCCGCCGTGCCCATGTTCTGCACTTGCCACGCGCCCACGTTCGCCGCGGCCTCGACCAGCAGGGGGATGCCCGCGGCCGACCGCACCTGCGTCAGCGTGGTGGTCGCGCCCATCTTGACCGTGCCGTTCTCCCGCCGGACGTAACTCAATCCGGCGCGACGCAGGCCGATGACCTTCTCAGGCTGCGAAACGCCCTTGTTGATCAGCGGGAGGGCCAGCGTGCCGCCCGCAATGACAAGGCTGCCCGGATGCTCGGCCACCAGGCAAAGCGCCTCATCCAGCGATGGCGGCTGGAAATATGCCTTCGTTGCCACATTAACACCTCCGTGCGAACTTAACAGGATTACAGGATTCTTCAGGATTGGCAGGATGTCTTAAGTCTCTCGAATCCTGCGCATCCTGAGAAATCCTGAAACCCTGTTGCTCCGTTACTTCAGCCCTTCCTGAATCATCTTCAACGCGGGGTCCGGCCCCTTGTAGCCGATCAGGTACTCCATGCGTATCGGCGCGAAGCATTCGTAGAAGACGACGTCCTCCTCGCTGAGCTGCTTGAACCCGTGGATAACATTTGAGTTGACGATCAGGAGCGCGCCGGGGCCGACCTCCTGCTCCTCGTCGCCGACTTTCGCCCGGAGGCGGCCTTGCGCGACGAGCATGATCTGCTCAGCCTCGTGCTTGTGAGGGGGAATGGTGACGCCGCCCTGATACGTGATGCGGGTCATCATGACCTTCTCGCCGCATACGGCCTGGCGCAGCACGCCGGGCACGTATGGGTACGCGGGGAACTCGTCCCATGTGGTGATCTGCGACACGGTCTCCTCCATTGGTACGCTCGCCGGGGGGCGTGTTACTGACGCACCCAGCCTCGCGCGCGTTCGAACCAGGCGCGGATATGGGAAATGAAACTGGCCCACCGCGAACGCGGGGGCGGTGGAGCGGCGGCGGCTTGCTCCGCGGCGCGAAGGACGGCCAGCGCAGGGAGCTTGCTCAAGCCCTGGCTGATGAACGTTTTGGCGATCCCCTCGGCAAAGCGGGGGTTCATGCCCGCGAGCGGGCCGGTGATGGCCGCCTCGCCTGCGTAGTCGATACGCGTGGCTGCGCCATCAGCGGTCAGCGTGAAGGAAGCGTTGCCCCTGATCCGGCCGGCCGGCCCGCTGGCCTCGCCCTCGAACCGGCACGACGCGGGCGGCTGGCTGTCGAGCACGCGCACTTTGGCATGATACGCGCCGGCCACCGCAGGCACGCGCAGGTTCAGCCGTGCCTCGTACTGGTCGGGCGCGGTCTGCGTAACATCCTCGCAGCCCGGCAGCAGCTCGAGAAGCGCACGCGGGTCGAAAATGAGCGGCCAGATGCTCTCGCGCGGCGCGTCAAGAGTCGCCTGTCCGGAAATACGCATGTGGAGGCAACCTGCGGCAGAAGTGGTTTGCCGTATTAAATCGGTCTAATGGGAGTAACGTGCGAAGGGTAACACAGGATGCGGAGGGGTGTCAATTTGCGCGCGTTGGGAGGGTGCGGTTCACGATTTCGCACGCGCAACTTCGGAAATCCCCTTGACACCC
>CAZPTI010000312.1:0-5513 GCA_964588925.1 uncultured Anaerolineales bacterium | reverse complement strand
GCGATGGAAACGGTCATCCCGGGCGAATATCCCGGCCGCACGCCGCACATCCACGTCAAAGTGACGCCCCCCGGCGGCGCGACGCTGACCTCGCAGCTTTACCTGCCCGACGCCGTCGCCAACGCCACCGACCGCATCTTCAGCCCCGCACTCGTGGTGAAGTTGGAGCAAGGCCCCGACCGCGCCATCGGGCACTTCAACTTCACCGTCGCGGCGCAATAATGCGGCCCTGAAAACATGGTGCTTACGGGCAGCGGCGCCGCGCCACCCTGCCATTGCGCTACTCTGTTGCCGCCCGCCAGGCCCGCATCTTTATGAGTGGCTGTCAGAACATTCTTGACAACCCATATTATAATCAGAACAGAAGTTCCTAACGCGCCTTAATAACTGCTTCGGTGTTCGCGCAAACAAATTCCGCCTGAGGCAGACGTAGGAATTCGTTGCGCGAATTTGCGCAACGATGTACGTTTTGTTCCATACGGACAATCTGCCGACCGGAACAGGACCGAAACAGGCTGCCAAAAGTCGAAAGTGTTGCGGAACAGCGCGAAATGTTCCGGTCGTCCACCGTAACAAAACGGCATCCGAGGCAGTCACAAGCTCGAACTGCCTGTGGAGTGTATCAAAAGAGTCACAACTTGTTGCGCTATGTTCTGCAACACGGTGACTTCTATCACAGAAGCGGGAGGCCGGCGGGAACGCGCCATGACCAGCGACAACGATCTCACTAACGCCCTATCTCACTTCTCCGCGCCCGTCCGTCGCTGGTTCGAGCGGACCCTGGGTCAGCCTACTCCGCCCCAGGCGCAGGGTTGGCCCGCCATCGCTCGCGGCGACAACACCCTGATCCTCGCCCCCACCGGCTCCGGCAAAACGCTGACCGCCTTCCTCTGGGGCATCGACGAGATCTACCGCGAGCTGGCCGAAGAGGGAGGCGCGCCGAACCAGTCCGTCCGCCTGCTCTACATCTCGCCGCTCAAGGCGCTCAACAATGACATCGAGCGTAACCTCCAGGCGCCGCTCGCCGGCATTCGCGCCGAGGCCGAACGCATGGGCTATGGCAAGGGCTCCTTGCCCCCGTTGCCGCCCCTCCGCACCGCGGTCCGCACCGGCGACACCCCCTCCCACGCCCGCGCGTCGATGGTCAAGCGCCCGCCGCACATCCTGATCACGACGCCGGAGTCCCTCTACCTGATCCTGACCAGCCCGCGCGGCCGGGACATGCTCCGCGGCGTCCGCTCGCTCATCGTGGACGAAATCCACACCCTTGTGGGCGAGAAGCGCGGCGTCCACCTCGCCCTCAGCCTCGAGCGGCTGGAGCATCTCGCCGGGCATCCCATTCAGCGCATCGGCCTCTCCGCCACCGTCCGCCCCCTCGAAGAAGCCGCCCGCTTCCTCGTCGGCCAGGACGCGAACGGCGAGCTGCGCCCCGTCACCATCGTCGACACCGGCTACAAGAAGCCCCTCGACCTCAAAGTCGTCATGTCCGTCGAGGACTTCCGTGACCTGCCCGGCGACTCCATCTGGCCGTCCGTCGTCCCGCAGGTCCTTGGCGACATCATGCGCCACCGCACCACGCTCGTCTTCGCCAACAACCGCCGCCTGGCCGAGCGCACGGCCGACCGGCTGAACGCGCAGATTGTCGCCGAGCGGTCGGAGGAGATCGAGCCGGGTTCCACCGAAGCGCTCGCGCCCGGTGGAGTGATGCGCGACAAGGGCATCTTCGCGCTGGGCGTTGAAGGCCCCATCAAGGCGCACCACGGCAGCGCGTCGCGCGAGTCGCGCCGCGAAATGGAAGAGGCGCTCAAGGCCGGCAAGCTCCCCGCGCTCGTCTCCACCGGCACGCTCGAGCTGGGCATCGACATCGGCCACGTCGACCTCGTCGTCCAGTTGCAGGCCCCGCGCAGCGTCGCGCAGGGCCTCCAGCGCGTGGGGCGCTCCGGCCATCTCGTCGGGCAGACGAGCAAGGGCCGCATCTACGCCACCCACCGCGAGGACCTGGTCGAGGCCGCGGCCGTCGTTCGCGGCATGCTGGACGGCGCGGTCGAGCCGATCCACACCCCCGCCAACGCGCTCGATGTGCTCAGCCAGCAAGTCATCGCTGCGGTGTCTGTCGACGAGTGGGACGCCGACGCGCTCTACGCCCTCGTCCGCCGCGCCTACCCCTACCGCGACCTCTCGCGCAGCGCGTGGGAATCCGTCCTCGGCATGGTCTCCGGCCGCTTCCAGCAGGTCGGCGGCCCCGGTCACGCCTCCCTGCAAGCGCGTATCCACTGGGATCGCGCCAACAACCGCCTGACCGCGCTCCCCGGCACGCGGCTGTTGGCCCTGAACAACCCCGGCACGATCCCCGACACCGGCGCATACGACGTCTACCTGCCCGACGGCAAGACGCGCGTCGGCACGCTCGACGAGGAGTTCATCTTCGAGACGCGGCCCGGTGACGTCTTTATGCTCGGTTCAAGCGTCTGGCGCGTGCTGGCGCTGGAGGACGACCGCGTCGTCGTCGACGGCGCGCCCGGCCAGCTTCCGCGCATGCCCTTCTGGAAGGGCGACTATCCCTGGCGTTCCTACGAGTTGGGCGAGCGCATCGGCATCCTCCGCCGGAAGGTCGCGGAGCAGGTCAAGGCCGCGGGCGCAGACCGCGACGGGGTCATTGCGACGCTCCAGCGCGACTACGCGCTCGACCTCAACTCGGCCCGCGCGCTCTACGACTATGTGAAAAGCCAGGTCGACGCGCTCGGCGCGATCTCGTCCGACGACACGATCATCGTCGAGACCTTCTTCGACGCGGTCGGCGAGGCGCGCGTCGTCATCCACTCGCCCTTCGGTGGTCGCATCAACGGCGCATGGTCGCTCGCCCTGGTCGACGCGCTCAAGGAGCGCACCGGCATCGAGATCGAGAGCATGGTCAGCGACGACGGCGTCCTCTTGCGGCTGCCGGGTGTTGTCTTGGGCGCGCTCGATCAGGGCAATCTCGCCGTCGGCGTTCCACGGGATGCCGCGTTCGCCGGGATCGACCTCTCCGTCGTGGCCGACGTCATCCGTAACATGACCGTTCGTGAAGCGCGCCAGCGCGTCCTGCGCGAGCTTCCCAACTCCGCCGTCTTCGGCGCGCGCTTCCGCGTCAACGCGGGCCGCGCCCTGCTGCTGCCCCGCTCCCGCGGACGCAAGCGCACCCCCTTCTGGCTCCAGCGCATGAAGGCGCGCGACCTGCTCGCCACCGTCCGCAACGTGCCCGACTTCCCCATCATGGCCGAGACCTTCCGCGACTGCCTGCGCGATGTGATGGACCTCGGCCACCTCGACGGTCTGCTGACCGCTATCGAAGAAGGCCGCGTGCAGGTTGTCCCCGTGCAGACCCGCGTCCCTTCGCCCCTCGCGTCCGGCCTGCTTTACCAGTTCATCAGCACTTACATGTACGAGTGGGACACGCCGAAGGCCGAGCAGCAGCTTCAATCCCTCGCCATGCGCCGCGAGCTGGTCGATGATCTCCTCGAAGGCTCCTCCTCCGGTCGCCTGCCGATGGAGCCTGCCGCGCTGGAAAGCGTCGTCTCAGCCGCCGACCGCACCGCCGATACGCGCAAGGCCCGCACCGCGGACGAGCTTGCCGTCCTTCTCTTCGAGCTTGGCGACCTCACCGATGCCGAGATCGCCGAGCGCAGCGCCTCCGACCCGCGCCCCTGGCTTGCCGACCTGGAGCGCCGCGGCACGGTCACGCGCGTCACCATCCCGACCGCCCGCGGTTCTGAGGAACGCTGGATCAACACCGAGTACGTCGATGAATACGCTGCGTTCATCTCGCATAGTGAGCCTGGGAGCATCCTGAGCGGAGCGACCACTCCACAAAGGGGTGGGAGCGAAGTCGAAGGACGCTCCCCGACGAACGGCGCGGCGCGCCAGGCTATCCTGACGCGCTACCTGCGCTGGTCCGGCCCGGTCACGCGCGGCGCCATCCTGGACCGCTACGCCTTCGATCCCGTGTGGCTTGACGACGCGCTCGCCCACCTGCTGGCCGACCGCGCCATCGTCCAGGGCCACTTCCTCGACCTCACTGGCGAACTCGAATACTGCGACCGCCATCTCTTCGAGCAACTCTACCGCCGCACGCTGAATGTCCTGCGCCGCGAGGTCGAGCCGGTCCCGCTCGCCGCATACCAGGCGTTCCTGCTCAAGTGGCAGGGATTTGGCGCCGCTAATTCGTCGGACGCAGCCATCCGGCAATTGCGCGGGATCGCCCTGCCTGCGTCCGCATGGGAGCGCGAGATTCTGCCCGTCCGCGCAGGTCGCAGCGCATGGCGCGACCTCGATCCGCTTCTGCGCCGCGGCGATTACGCGTGGGTTGCCGGTGGCAGCGAAGCTCGCCCCGACCTGCGTTTCATCGCGCGTCGCGAGGGCGGCGTCTTCCTCTCCGATCCGCTCAAGGCCATCGACGGCGGCGCAGCGGGCGAGGTGTTCGACTATCTCAAGTCAGAAGGCGCGTCCTTCTTTACGGACATCCAATCCGGCGCAGGACTTGGCGCAGGCGTCCTGCGCGACGCGCTTCGCCAGTTGGCCCTTGCCGGCGTCGTCACCGGTGAAGACCTGTCTATGTTGAACGTTATTCTTCAAGCCGAGGACGAGCCTGCGCCCGTCCCGAAGCTGATGAGCGCGCTGGAGCAAGACCTGGCCGCGCGCCTTCCTCCGCGTCCGCTTGGACGCACCCGCGGCGGCGCGCGGGCCACCGCGCAACGCACGCGCGAGCAGCGCCGCATGATTGAGCACCGCATCAAGGCCGAAGCAGACGCCGAAGACGCCTGGTCCGGTCGCTGGTCCCTCATCAACCGCGCGGCTGTCATGGGGCCCTTGCGCGACACGGCGGAGCGCGCCGCGGCATTCATCCAGGTCGCGCTCGAACGTTACGGCCTCATCACGCCGGAAATCATCGCGCGCTTCGAGACGCGTTGGACGTGGGAGGAAGAAGTCCCTTCTGAGCCAACGGCGCGCGCGTTGTGGGAGGGGCGCAAGAAGCAGGCCGAGCTCCGTCCTCCGCGCGAGGTCGCGTGGAGTTGGGGCGAGCTCTCCGCCGTCTTGCAGCGCATGGAGTTGCGCGGCGAGGTCCGCCGCGGCTACTTCGTCAAGGGTCTTTCGGGCGCGCAATACGCGCTTCCGCAGGCGGTCGAAGCCCTCCGCGCCGCACGCGATGGTCTCGCCGACAGCCAGGAGATTACGCTGCTGTCCGCGCTGGATCCAGTGAACCTTTACGGTGGGGAATCGGTGGTTTTTGCCACAGAGGGCGCAGAGGCATCAGAGGTCGTTCAGCTCGCGCGCTTCGCCCGCGTCCCTTCCACGCACGTCGTCCTGTGGCAGGGGCAGCCCCTCCTCATCGGCGAAGACAATGGCGCGCGCCTCTCCGCCGCCGACGTAACCCACGACATCCTGCGCCCGGCGCTCAAGCTCTACCTGGAACGCCCCACTGCCCCGCGGCGAGTTGCGATCACAATGTGGAACGGCGGGCCAGTGATCGGCAGCTT
>CAZPTI010000311.1:0-5522 GCA_964588925.1 uncultured Anaerolineales bacterium | reverse complement strand
TCAGGAGGTACCCCGCATAGAAGAGCGCACCGACAAAGGCCAGCGCATCGCCCGGTTGCAGTCGGAAGCCTGCCGACGGGTTGAAGCCGGTGACGACCGCTGCGCCGGCGAGAGCGAGCGCAAGGCCGATCCAGTAGCGCAGGCCGAGCTTCTCCTTGAAGAGCAGCAGCGCGCCGAGGCCGACCCAGATGGGCGCAGTGTTGTCGAGCAGGGTGGCGTTGGCGGCGGACGTGAGCATCAGCGCGGAGTTGAGCAGGCCGAGGTTGATGGCGAACCACAGGCCGCCCATAACACCCCACTTGACCCCGGCGCGCTCGCGGTCGGTCCAGCGCCGCGCCTCGCGGCTGAACGGGATCGCGAGGACGATCGTCGCGACGAGCATGCGCCAGGCCGCGGCGACCGGGCCGGGCATCGCCGCCCACTTGGTGAAGATCGCGGTGAAGCTGATGCAGAGGACGCCCGCGGCGAGCGCGAGGTAGGGCAGAAGGCGCGCGCGGGTCGCGGCAGATTGAGTTGCGGTGACGGTGGACAATGGCTTACTCCGGTGGCTGGCTGGAGAGCATTGTAAACGGGGGAGGGTGCGCGGGCAAGCGCGTCCTCGGTTATGCCCGGATCAAAGCTCGATCTTCGCGGCCTTATTCTGGCGGTCCCAGGCGCGGCGGTAGAGAGCAGACCCGGCGCGGTCCGGCGCGATGCGGTCGATCCGGGCAAGCCAATCGTCGATAGCCTGTCGGCCGGCGAGGATTAGCGAGGCCGACAACTGCGCGTTGACGCTGCCGCCGCGTTCCGCCGACTGCGCCTCCGCAAGGAAGCGCGCCTGAAGCGCGTGAAGATCGGGCAGAAAGACTTGCGTCTTCGCCGGATAGTTGCGCAGCGCGGCCCGGTGCAGCCGGTCGCCGTGCCACCACAGCGATGCGCCGCCGTCGTACTGCGCGCCTGGCTCCGGCCCGAGGGCGCGTTGAAGCTCACTGGCGGCCTCACCGCTGAAACCGTCGAACGAGAAGGGCTTGAACAGGCTGAGGCAGGGCGCGCTCGTTCCGGTGAGCCAGTACGTTGCGCTCCCGTCTGACCGCAACTGCGCGACCAGCGAGCCGGTCGTCTGGTTCACCCGCAAAGGGCCGCCGCCGTAGTGCATGCACACGTCGGCATTGGAGCCGCGCGCAGGGTCGTAGCCTGACGCGCGCGTGTGCGAGCGCAGGAGCTGGAACATCGTCTCGACGGTTGCGACGCCCGCATTGCGGAGCGCGCCTTCCGTTGCGCAGCGGCGGTCACGCGAGCCGCTGAAGCGCGTGTAAAGGCGGTCGGACCAGGCGCGGCGGAAGCTGTAGGCGCCGCGCGCGGCGTCTCTGGCAGCGGACACAGCGAGGGAAGCCTGGTCGAAATCGCCCTCAATCGTGAGGCCGTTGGAAATGCTCGCCGTGTCCTTCACCCGCCGGGCAGCCCACTCACGGCCGACCGTCTCCAGCACCCACGCGCCTGCCCGGTCTGCGATGAGAAAGCTGTTGTGGTAGTAAAAAGCGTGCTGATACCCGCCTGAGCCGCCCTGCCCGTGGGCTTCGAGCAGCGAGGTGATGACGCCCAGCGCTCCTTCCGCCGTCGCGCCGCGCTCAAGGGCCAGCCGCAGCAGGTCCATGCCGGTCAGCCCGGTCTTCGCGGGTTTCGTTCGCGCGAAGATTGCCTCATTGCCGATGACTACGCCGTGCTCGTTTGCGCCCATCTCCGCGCCCCACATCCAGAAGGGGCGCGAAAGCAGCACGGCATGGGTGCGCCGGGCCTGTGGGATGGCGATATACGAGCAGCGGAGAGACTCGCCAGGGGGATAATCGCGGGCGGGGAGGAAGGTGATGGCCTGCGCCTCGTTCGGCTCGCGATCGCTGTTCTTGGCGAACAGGACTGAGCCGTCAACGGTCATGGTGGAGAGGGCGACGACAGTGTCACACATAGGATGCGCACCGGTTGGGGTTGGAATAGAACGCAGATGACGGAGATAGGGTGGATGGGCAGGATGCCGATTGAGATCCTGCCCATCCACCCCATCTGCGTCCTGTTGGCTATGCCTTTTCCAGCTTCTTCTTCTCTTCCTCAACCAGCACGCGGCGGAGGAACTTGCCGACCTGCGTCTTGGGCAGCTCGGAGCGGAACTCAACCTGCTTCGGCACCTTGTAGGGGGCCAGCCGTTCCTCGCAGAACTTGCGGATTTCTTCCGGCGTGCACGTCTCTTCGGGCTTGAGCACCACGTAAGCCTTGACGGTTTCGCCGCGGTACTTGTCGGGCACACCCGCGACGACCGCTTCCTGCACCTTCGGATGGAGGAAGAGCACTTCTTCCACCTCGCGCGGGACGATGTTGAAGCCCGACGCGATGATGATGTCCTTCAGGCGGTCCACGATGTAGAAGTAGCCTTCCTCGTCGCGGCGCGCGATGTCGCCCGTGCGCAGCCAGCCGTCCTCGGTAATCGTCTTCGCGGTCTCGTCGGGCCGGTTGTAGTAGCCCTTCATGACCTGCGGGCCTTTCAGCCACAACTCGCCCTCTTCACCCACCGCTTTTTCGGTGAACTTCTCGTAGTCGAAGATGCGCGCGTCGACGTCGGGGAAGGGCAGGCCGATGGAGCCGGCCTTGCGCTGGCCGTAGATGGGATTGCAGTGGGTGACGGGCGCGGCCTCGGTCAGGCCGTAGCCTTCGACCAGGCGCCCGCCGGTGATCTCGCCGAACTTGATCTGCACGTCCATCGGCAGGGGCGCGGCGCCGCTGATGCACGCCTTGACCGAGCGCAGGTCGTATTCTTTCACCTGCGGGTGGTTGATGATGCCGATGTACATGGTCGGCACGCCGGGGAAGACCGTGGCCTTCTCCTTCTGGATCGCTTTCATCACGCCGTCGATGGGCCGCGGGTTCGGCACGATGATGTTCTCAGCGCCCATGTAAACCGCGAGAAGCATCGCGACGGTCATGCCGTAGACGTGGAAGAACGGGATTGCGCCCATCATGCGCTCTTTGCCGTCTTCCAGCGTGCGCATCCAGCTCTTCACCTGGATGGTGTTCGCCACGAGGTTGTAGTGCGTCAGCATCGCAGCCTTCGGGACGCCGGTGGTGCCGCCGGTGTACTGGAAGAGCGCGACCTGGTCCGGGTCGATATCGACGCGCGGCGGGGCTTCGGGGTGCTGGGCAAGAAGTTGCGTGAAGGAGTAGACGCCGTTGCCCAGCGGCACATCGACCATCTGGCCGTGCTTCTTGACCGTGCGTTTGACGAGCGCATTGAAGGGTGCGGGAACATAGTCGGGCACGTCGGCCAGGATGACGCGCTTGACCTGCGTGTGATCCTGCACCTCTTTCAGTCGATCGTAGAAGCCGCTGAGGATGACGACGGTCTCGCAGCCCGAATCGGCGAACTGGTGCTCGATCTCGCGCGAGGTGTAAGTGGGATTGGTGTTGACGACGATCGCGCCAACTTTCAGCGCGCCGAAGAACGCGATGACAAACTGCGGCAGGTTAGGGAGCATCAGCGCCACCCGGTCGCCCTTGCGAACGCCGAGGGCATGGAGCGAGGCGGCGAACCGATTGACGTTCTCCAGCAATTGCCGGTAGGTCATCGTGCCGCCGAGCAGGACTGGTCCCAGGTAACGGAGGACCAGCTTCACCGCCGTCTTGTCGGGATACTTCTGCGCGGTGCGCTCAAGCATCTCGTGCAGCGGTTCGCGCGGGTAGTCAATCGAGCGAGGTACTTCGGGTTCGTAGAACGCCAGCCACGGTTTTTCCATCTCACGCTCTCCTGCAATAGGCCGGGACGGGGAAGATGCCCGGTTGACCAACGACAACACACAATGAGGGCAGAGAAACGCCTGGGCAAAACTCTTACAAGTCTATTAGCAGTATAGGATGTCGCATAGCCAGTGTCAAGGTGTTTTCGTTACGTTAATGACTGTCTTTTGTCGACTTGAAGCCCGTAGCGAGTTGGGGTAAACTGAAAGGGTGTTCTATTCGGAGGCAAAGTAACGTGGCGGGATCAGAGTTAGAGGAACGACAGCGACGGCTGGCGCGGCTGCGGAAGCTGGGGCTGAACCGCGGCGCGCAGGCGGTTAAGCCCACGCTCCCGCATGCCGCGGCCCCTGCGTCCGCTTTTCCGCAAGTGGCGCACCTGCCGGGCCTGGCGCACCTGCCGGGCCGCGAAGTGGATACGCCGTTCGGGCCGACGTGGGTGCGCGAAGTGCGGTATCCACTGCGCGAGTATCCCGAATTGGCCGAGTGGCTGCGGGTTCAAGCGGAGACGCTTGCTGCGCTTGACCGGAGCGACCTTCTGCTTGATCTTGTCCCGCCGCGCGCGGTCTTTATTGATACGGAGACAACCGGGCTGGGTCTTGGCGCGGGCACCTATACCTTCCTGATTGGCGTTGGCGTCTATGAAGAACCGGCGGTTGAGGATGCGACGGTCGACGATCCACAGGGCGGCGCGTTCGTCGTGCGGCAGTACTTCATGCGGAACCCTGGCGAGGAACCGGCGCAGCTCTATCTGGTCGAGGAGGCGTTGCTCGGCGCTGGTGGCATCGTGTCGTTCAACGGCCGCGGGTTCGATATGCCCCTCATCAACAATCGCTTCATCCTCAACGGCATGACGCCGCCGCTGATCGGCGCGCCGCACCTCGACCTGCTCCCGCCCGCGCGACGGCTGTGGAAGCAGCGGTGGGGGTCGTGCAGCCTCGGCAGCCTGGAGCGCAACGTGCTCGGGTTGGAGCGCAGCGGGGAGGACGTGCCCGGCTACCTGATCCCGGAGATTTACCGCCAGTACTACCTCACCGGCGTCGCAACGGAGATGCTTGAGCGGGTTTTCTATCACAACTTGCAGGACGTCGCGACGATGGCGCTGCTCGGCGCGCGGATGGCGCGGCATTTCGATGGCCCGAGCTACGATGAGGGGTTTGCCGGACTCGATCCGCTGGAGTGCGTCAGCCTGGCGCGGTGTTACGACGGGCTGGGCCGTGTGGAGATCAGCGTCCGATGCTACCGCGCGGCGCTGGAGCGGTCGAGCGTGCGCGATCACCAGGTGCTGGCGCTGCGGGAGCTAAGCCTGTTGTTCAAGCGGCTCGGCTGGCGCGATGAGGCGGCGAGCCTGTGGGAAGAGTGGGTGACGACCGTTTCGGGCGAGGAGCTGACGCCTTACGTGGAGCTGGCGAAGTATCATGAATGGCGGACGGGCGACCTGGCTTCGGCGCGGGGGTGGGCCGCGTGGGCGCTGCGGATTGCGGAGGGGTGGCCGGCGGGGTTCCAGCGCGATGAGGTGACGGCGGAGTTGCGGCATCGGTTGAAGCGGATCGAGCGGAAGCTGGCCGGAGAAACACCCTCTGCGGAGGCAACCGCGGGCGAGGAAGGCTTGTGACGAGGTCCGCGCTGTGGTAGACTGTAACTGCGCCGGCCCATGCGATGCTTCGCAGACGCCGGCGTATCTTGCCCGGATGGAGGCGTGATGGCGAATCAGGCCCTGTATCGCAAGTGGCGTTCGCAGGAGTTCGAGACGGTGATCGGGCAGG
>CAZPTI010000310.1:0-5528 GCA_964588925.1 uncultured Anaerolineales bacterium | reverse complement strand
CACAACATATGAGCCAGACCCGGAGTTGTGGACGCCGGATTTTCGGACACGGAGATCATTATGAAGTGCGTTATTTGCAGGCAGGCCGACACGGTCGACGGACATGCCACGCTCACGCTGGAGCGGGACGACCTGACCCTTGTCGTGAAGCAGGCGCCCGCGCAGGTTTGCCCGAACTGTGGGGAAGAATACCTGGACGAGGAAATTGCCGCCAACATCCTGGCCGCCGCGGAGCGCGTTGCGCAGCGCGGCACGCTCGTCGAGATTCGCCAGTACATTGACGCATAACCTTAACGGTTCGTAGTAGGCGCTTTAGCGCCCCGTTACGCCGACGCGCCCACTACGAACCCTGCGCCTTCTCCGCCGCCTCCTCCCCCTCGCCGCCCCCTTCGTTCTGCGCCTCCAACACCGCCACCTGCTCCACCGGCGCCACCCGCCAGAACAAGGGCAAATGCCGCTCCCACCCGTCCAGAATCTCCCGCGCGCGCGGGCTCCCCGTCCGGTCGAGATGGCGTTCGAGCAGGTGACGCAGCTCCGCGCGCTCCTCCGCCCGCGCCACCCGCCGCAGCGTCACCAGTTGCGTATTCGCCTTCCCCGGCAGCGCGTCCAGCCGGTCATACACATACGCGGCCCCGCCCGTCATCCCCGCGCCGAAGTTGCGCCCCGTCTTCCCCAGCACCACCACCACGCCGCCCGTCATGTACTCGCACCCGTGATCCCCCACGCCCTCCACCACGGCCCGCGCCCCCGAATTCCGCACCGCGAACCGTTCCCCCGCGCGCCCCGCCGCGTACAGCTCGCCCGCGGTCGCGCCATACAGCGCCGTGTTGCCCAGGATCACGTTGTGATGCCACACATACCGCGCCTCCGCGGGCGGACGAATGACGATCTCCCCGCCCGCCAGCCCCTTCCCAACATAGTCATTCGCCTGCCCCGTCAGCCGCAGGGTCACGCCGTGAATGGTAAACGCGCCGAACGACTGCCCCGCCGTCCCCGTCAGGTTCACCACGATCGACCCCGCCGGCAGCCCCGCGTCCCCATAACTCGCCGCAATCGCGCCCGACAACTTCGCGCCGACGGTTCTGTCCGTGTTGCGGATGTTGTATTCCAGGGTTAGACCCCACGGGTTTCGACCGTCACGAAGTGACGCACCCGTCGGGTCTCCCGCCCGCGCCTCCAACCACCCCAGCGCATCCTCCGCCACCCGATCCCCCAGCTCCCCACGCTGCTGCAACCGGTTCCGCGGCTCCGTATTCCGCCGCGCATACCCCGTATCGCGCGTCCACAGCAGCGGCGCCAGGTCCATATTCCCCGCGTCCGCGCCCACCACGCGCTGCGTCAGCAGCTCCGCGTGCCCGATCACCTCGTCCAGCGAACTCGCGCCCAGCGACGCCAGGATCTCCCGCGCCTCCTCCGCCACATGCGTCAGGAACGCCATCACGTGCTCCGCCTTGCCGGGGAACTTCTTCCGCAAATCCTCGCGCTGCGTCGCGATCCCCACCGGACACGTGTTGTTGTGGCACGCGCGCGCCATCTTGCACCCCGCCGCCACCAGCGCCGCGGTGCCGAACGAATACTCGTCCGCGCCGAGCAAGGCCGCGATCACCACATCGCGCCCCGTCTTAAACCCGCCGTCCACCCGCACCCGCACCCGCGACCGCAGCCCGTTCACCAGCAGCGTCTGCTGCGTCTCCGCCAGCCCCACCTCCCACGGCGCGCCCGCGTTCTTAATGGAAGAGAGCGGCGACGCGCCCGTGCCGCCGTTGTAGCCTGAAAGGTGCACCAGGTCCGCGCCGCCCTTCGTCACCCCCGCGGCAATCGTCCCCACCCCCGCCAGCGCGACCAGCTTGACCGAAATCGCCGCCGCGGGATTCGCCTGCTTCAGGTCAAAGATAAGCTGCGCCAGGTCCTCGATGCTGTAAATGTCGTGGTGCGGCGGCGGCGAGATGAGCGCCACCCCCGGCGTCGTGTGCCGGATGGCCGCGATCTCCGCGCTGACCTTGTGCCCCGGCAACTGCCCGCCCTCGCCCGGCTTCGACCCCTGCGCCATCTTGATTTGCAGCTCTTCCGCCGACATCAGATACGCGGGCGTCACCCCGAACCGCCCCGACGCCACCTGCTTGATCTTGCTGTTGCGCTCGTCGCCGTAGCGCGCCGGGTCTTCGCCGCCCTCGCCGCTGTTCGCCTTCCCGCCCAGCCGGTTCAGCGCCACCGTCAGCGCCTCATGCGCCTCCGCGCTCAGCGCGCCGTGCGACATCGCGGCCGACGAAAACCGCGTCAGAATGCTCTCGACCGGCTCCACCTCGTCCAGCGGGATCGCCGGCCGGCCGCCCGCGTTGAAATCCAGCAAATCGCGCAGCTCCACCGGCGCGCGCCCCTCCACCAGCCCGCGGTACCTCTCCCACGCGCCCGCGGCGCCAGCCGGCCCCTTGCCCAGCCCCACCACCGCGTGCAACGCGCTCACCACCTCCGGGCTAAACGCGTGCTGCTCACCCCCGCGCCGGCTCTTGTAAAACCCGTAGCTGTCCAGCTTGGGCTCACCTGTGCCGCCCGCGCCGGCCGCCTTCGGAAACGCGTTCTTGTGCCACTGCAACACGTCCCGCGCCAGGTCCTCAACCGTGATCCCGCCCACCCCGTAATGGTCCGTCCCCGCAAACGCGCTCGCCAGCAGCTCCTCGCCCACCCCCAGCGCCTCAAACACCTGCGCGCCGCAATAGGCGTCGAGCGTCGCGATGCCCATCTTCGACAACACCTTCAGCGCGCCCTTCTCGACCGCCTTGATGAAGTTATGCCTCGCCGTCTCCGCATCCATCACGTCTCCCGAAGGGAGACGCGCCTGCCGCCCGCCCTCGCTCACCATCTCGTCCACCGCGGCAAAGGCCAGCCACGGGTTAATCGCGTTCGCGCCATACCCCAGCAGCGCGGCGAAGTGATGCGCATCGCGCGGCTCCCCGCTCTCCACGATCAGCCCCGCGTGCGTCCGCTCGCCCGCATCGATCAGCGCATGATGGACTGCCGCCGTGGCGAGCAGCGACGGAATCGGCGCGCGCCCCGCGTTGACATGGCGGTCGGAGAGGATCAGCAGCGTCGCGCCCCCCGCCACCGCCGCCACCGCCTGCCCCCGCACCCGCGCCACCGCCCGCCGCAGCCCGCTCACCCCCTCGCAGACCGCCCACGTCGTATCCACCGTCGCCGCCCGGAACACGTCCAGCCGCGAATCCCGCGCCAACCGAAGGTTCGTAGTAACCGGCGCAAGCGCCGCCGCTTCAGCGCCCGTCGTCCCCAATGCCCGCAGCGCCGCCAGCTCATCATCCGTCAAAATCGGGCTGCGAATCTCCAGCAAGGCCGCGGCCTCCGGCCCCTCGCGCAGGTAACTCCCGCGCCGCCCCAACACCTGCGAGAGCGACATAACGATTTCCTCGCGCAGCGAGTCGATCGGCGGATTCGTCACCTCCGCAAACCGCTGCTTGAAATAGTGGAACAGCGGCCGTGGCACGTCCGACACCGCAGCCGCGGGCGTGTCGTCGCCCATCGACCCCACCGGCTCCCGCCCCTCGCGCCACATCGGGCGCAGCACCACCAGCAGCTCCTCGCGCGTGTACCCGAACGCCGCCTCCAGATTCGCCACCGGCGCCTCAGTTCGTAGTGAGCGCTTCAGCGCTCCGTCCCCGCGCCGCGCTCCGTCCCGCTGCCACTTCACGTCCTCCAGCGTCACCAGGTGCGCATCCAGCCACGCGCCGTACGGCTGCCGCTCGACAAACCGCGCCACCACCGTCGCGTCGTTCTCCACCCGCCCCGTCGCCGTGTCCACCGCGATCATCTCGCCCGGCCGCAGCCGCCCCTTCTGCAGCACGCGGCCCTCGTCCACCGCCACCGCGCCCGCCTCGCTCGACACGATCACCACGCCGTCATCCAGCACGACGAAGCGCGCGGGGCGCAGGCCGTTGCGATCCAGCATGCAGCCCGCCACCGTCCCATCGCTAAAAGTGAGCGCGGCCGGCCCATCCCACGGCTCCTGGAGGCAGCGGTGGTAGCGGTAGAACGCGCGCTGCTCCGGCGTCACGTCGCTTGCGTACTCCCACGCCTTCGGGACGAGCATCATCATCGCGTGCCGGATGTCGCGGCCCGACTGGACGAGCAGGTCGAGCGCGTTGTCGAACTTGGCCGAGTCGCTCCCGTGCGGCCCGATGACCGGCGCCAGCACCGCGGCCTCCTCGCCCCACACGTCCGCGCCCGCCAGGTCCGCCTCGCGCGCCCGCATCCACGTCAGGTTCCCTTGCAACGTGTTAATCTCGCCGTTGTGGCAGGCCATGCGGAACGGCTGCGCGCGCTCCCATGTTGGGAACGTGTTCGTGCTGTACCGCTGGTGAAACACGGCAATCGCGGTCGCGTAGTCGGGATCGCTCAGATCGGTGTAGAACTTCGCCAACTGCGGCGCGACGAACAGCCCCTTGTACACAATCGTCTTGCTCGAAATGGAGGGCAGATAAAAGTTCGAGATGCTCTCGGCCCAGATGCGCTGCGTCGCGTGCTTGCGGACGAGGTACAGCTTGCGCTCGAACTCCGCGCCCGCGGCAATCGCGCTCGGCCGCGCCAGGATAATCTGCTCGATGTACGGCCTCAGCGACTGCGCCCACTCGCCCAGCGCCTCCCCGTCCACCGGCACGTCGCGCCACGCCACGCGCTCGATGCCGTACTCCGCGATGGTCTCCTCAAGGATCTTCCGCGCCCGCTCGCGGTGCGCCAGGTTATAGCGCGGCAGAAACACCATCCCGACCGCGAGGTCGCCGCGTTCCGGCGCGGCCTTCTCCAGCCGCGCCAGGTCGCGCGCCAGCAACTCATACGGCAGCTGCGTCAGCACGCCCGCGCCGTCGCCGCTCTTGCCGTCCGCCGCGACCGCGCCGCGGTGCGCGTGGTTGGCGAGCGCGGTCAGCGCCATGCGCAACACGGCGTGACTCCGCCGGCCGTCCTTCTGCGCGACAAACCCCATTCCGCACGCGTCGCGCTCGTGCTGTGGCTGATAGAGCGGGTAATCCATGCTGTTCTCCCCCGTGAAAGCGCGTGTCGGGGGGTTTGGAAGGGGAAAGGCGAAACTTTGGGAAAGGGGCGAAAGTCGAAAAGCGAAAGCAGCGAAACCCCCGGCAACGCGCGTCGCCTTGCCATTCGCGTCCGGTTCTCACGCGTATCCGCGCCGCTTCGTCTTGCGCGGCGCGCCGTCGCGGGCTTTCGGCCTTTCGCTTTTCGACTTTCGTGATTTCTCCCGCCTTCGCCTTTCCCCTTCCAAACACCCTGCGCCGCGCCGCAAAAAGGCGCAAAAAAACAAAAGCCCTCCGCGCCATATCAGGCGCAGGAGGGCTGCATTGCGACAGTGTGCGACAGTGCGGGGTTTCAGCGGTGAATCTCTGAGGTGGCGAGTGTAGCAGGGAAGTGGGCGTCGTGTCAAATGCGCGCGCCCTCAGAAAACCGTCAAACGTCCGATGACAAAAAGCACAAACAGCGCGAACATATTGCCGATTGCCGTATTGACT
>CAZPTI010000309.1:0-5562 GCA_964588925.1 uncultured Anaerolineales bacterium | reverse complement strand
AGGTTTCAGTCCCCTAACGAGGATTCATTAAATTGTCGCGGCGACAGTTGTCGCCCTAATCGTTGCCCTGGCGGGGGTTTCAGTCCCCTAACGAGGATTCATTAAATTGTCGCATCACCCTGCTGAGAATCAGCCTGTTGGTCGCCGCTTGCGGCAGTTTCAGTCCCCTAACGAGGATTCATTAAATTGTCGCAAGGTGCTCGGAGCAGGGTACGTCGTGACGGGAAAGTTTCAGTCCCCTAACGAGGATTCATTAAATTGTCGCGGAATGGCATGCTCGAGCCAAACCCGCAAGACATGGGTTTCAGTCCCCTAACGAGGATTCAATAAATTGTCGCACGCTGACCGACGGCGACGATACCGAAATCTAGGGTTTCAGTCCCCTAACGAGGATTCATTAAATTGTCGCGACCCTGTCGTAGCGGCACTGGTGCTGATAACCATGCTTGGTTTCAGTCCCCTAACGAGGATTCATTAAATTGTCGCGGTTTGCGGCCGCCCCGGTTGCGGGCGCTTTGGGAGTTTCAGAGTTTCAGTCCCCTAACGAGGATTCATTAAATTGTCGCCCCGCTTGCGCCCTCCTTGTCCGTCAGACTCCACGTCAGGCTGACCCTTTCGCCCATTTCTTGCGCCATTTAGCCCCATCCCACTTGACATTTCGCGTTATCGAGCGCGGCGCCCTTTCCCCGCAGCGCCCTCGCGCTCGATAATCGCGTCAACTCCCTGCGTAGGCCGACGCGCGGCTGATTCCCCGCTGACTCGCCGCTGTCGTCGACCCGCCGCCAGCCCCCGTTTGTCTCTCGACACATCCGCGCGCCGCGCCCCGCAACTACCGCAGACTGCGCAAGCCACGCGCAAGCGCGCCACACCCTGCGCAAGCCACGCGCAAGCGCGCCACACCCTGCGCATTAGCGAGCGCGACCGGGGGTCGCCCCCATTTTCGCCGCGCTCGCAACTCACACAACAATCGCCGCCTTTTCCTCGACCACCGCCTCCCCGTTGCTCACCCACGTCTTGCCCTTGCACGCGCCGCACAAGAAGTAGATACGCACGTGATCCGCCCGCTTGCTAATAATGCGCAAGATCGCCTTTTGCATCTTCTTCAGTTCGGCCGCGCCAACCGGACACTCGAAAACACTATACTGAACCGGCGTGCCAAAGTCAAGCAGGCGCTTATGCAACTTCGTCCGCCGCTTGTCGTCAGGAATATCGTAAACCACCAGCGTGAAGTGCGCATCGGCCATGCCGCCCTCCAACCAGCCGGAAACCCGACGAGTATTGAAAACCCGTCGCGTCTGCCACCCTTTACCGCACCCGCAACGGGTGATACTCCGGCAACTCGCCCGTCACCGTCTTCGCCAGCAGCCGCGCCTGCGCCTCCAGGCACTTCTGATACGTCAGCGGCCGGCCGGCCAGCGGATGCGTAAAGCGCGCCTGCATCCGCCCGCTGAACGCTTCCAGGAACACCCGCAGCCCGCGCGGGGTCAGATACACCCCGCCCGTCCCCGGATTCGGCGTGAAGTCGTCCGCAGCCAGGCGGCGGTTGTTAACCAGCGTCAGCGCCACCGAGTCGACCACCGGCGCGCGAAACTCCTCGATCAGGTCCAGCGCCAGCGCCGGCCGGCCGTACTTATCCGCATGATAGAAACCCTCATACGGGTCCAGCCCCACCACTTCCAGCGCCGCCGCCGCGGCCTCGCCCAGCAGCGTATAGCCCAGGCTCAACAGCGCGTTCACCGGGTCGCGCGGCGGACGCCGCGTGCGCGGCCCAAAGCCCACGTCGCCCCGCAACTGCCGCCGGAACACAGCAAAATACGCCTTGCTCCCCGCGCCCTCGACCCCCCGCAGCGCCGCCAGATCGCCCGCGCCTTCCGCCTCTGCCAGCGCGGCCTCCATGCGCGCCAGGCCCGCCGCCGCCTCACCATCGCGCCCCGCCCGCGTCCAGCGCAGCGCGAGCGCGCGGCAGTTGCGCAGCTTGCCCCGCGCCACCGCGCGGCCAACCGCCAGGCAGCGCGCCGGGTCCGCCGCATAACGATACTGGCTGCGACGCAGGGCCAGATTGCCCCCGCTCCGCGGCGCCAGCCGACCCAGCAGCTCGCCGTTTTGCCGCAGCAGGCTCAGCGGGATGCCGGCCCCCAGCAGCGCGTGCAGCGCGGGCGTTGTCGCGGAAGCCCCCGCGCCCATCAGCACCACGTGCGTCACATCCGCCAGCGGCACCCGCAGCAGCGTCTCGTCGTGGCGCGTCACCAGCAGGTGCCGATACTCGCGCTCCACCACCGCGCCCGGCTCCGTCACATACAACGTGCTCATGATTTGCGGCGCACGCTGGCATCGCGCCGCGCAGGCGCAGGCGACTCAGTACTCATAGCGCATCCCCTCGCTCCACAGCCAGTCAAACCGCCCTTCCACCGTGATGCGTTTCTGCTGCCAGGTGAAGGAGTAGCAGTCATCCTTAAAGCGCACGCCGAGGAACTCGAACCCCTCCTCGAAACACGCCACCCCCGTCTTCGAGGGCTCGAGCGCCAGCTTCAAGGGGGTGAGGGCCGCAATCACCGCAGCGCGCGCCTGTTCCGCCGCCTCCCGCGAGGCAGTCAGGATGATGAAGTCATCGGCATAGCGCACGAGCGACCAACGCCGGCGCACCAGTTGCCAGTCCATCTCGTGCAGATACAGGTTGGCCCACAGCGGCGAGATCGGCATGCCGAGCGCGATCCCGCGCGCTGCGTCGCGGTGCGGCCGGCCCACCTCCAGCCAGCCGTCCATCAGCGCCAGCACACGCTCCTCGCGCACCTCTCGCCGCAGCAACCCGCGCAGCAGCTCATGATCCAGGCTGCCAAAGCAGTCGTCGATGTCGGCCTCCAGCAGCCAGCGCAGCCCGCGGTCGCGATAGCCGATCACGCGCGCCACGGCCTGCCCCACCCCGCGCCGCGGCCGGTAGCCGTACGAGCAGGCGAGGAAGCGCCGGTCGAGCCGCGGCTGGAGCGCCTGCAGCGCCGCGCGCTGGAGCACGCGGTCATCCAGCGTCGGCACCCCGATGCGCCGCCACCCGCCGCCGCGCTTCGGAATCGCCTCGATCCGCAGAGGGGCCGGGCGGTAGCGGTTCCCCGCCACATCCGCCGCCAGCCCGGCCAGCCGCTCCTCCCAGTTCCGCCGGTAGCGGCTGATCCGCACGCCGTCCGCTCCGGGCATCCCTGCGTTCTCCGCCACCGCATCCCACGCCTCGGCCAGGTTGGCCGGCGCGAGAATACGGTCGAGCAGCGAGCCGGCCTGCGTCCCCGGCTTGCGTTGCGTGGGTTCAGCCATCACTCGAAGCCCCGTCCGGTTGCGCCTGACGAACTATCCGACGCGGCGCGCCTGGCCCATGCCCGAGGCAATCTGCGCGCCCACCCCGCTGTAAAGCGCGTAATCCGCCAGCATCTGGAAGACCGCCAGCCAGTACACCTCCCGCGTCACCGCCGTATACGTCACCTCGCCCACCCCGCCGATGCTCACCGCGCCGTTCTTGCGGAGCGCAACGCGGCTGTGGAGGCGGAAGAAGCTCACCCCCAGCAGTTCTTCCGCCGCCGCGCGCGTGCCCGCGTCGACCGGCATCGCCGCAAACGCGTTCCACCGGTCGGCCAGGCTGCCAAACACCAGGCCGGGCAGCGGCAGGGGCATGTGCGTTTTGTCCCCGCGAAACGCGGTCGGGCTGTCGAACGCCAGCGTGATCGCATGGCGCAGGTCGGGCCGCGCGTCGTGGCGGCGCAGCGTCCGCTCGGCCAGCGCCTCATGCGTCGTCTGCCCGGCCCACGGGCTCAGGCGCGCGTCGCAGGTAACGCGCGCCACGTCGAAGGTGACGGAGCCCAGGCGCCACGCGCGCGGGGGCCGCCGCAGCAGCGCCTCGGCCAGCACCGCGCTCGCGTGCGGCGTCAGCCCGGTCACGCGCACCTCGCGCGGCTCCCCCGGCCGGATCGTGACATTCTCCCCCTCCGCGCCGAGCAGCCCCGAACACGTAACCGGTTTCAGCCCCGGCATATCATGCAAAGCCGCGCCCTCCCCCGGCAGCGCGGTCTCCAGCCGGTTCAGCAACTCCGCATAGTTCGCGCGGCCCTGCTCGGCAGGCAGCGTGCCGCCGAGAGGGGAGACGAGGGTGAGGACGATGGAGATGAGCATGGTTTCTGTTCCGTGGCGTAAGCTATAGCTTGCGCGTGCGCGCGGCTATCGCGAATAAACGAATGCGCTGCCATTCGCTTATTCGATCATCATTCGCTTATTCGAGATGGCCGCGCTGCGTCACCCTCGCTGCTGCCCTTCGTGCTGAGGCCTCGTTGGATTCTTATCGAAATCGATCACGAAGCACTTGTTTTCGTCGTCGCGCTCCAGCATTCCGTTCTCGAAACCCTGTGTCACAAGATCGCAGTTGATCCAGTCGATCGGGTTCGCAATGCCCTTCAGAGTCACCGAAAGCTCGGTGTCGTCTTGCAGGATCACTTTCGCGCGCTCGATGGAAATCGGCCGGTCAATCAGCACCTGCTTATCGCGCATCACCAGCACACGCCACCCGCCGTACTTGCTGCGCTCACGCCGGCGCAGATACAGTTGGGTGAAAATCACGCCGATGGCTGCGCCAACCGCGCTCGCAACGAGGTTTTGCAATACGGCAAGCAGAAAGTCGATCATTTAGTAGCCTCCTCACTGCCCGCAGGCGTGACCGAGCGCGCGTACCGCGCGGTCTCGCGCATCGCCTGCAAATTAATCAACTCCGCCACCTCGTACACGGTCACGACGCTCCCCGCCACCGGCCGCAGGCGGAGGATCGCGGGGAAGTAGCCCGCGCGACCGTGGATTTCGGCGAGCAGGCAGGCCGCGCCCGGCGCATAACCGGGCAGGTTGACAAGCAGCGGCGCGGTCTGCCACTCATCCGCCGCGAGGCCGGCGCGCTCGACCAGGCCGCGCACCTGCTCGGCGAACCCCGCAGCGTGGTCGAACTGCGCGAGCTCGCCGAGCATCCGGTCGACGGACTGCCCGGCGAGCGTCTCCACCTGCGCAAGTTGCTCGGCGGTCAGCGGGTGGCTGAAGTTAAGCAGGATCATCTCGTCCGCCTCACCGCCACCACGACCACCTTGCCCCCCTTTTCGCCCAGCGCGTACTCAACCAGCGCGCCCTTGCCCGGCTGATAACCGCGATCCTGCACCGCTTCGGGCCGGAAGCTGAACTCTTCGTTGGAATCCGCGTCGACGAGACGGCCGCCGTGCTGCGGCCGAAACTCGCGCACCCGCGCGCGGCGCCACTCGAGGTTCGGCTGGACGGGCGGAACGTTCTGTTTCACTTCGGGCGACAGCGAGGTCGCGTTCGGGCGG
This sequence comes from uncultured Anaerolineales bacterium, assembly GCA_964588925.1. Lineage (GTDB taxonomy): Bacteria > Chloroflexota > Anaerolineae > CG2-30-64-16 > CG2-30-64-16 > JALOOB01. The sequence continues at coordinate 223 of CAZPTI010000309.1, read as the reverse complement.
ACCGTCTGCGGGAAGTCCACCGCGCCCACCAGCCGCGTCACCGTCATCCGCCCGTAGCCCGACGAAGTCTTGCCGCCCACCCCCGCTTCCTTCAGCGCCAGCTCCAGGATGTTCAACGCGGCTTCGGCCCACTCAGCCGGCCCGCCAAGCGCAAGCAGGTACGTCCCCGTCGCGCTCAGGAAGGGAACCACCGTCGGGCTGTCCCAGTCCGCGGGCGCGGCCG
>CAZPTI010000308.1:0-5563 GCA_964588925.1 uncultured Anaerolineales bacterium | reverse complement strand
ATGAGCGGTAGCTTTTTTGTTCTTCTATCTTGACTATAACATATGTTCGTATGGGATGTCAAGGGGATCTCTGAAATTGCAGGAATTCCGAATATGACCCAACAAACGAACCACAGATTACGCAGATTAGCGCAGATTGCCTTTTGCCAGCCTCGAATCGGCGAAAATCTGCGTAATTTGCGGATGGTCTGGTTTGCATTTGGAACTGCCACCGCCCTCCGCTCAGGATGCTCTTTTGGGCCTACGTTTGGAACTGCTGCCGCCAACAAATTCGGTTTGGTTTGTTCACGGAGTTATGTTATAATGACCCTTGCATCTAGTTTTGGTTGTGCGCAAATCTGCTGGTAGTTCCTCGATCCTGGCATATAAGGAGAGAACCCGCACATGGCCCGGCGTCTACCGTTCCTGGTCGTCCTTCTCGCGCTCGTTGTGCCCCTGGCGCTGGCCGGACACCCCACTGTCGCGTTCGCGGCAGGCGATGCTCCACCCGTTAAGGCCCTCAAGCCCACGCTTCCTGAAGAAACGCAGACCTACATCATCAGCCTGGACAACCCGTCGCTTGCGCGTTTTCGCGGCGGCATCCGCGAGCTTGCGCCCACCAGCATCGAAGTGACCGGCGCGCGCAAGCTTGACGTCAACAGCCCGGCTTCTCAAGCCTATCTTGCCTTCCTCGCTGAGAAACGCGCGGAGTTTATGCAGCGCGTCGAGGAGAAGCTCAACCGCCGTCCCGAGATCGGCTACGTTTACGACGTCGTGCTCAACGGCCTTACTCTTCAACTGACGCCGAGCGAAGCCGCGGCCATTGCCGCGTTGCAGGGCGTCAAGCACGTCGAGCCGCGCCAGGTCCGCCAACTGTTGACCGATCGCGGCCCGCAGTGGATCGGCGCACCTTCTGCCTGGGGCGCGGTCGACTCGTGCGCGCCCGGCGGCAACTGTGGCGAGGGCATGATTATCGGCGTGGTCGACACCGGCCTCAACTTCGATCATCCGTCCTTTGCGGACATTGGCGGCGACGGGTATAACCATACCAACCCGCTGGGCGCAGGCGTCTACAAGGGTTGGTGCAACAACGGCTATCCCGTGAAGGTCACTTGCAACGACAAGGTGATCGGCGCGTGGAGCTACACCAACTCGGACAACAACCCGGAGGACCCCGAGGGGCACGGCTCCCACACCGCCAGCACGGCGGGCGGCAACCGCCTGTATGACATCCTGCTCGATGAGCCGACCATCGACCTGACCTTCGACATTTCCGGGGTGGCCCCGCACGCCAACATCATCGCCTACGACGCCTGCACGACGGACGGCTGCAACAGTGACGACCTTGTCGCCGCGCTGCAGCAGGCCGTGAACGACGGCGTCGATGCGCTCAACTACTCCATCAGCGGCTCCGGCCAGAGCCCGTGGGTTGCGGCCGATGAGCAGGCCTTCCTCGATCTCCGCGGCTCCGGCGCGTTCGTCTCGGCCTCGGCCGGCAATTCGGGGCCTGACGCGCAGACGGTGGCGCACGGCAGCCCGTGGGTTACGACGACGGCGGCCTCGACCCATGATCGCGCGTTGATTAACGCGCTCATCGGCCTCAATAGCACGAACAAAGGCCCGCTGCCCGACATCTATGGCCGCAGCGTGACCGGTCCGCTCGGTTCGACGCCGATGGTCTACGCGGGCAACGTCAACAACAACCCGCTTTGTCTTTCCGGCGTGTGGCCCGCGGGCGCGCTGGCCGGCAAGCTGGTCGTCTGCGACCGCGGCAACAACGCTCGCGTGGAGAAGGCGCAGAACGTCCAGGCGGCCGGCGGCGTCGGCATGGTCCTCGTCAACGCAGCCTCGAACGGCGACGAGGAGATCGGCGACGCTTACGTCATCCCCGGCGTGCACATTACGTATGACGAAGGCGTGACGCTCAAGAACTGGCTGTCGGGTGCGACGAATCCCGTCGGCGCGATCCTCGGCACGCAGAACGACATTGCGGCCAATAACGGCGATGTGATGGCCGCCTTCTCCTCGCGCGGCCCGAATGCGCAGGCGCCTGACATCATCAAGCCCGACATGACTGCGCCGGGCGTCGACATCCTCGCGGCGTGGGCCACCATGCAGGGGGAGCCGGTCCCCGAGCTCGAGATCATCAGCGGCACGTCCATGTCCAGCCCGCACATGGCGGGCGCGGGCGCGCTGATGATGAAGGCGAAGTACTATGGCGCGAATTGGACGGTGGCCGAAATCCAATCGGCCATGATGACGACAGCCCTCTGGGATAACACGGTCCGCAAAGAAAACGCGGCAACGCCGACCGACCCGTTTGACCGCGGCTCCGGCCGCGTGGACGTGGCTCGGGCGCTGAGTGCCGGCCTGCTGCTGAATATCACCACGACCGAGTACGAGAATGCCGACCCGGCCTCCGGCGGCGATCCCAAGACGCTCAACTACCCGTCGATGGGTGACGACGCGTGCTACAAGTCGTGCGGGTGGACGCGAACCGTGCGCAACCCGACCGGCCAGCAGATGACCTGGAACGGACAGTTCATCGGCAAGGACGGCCTGGTCGCCACCCTGACCGTCCCGAACTTCACCATTAACGCGGGCGCGACGCAGACTTTTGGCGTCAATATCTCGGACGTGAGCGGCCTGACCCCCGGCAAGTGGTACTTCGGCCATGTGGTTTACACGGAAGCGCAGGGCAAGGCTCCGCAGTTCCACATGCCTGTGGCGATCAAGGTCGCCGCTTCGACCGACAGCGGCATGATCGAGAAGACGGCTACGCCGACGGGCGGCGCGACCGGGACGCAGATCACCTACTCGGTTGTCGTCAAGAACAAGGCCAGCACCAGCCGCACCTTCAACGTCAGCGATCCGGTTCCGGCCGGCTCGACGTTCGTTAGCGGCTCGAACAGCTCGAACTGGAGCTACAACAGCGGCACGAACACCTTGAGTGGCAGCGCCACTCTGGGCGCGGCGTCGTTCGTGTGGAGCGAGAAGAACCTGAGCGGGTATGATCCGATGGCGGGCAACGTGCCCCCGGCAGACCTGACCGGCGTCAACCTCGATACCGGCTGCTTCTCGCTCGGCGGCATGGACTTCTACTACCTCGACCAGCACTACACGGAGGTGCTGGTTTCCATGAACGGCGTCGTTCGCGCAGGGGTGCCCACGCTGCCCTTGTGTAACTTCGAGACGCCTGAGAAGTTCCCGGCGAACGACCCCTTCGACATCAAGGATAACCTGCTCGCCCCGTTCTGGGCGGACCTCGACCTGACCGGCGGCAATATGTACCTGGTGTTAACCATCTTCAACGGTAAGCCGCATACGGTCATCGAGTGGGAGAACGTCCGCGTTAAGCAGACGGGCCAGCGGGTTTCCTTCCAGTTGTGGTTCGAGGATGGCTCGGACAACATCTGGTTCAGCTATCCGTCGGGCTTTGATGCCGCGGTTGGCTCCGCCAGCCCCACGGCAACTATCGGGGCTGAAAACCTGGCGGGTACGCAGGGCGTCAACTACTACAACTACAGCGGTTCGGGCACGAAGACGGGCGCGCTGCCGAACGGCACGAAGGACGTGTGGGTGGGCCTGGAAGCGACTTCCGCGACCTTCTCCTTCAAGGCGAACGCGACCGCGCCGGTCAACAGCAACATCACGAACGAGGCCACGGTCACGGTCAGCAGCACGACCAACAAGGCGTGGGCCAACACGCGCATCTGCGGCCCGGCGACTGCCGCGCAGCCGAAGATCAGCATCCAGAGCAAGCGCTACACGCTGACCGAGTGGACCGCTGACATGCACAACAGCTACGAGCTGTGGCGCAGCACCAGTCCGTACGTCGTGCCGGGCGCGGGGGACAGCGTGAAGGTGTTCAGCGGCAAGGCGTCGAGCTTTGTCGACCAGCCTAACGTCACTGTTGGCGATCCGGCGACGAACTACTTCTACATCCTGCGCACGCTCAACTGCGTGGGCGCCTCGCCGGCGGACTCTGGTGGGGTCGCGGAGTTTGACTTTGCGCTGACGAAGGGGAACTAACCTAAGCTAAGACGTAAGCAGGAAGCGCCCTCTGGAATCCCATCCAGGGGGCGCTTCTATTTGAGCATGGGGACCGTGTTGGGGTTGTTCGAGTGGTATGCGCGGGCCATCTCGAATAAGCGAATGCGCGCCTGCGGGCGGAGTCGAATAAGCGAATTGCGTCGCACCGTGTTCTTGCCGTTCCGCAGCGATTAGTCTATGCGATTCGTTTATTCGAGATGGCCGCAGGCGCGCATTTGCTTATTCGAGATGGCCGCGCATGCCCCTCCAGAACTAGCTCTTGCGTTTGACGTTATCGCGTCCCAAACGTTCTACCGGCCGTGGGGCCTCAGGCGGAAGCACACGTCGCCACTCCAATTTGCGCCGGCCAAAATTGAACAGCAACCCGACTGGCGCATGGGCAGCGTTTATGTAGTTGAGCACCTGAGCGATCTCGTCACCGCCCAACTGCTGTGAGAACGCTTTAATTTCCACTACCACTTCACCGCAGACGAATAAGTCAAGGAACATCAGCGCGACAGGTTGACCGTCAAAGAAAACTTCAACGCGATGTTGCCGCGACACGCCAATCTCCAGCTTCGTCAACTGGATTTCGAGCGCCCTCTCGTAGACCTCTTCCTTATAGCCTGGCCCGATGCGTTGTGAACTTCCATCGCTGCGCCGATGATGCGGTACGTGAGGTTGTTGCCCGTGGCATCTGTGAGAAGGGGGGACATTCATTATCTCCGTATCAAGAAAATGACGTACAATTGGAAGTTTATCACAGAAGGGTATGAACGCGGGAAACCTGGCGCGGCCATCTCGAATAAGCGAATGGGCGCCTGCGGGCGCGAACGAATAAACGAATTGGACCGCGCGCTGCTTGTAACGTACTCAGAGAGGTGTGGCGCAATTCGTTTATTCGATCCCATTCGCTTATTCGAGATGGCCGCCTGGCACTTCCGCGTCTGGCGCTTTCTTCTGCGCACAGGGGGTGCGCCGCGGCCATCTCGAATAAGCGAATGCGCGCCTGCGGGCGCGCCTGCGGCGGAACGAATAAGCGAATGGCGGCAACGCGCTGCTCGCCACGCAGTGAGATGAGGCCCGGCGTAATTCGTTTATTCGAGATGGCCGCGCACCCCCGCACTTCCCTCCCTCCTCTCCTTGCCCCAAAACCGATCCGCTCGGACAAAAGAAAAGCGCACGGTGGCTCATCACCACCGTGCGCTTTATTCAGCTACTGCCGGGGCCAGCAGCCCCCGGAAGAATGTTACGCCGTGCGGCGGCGGGAGATCATCACGCCTGCAACGACGACCAGGGCGACCGCCGCGAGGCCCGCGTAGAGCGGCCACTCGACTTTACTTGCACTCGTCTCTGCCAAAGTCACCGCAGTAGGCGAGAGCAACTCTGCACTCGGTTCGTAGCCCGCATTCTCGCGACTGCCAAATCGAACTTCCGGAGCACCAGCTGTACACCCAGTCATCCGAATTGCAATGCTCGCAATATTGTCACCGTTCGCCTCTTGATTGAAGAAGTTCACCAGTTCAGGCGTGCTTGGAATCGTAACGCGATC
>CAZPTI010000307.1:3098-5685 GCA_964588925.1 uncultured Anaerolineales bacterium | reverse complement strand
AGCATCAGACCGACCAGATGACCGCCGTGCCTGGCGATCAGCGCCTTGAGCGCAGCGAGATCGACGTTGCCGTCCGCACCCGACGGGCACACCTCGACCTTCAGCCCCGACATGCTCGTCGTGGCCGGGTTGGTGCCGTGCGCCGAGTCGGGCACGATGATCACGTCGCGCTGCGTCTCGCCCTTCTCGTAGAGATACTTCCGCATGATCAGCACGCCGGTCAACTCGCCGTGCGCGCCGGCCGCGGGCTGGAGCGTCACCGCGGCGAACCCGGCGATTTCGGCCAGCATCTCTTGCAGGTTATGCATGAGCGCCATCGCGCCCTGGCTGCTGTCCGCGTCCTGCAAGGGGTGCAGGTTGGCGAACCCGGCCATGCGCGCGGCGTACTCGTTCACCTTCGGGTTGTACTTCATCGTGCACGAGCCGAGCGGGTAAAAGCCGGTATCAATCGAGTGATTCAACTGGCTGAGTCGCGTGTAGTGGCGCACCAGATCGATCTCGGACACTTCGGGCAGCGGCAGGTTATCGCGCAATGCCTCCTGCGGCAGCGGCGACTCCGGCACGTCAACGTCGGGCAGGTGGACGGCTTTGCGGCCCGCGCGGCAGATTTCGTAAATCAGCGGCTCGCCCATCACGCCACCTCCTCCACGTCGCTCAGTTCGTCCTGACCTTCAAGGTCTTCCGACATCGGCGCGGCAATCGCGGCCAGCGCCTCGGCCAGCGTCTCGATCTCAACCTTGCTGTTCATCTCGGTCACGCAGACGAGCATGTGATCCTTCAGCTCGGGGTAATCCTTGCCGAGGTCATAACCGCCCACGATGCCCCACTCGTTCAGCAGCCGCTCGTTGATCTGCTCGACCGGCAACGGGCACTGCACGACGAACTCCTTGAAGAAGGGGCCATCGCTCTTGACCGCGTACTCCTCCAGCCCGTCGATCAGCTTCGCAGCGTAGTGCGCCTTGTGGTAAGTCAGCTCCGCGGCCTTCTTCAGCCCGTGCTTGCCCATCGCGGCCATGTAGATGGCCGCGGCGAGCGCGTTGAGCGCCTGATTGGTGCAGATGTTGCTCGACGCCTTCTCGCGGCGGATGTGCTGCTCGCGCGTGCTGAGGGTCAGCACGAAGCCGCGCTCCGCGTCCACGTCGACCGTCTGCCCGACGATGCGGTCCGCGGACTTGCGCACCTCGCCCAGCTTCATGGCGAAGAAGCCGACGTACGGCCCGCCCAGGCTTAGGCTGTTGCCCATCGGCTGCGCCTCGCCGCACGCCACGTCCGCGCCGTACTGGCCGGGCGGGGTGAACAGGCCGAGGCTAATCGGGTCGCACGCGACAACGAGGATGGCCCCCGCGGCGTGAACCTTGTCGGCCAGCGCCTGCATTTCGGCGGGCATGTAGAGGCGGCCGAGGAAGTCGGGATTCTGGACGATGACGCACGCAGCGTCCCTGTCGCACATGTCAGCCAGCGCGTTCAGGTCGCCCAGCGGCGCGTTCTCGCCGATGGTCTTGACGCACATGCCCTGGGTGTACGTGTGGACGACCTCGCGATACTGCGGGTTGAGCGTGGGGCTAAGGATAATATTGCAGCGCTTGTTGCGCCCGACCTGCAACGCCATGATGACCGCCTCGGCCACCGCGGTCGCGCCGTCGTAGTGCGAGACGTTGGAGACCTCCATGCCGGTCAGCGCGGTGATCATCGACTGGTACTCGAAGTGCGCCTGGAGCGTGCCCTGCGAGATTTCGGGCTGGTACGGCGTGTAAGCCGTGTAGAACTCGCCGCGCGAAATGATCGAGTCGACGACCTTCGGCACGAAGTGGTTGTACGCGCCCGCGCCGAGGAAGCACGCGAGGTGGTTCAGATCGTCGTTCTCGTCAGCCAGCGCCTGAAGCTCCTGCAGCATCTCCATTTCGGTGAGCGCAGGGGGCAGGTCGAGCTTCGGGAAGCGGAACTGCTCCGGCACATCGCGGAACAGGTCCGCCACCGACTCGACGCCCACGACCTTCAGCATTTCGGCGCGGTCGGCGTCGGTGTTCGGGATATAGTCCATCAGTGTCCGCCCTTTTCTTCCTCTTCCTGCACGAACGCCTCATAGGCGGCAGCATCCATGAGGCCGTCCAGTTCGCTCGGATCGCTCAAGCTCACCTTGACGAGCCAGGCCTTACCGAAGGGGTCTTCGTTCACCCACTCCGGGTTGTCCTCAAGCTCAGTGTTGACCTCGACCACCTCGCCCGAAACCGGCGCGTTGGCGTCCTCGGCCGCCTTGACCGACTCGACCGTGCCCATCGACTCGCCCGCGGTGACGGTGTCGCCGACTTCCGGCAGCTCGACGTAGACGATGTCGGAGAGGAGGTGCTGGGCGTAATCGGACACGCCGATGACGGCGAGGTCGCCTTCCAGCCGCACCCATTCGTGAGTCTTCGCATACCGGGCCTGCGCGTCGTACTTGTAAGCCATGATGTCCTCCTGATGGTGATGCTAGGTAGTTGCGTGGTTAAACAAAAAGAGACGGAAGGAACGGGCAGACGACTGCCCGGCTTCCGTCTCTGTCTGGTGACCTGAGAGATTGCCCACGTCGGCTTGCCCCATCGGTGAC
>CAZPTI010000307.1:0-2998 GCA_964588925.1 uncultured Anaerolineales bacterium | reverse complement strand
GTTCTTTCCAGAGTGCTGTCCCAGCGCGATGTTGTGACCTGAGAGATTAGCGCGCGGCCCGGTCGCCGCACGCGCGCACCTTCGGCGGCGCGCCTCTGTCCGTCGTTGGGGCGAAGCGCGCGCTCTCTCGCGCTGTTCATCCAGCTAAATATGCTTTTGTTACGAAATGAAGTGTATCACACAGGTTGACCGGGTGTCAACGCGACGCGCTTGCGTTCGCGACGCAGGCGAAGCCATGCGACAAGAAGCCCCGTGAGCAAGGACGGGACGGAGAACCAGATCGCGAACGGCAGCGCGCGAGAGAACGAAACGCCGTCACTCTGCCCGAGCGCCCACAACAGCACGAAGACCGCAACGGCAAGCAGGCCGAGCGCTGCGCCGCCGAGCAAGCTGGCGCGCAACATTGCGATAAACGCGCCAAGCACGCCACCCACGAAGAACGCGCCGAAGCCAAAGAGGATGCCGTAGGCCGCCGCTTCACCCACGTTGTTCCCATCCATTGCGGCCTGAATGACAAAGGACAGCCAGAAGAGCACCGCGCACACAAACGCGCCGACGAAAGCGAGAAGCAGAATTTCGCCGATTCTCCGCATTGACACAACTCCTAAATGCGAATTGCGCGGTCATTGCGCTCCGTCTGACCCGCAGATTATACAGTTACACCCCCTATCGGGCAATTAAGCCGGCCCGTGGTATACTCCTCTTCCGCATTAGCCTTTCTGAAAGGAACTCCCCGCATGCCATCGTGGATGCCGGCCACCGGGCCGGAACGTGTTTTGTGGATTGCCATTATCCTGTTGGTTCTCGGTTACCTGGGCGGACAGTGGCTCAACCGGCAGCGCAGCCGCAAGCTGGGCAACTGGCTGCAAGCGGGCATCGGCGCGCTCGGCGGGCGCGTGGCGTGGCGCTGGATCAAGTCAGTGACGTCGGGCGCGGAGGTGACGGTGCAGGAGGCGCGCGCGCCTTACCGCAACCTGTCCATCTCCTACTACCTGCTAACACGCGAGTTTCCGCCGCTGTGGCTGTGGGAGCGGATTCGCGGCAAGCGCGACCTGCTGGCGATCAAGGGAGATTTGCGGCTGCAGCCGGGCCGCGAGTTCGAGATTCTGCCGGTGAAGGGCAAGCTGCGCAAGGAACTGGACGCGGCGACTGCCGATGCGCCGTATCAGTGGATCGAGCTCAGCGACGGGCTGGCGCTCGGCGGACGCGGCGCGGTGGACAAGGTCGCGCTCGAGCGCGCGGCGGAGTTTATGCAGAGCTACGGCCCGTACGTGGAACGTATTTCCCTCCGCCGGCGCACCCCGAACGTGATGGCGTTCTTTCGCATGACCGGGCTGGAGCAGACGAAGAGCGACGCGCTGTGGCGCGCGCTGGGCGAGTTAGTGCGGTAGACGCCACGCGCCAGGCACTTGCGAAGTGCCTGGCGCGTATGGGAGAACATGCTTAGATGAAGATCACGGAATGGATCGCGACGGATCTGGGCGAAGTAAGCGCGCTGCTCGGGCAGGTGTCGGAAGAGCAGTGCGAGGCGCTGTGCCGGCGGGTTATCGAGGCCACGCGCATCTTTGTCGCAGGGCAGGGGCGCTCGGGGTGGATCATGCGGATGGCAGCGGTGCGGCTGATGCAGGTCGGGCTGACCGTCCACGTGGTCGGCGATGCGACCACCCCGCCGATCCGCTCCGGCGACCTGCTGCTGATCGCGTCCGGCAGCGGCGAGACGGCCGCGCCGGTCGGCTATGCGCGGCGCGCTATCAGCCAGGGCGCTCGCGTCGCAGTCATCACCAGCCAGCCTGCGTCGACGCTCGGCAGCCTTGCAGACACGGTCGTCTTCATCCCCGGTGGCTCGACGCGCGAGAATTTCGCAGGGAGCAGCCGGATGCCGCTCGCCGCTGCGCTCGAACAGGCCACGCTGATCGTGCTCGACTCGGTCGTCGCGGCCGTGGCGGAGCGCACTGGTCAGTCGCAGTCGAGCCTGATGGCGCGGCACGCGAACCTGGAGTAGTCCACCCCGCAACACAGTAAACTCAATTCTCGACAACAAGCCCTCGCGCGCCCGCGCGAGAAATTGTTTCTTGCGGAAACTCGTGGTACAAACCAATCATTCGTGTTGCGCGCAGCGTCCGTCGCCGGCTGTCGCGCGATTGGCAGCCAGAGTTGGTTAGCACCACGAGGAGACCGCAGCCATGAGACACCCCACCCGCGCAGCCCTGCGCGCCACATTTGCCCTTCTGATCGTCGCGACAGTGCTATCGTTTGGCATCGCAGAAGCCGCTACGTACCGCACCTGGATCGCGCAGGTTCCTGCTGCGCCGACGAGCGCAGACACGGTGCGCGTGTGGATGAACAGCGACACCGCGCTCGGCGAGACGGCCGGGCTGGAATACAACATCGGCTCGTCGTACGTTAAAGTCCTCGGGACCTTCGATAATACAGGTTATCCGGGCGCAAACTGGCGCGCGGACATCCCCGCGCAGGGCGCAGGCACCTTTGTCCAGTATCAACTCTTCACGCGCAATGAGTTTGGCAACGATTACGGACACACCGGCTTTAACTGGAGCTACACCGTCGCGGCGGTTGGACCGATTACGGTGAACCAGGCGAAGGCGCTCTGGCTGGATGCGGGGACGATTGCGTGGAACGGGGCCAGCGGCGCCAGTTACAAGCTGCTGTACGACCCGGACGGCGGCGTCGAGAATTCCGCTGCGAATACAGCCTGCGTTTTCCCGAATCCCGCAGCGCCCTGTTTTGTCAACCTGACCGCCAGCGGCACGGTCAGCGGCTACCCGAAGAACCCGAACGCGAACGGCTTGACGCGTCTTACCACCGGCCTATCGGCGGACAATGCGAAGCATCTGTTGAAGGGGCAGACCGTCGTCGCCAGCTTCAACAGCGGCGGCGGACTGGTCGAGGCCAGCCGGACGCAGACGCAGAGCGTCCTCGACGCGCTCTATGCTGCCAGCGCGAAGACGCAGGCCCTCGGCCTCACCTATTCCGGCGC
>CAZPTI010000306.1:0-5705 GCA_964588925.1 uncultured Anaerolineales bacterium | reverse complement strand
CGCGCAGGGCTTGCGCACGGTGGGCGACTATCGGCGGCTGCTGGTGGATGGCCTGGTCAGTGATATGCTCAACCAGCGTTACAGCGAGGTTGCGCAGAAGGCGGACGCGCCCTTCCTGTGGGCCTCGGTCGGCGGCGGGAGTCTTGTCCGCTCAACGGACATGGTCGATCTCTCCGCAGTGGTCGACGAGGAGAAGACGCTGGTCGGGCTGGACGCGCTGATGACCGAGTTTGAGCGCGCGCGGCAGCATGGGTTCACGCCGGGCGAGCTGGAGCGCGCGAAGCAAGATATGCTGGCCGCATACGAGAGCGCGGACAAGGAGCGCGAGACGAGCGAGAGCGCGGGATATGCGGACGAGTATGTTGACCTGTTTCTGAATGAGACCGCGTCGCCGGGGATCGCGTACGAGAACCGGCTGGTGAAGCGGCTGCTGCCGGGGATCACACTGGACGAGGCGAACCGGTGGATTGCCGCGTTGGTTGCGCCGGGCGACCGCGCCATCCTGGTCCAGGGGCCGGACAAGGCCGGGCTGAAGTTGCCGACCGAGGCGGAGCTGATCGCCACTGTCGAGGCAGCCGCGGCGAAGCAGCTCGAACCGTACGTGGATCGCCTCAGCCAGGACCGGTTGCTGACGGAAATTCCCTTGCCCGCCGCGATTGTTTCGGAGAAGGCGCTGCCAGAGTTGGGCGTGACGGACATCACCCTGGCGAACGGCGTGCGCGTGGTCATGAAGCCGACGACGTTCAAGAAGGATGAAGTCCTCTTTTCGGCCACCAGCCCCGGCGGCGACTCGCTCGTCTCTGATGAAGATTATCCCGAAGCCACCCTTGCCGCGTCGTGGATCGAGAGCAGCGGGATCGCCAACCTGCCGCAGACAGAGCTTAACAAGCTGCTCGCCGGCAAGCTGGCGTATGCCTCGCCCTCCATTGGGGAGTTGAGCGAAGGCTTCTCCGGCTCGTCCTCCGCGGCAGACGTGGAAACCGCGCTGCAACTGGTCTATCTGTACGCGACGCAGCCGCGCGCGGACGACGACGCGTTCAAGGTGTTGCAGGATCAGCTTCGAACCGGGCTGAAGAACCGCATGTTGGAGCCAGAGTCTGCGTTGCAGGACGCGCTCGCGGAGATTTTCTGCGGGACCGGGGTGCGCTGTCGGCCGCTCACCCTGGCCGAGGTGGATGGCCTCGACAAGGCGCGCGCGGTCGCGATCTACCGCGACCGCTTTGCGGACTTCAGCGACTTCACGTTCACCTTCGTCGGCAGCTTCGACCTGCCCACCCTCAAGCGGCTCGTTCAGATCTATCTCGGGAACCTGCCCTCGACCGGGCGCAGGGAAACATGGCGCGACGTTCGTCCGCCGCTGCCCACAGAAAAGATCGACAGGACGGTGCGCAAGGGCATCGACGACCGGGCGCGCGTCACGCTCGAGTTCACCGGCCCCCTGACCCCCACGCTCGAAACCGAGGCGGTCATCGACGTGCTCGGCAACGTGCTGGAGATGCGCGTGATCGACGAACTGCGGCAGAAACTCGGCGGCGCGTATTCGCCCCAGGCGGGCATCGGCTGGGATGTCCTGCCTGATCCCACCTACAGCGCGTCTATCGAGTTCGTCTCTGATCCTAAACGAGTGGAGGAGTTATCGCAGGCCGTTTTCGCCATGCTGACCGACCTTCGGGTGCGCGGCCCCGCGGAAGGCGACGTGAAGAAGGCGAAGGAGCAGGCGCGGCAGGGCTATCGGGAGATGCTGGAGGAGAACTGGTTCTGGCTGTGGGAGCTCGAGGCGCGGCTGACGACGCCCGGCGACGACGTGCGGCGCATCCTGCGCTACGAGGATGCGCTCGCCGCGGTGACGCCGGAGCAGGTGCGGGAAGCGGCGCGCGCTTATCTCCCCGCGGACCGGTACGTCAAGGTCGCGCTCTTCCCCGAGAACGTCGGGGAGCGCTAGTAGACGCGACTGCCCGTTGTGAGCGCGAATCGGGTCCGGTTGTGATACGGTTGTCGCCGCAATGCTTCGCAGGTGTGAAGCCACAGAGGTCTCAGAGGTAACAGAGGAACTTCTGAGACCTCTGTGGCTTTACCGTTTTCACCCTCCGCTGAGTCAGGGTTCGATCAGATTGAACCTCGTGGTGAACCTGTCCAGCAGTCCGCCGTCGCCAAGAAGCTCGTGAACCTTCTGCTGGTCGCCGATGACTTGCACCGCGCCGCTGGCGACCGCCGCGTCGAATGCCTGTTCCGGCGTCATGTCCGGGTACTGCGCATTCGGCGCGAGGTTAATCGTGTTCAGGGTCGCGCGGGTCAATCGCAGGGTGGCGTCGGCGTTGGCGGCCGGCCGGTCAGGGCGATAGGTCAGCGCCGAGTTGGACAGGTTGAGCGCGTACTTCTCGTTCGTGTCCGTGAAGATCCAGTTCAACACCATCCGGACTCCCTCCGCCCGCGTCGCGTTGAGACGCACGCCGAGGAAGTCGAAGTAGGAGCCGATGGGCATGGCGTTGATCGTATCCGCGTTCGCCGTGCCCGCGCCGCCCTGTACAGGGTTCCCGTTGCGTAGCTCAAACGCGCCGCTCAAGTACTGGTTGCGCCAGATCGCGGATTCGGCCTGATAGCCCAGTTGCTCCAGCGCATCCGCGCCCAGGTTGCGCGCCGCCGCGTTGGTCGGGTCGGCAAAGACGACGTGGCTCATCACTTCGGCCACCCAGCGGTAGTCGTCCGCGCTCGCCGGGTTGTCATAAAGCGCCTGCGCGCGCTGGATCACCGCATCCGCGCCGCCCATGAATTCAACGTAGCGCCGCGCCGCGGGCTCCGGTGGCAGCGGCTCCAGGTGCGCCGGGTTTGAGTCGTAGTAGCCGAGGTACTTGTTGTAGACCGCCTTCACGTTGTGGCTCACCGAACCATAGTAGCCGCGGGCGAACCATTGCGTCTCAAGGCCGCCCGGCAGGGGCCGGTTCCGGGCCAGCTCTTCGGCAATCTCGTTCATCGTCAGGCCCTGGTTCGCCAGGTGCAGCGTCTGGTCGTGCAGGTATTTGTACAGATCGCGCTGCTGCGCCAGGTAATCGACCACCGCGTCGCTGCCCCATGTCGGCCAGTTATGCGAGGTGATCACCACGTCGCTCTTCCTGCCAAACAGGTCGATGGCCTCGTTGAGATAGTGTGACCACATCGTGGCGTCGCGCACCTCCGCGCCGCGGGGCGTGTAGATGTTGTGCAGTAGTGAGCACGCCAGCTCGGCCGCATCCAGCACGCGAAACTGCGGGAAGTGCATCATCATCTCGGCCGGCGCTTCGGTGTCCGGCGTCATCTGGAAGACGATCTCGACGTTGTCGATCTTGCGCCGCTCGCCGGTCTTCGTGATGGTATCCGTCGGCGGGATAAGCGAGACGGTCCCCATCGACACAGCCTTGCCCAGCCCCGCGTCGATCTGGCCGCGCGGGCCTTTGGGCAGGTAGAAGCCGTAGGAGTAGTTCGCGCGACGAGTCATCGCCGTTCCCGCCAGCACGTTCTCGCTGATCACCTTCTCAAGGAACCGGTCCGGCGCAATGATTGCCACCCTGCCGGCCTTCACGTCAGCCTCGTCGACCACGCCGCGCACGCCGCCGTAGTGGTCACTGTGGCTGTGGGTGTAGATCAGCGCCGTCACGCGCCGCGCTGCACCGGGATCGCGATGGTCCCGGTAGACCTTGAGCGCGGCGGCCGCCGTCTCGCAGCTCACCACCGGATCAATCAGGATGATCCCCTTCCTGCCCTCGATGATAGTCAGGTTCGTCATGTCCCCGCCGCGCACCTGATACATGCCGGGAACCACCTCGAACAGGCCATTGAACAGGTTGACCTGCGCCTGGCGCCACAGGCTGGGGTTCGCTTCCGGTGGCGCGGGCGCCCAGAGGGTATCTGCGCCGGGAGGATTCGGGTCTCCGTTTGCCTTGAGAAAGTCATACCGTGACAGATCCCAGATGGGGGGGAGCTTCGGATTCGGGTTGACGATCGTCGCCGCTTCGGGCGGGAGCGGCGCGATCATGCCTCGGAGCGCGTCCGCGTAGTCCTGCGTGTCCGCCTCGAACGGCAGATGATCGAGCACTGCCTGGTTGAGTTGCTGTGTCAGCGGCTCGGCCTCTTTGCCGGGGACGGGCGCGCCCTGCGAGGGCGAGACAGCCGCGCGATGTCGAATCGGCGAGGCCGCGGCCGTTGTTGCGTCCGCCGCGCCTGCCGCGCCAGGCACGCGGCCGGCAAAGCCAAGCGCCGCGGCTGCTCCGGCGCATCCTTTGATAAAGTCTCGTCGTTTGAGGGTCATCTTTGCCTCCAGGTGTGTCTCACCGCGCTATCCAGCTTTGGCGGTCTGCTCCGGGAACTTCTTGTAGGTCGCCTTATGCGCGTACCACGGATCACTGAACAGGTTGTCCATGAAGGTCTGGCGTCCGTAGTAGCTGTAGCGTTCCTTCGGGTCGAGGTAGAGGTTGTACAACTTGGCGTTCTTGTAGTTTTCCAGCGTCGTCGAGCTGCTCGGGTTCACCACGTCCCAGTCGTCATCCGACATACCGTACATGACGAACTTGTACTCCGCCACGCGCAGCGCGCACATCACGTCCTGCGACCAGTAGTAGGTGTACTTGCGGTTAGAGAGGCCGCCGTCGGTCAGCAGGAACGAGGTCTGGTCGATGCTGTCGAGGTAGCGGCCTTCGGGCGGGCGATAGTCCACGCCTGCCAGCGACAGCGATGTGAGGAACAGGTCGTGCAGGTCGAAGAGACCGTCGCTGACGCGGCCGGGCGCGATCGCGCCCTTCCAGTACGCGATCCCCGGCACGCGCATGCCGCCTTCCCACGTCGTCGCGATGCCGCCGCGGAAGGGCGACCACCCCGCATCGGGCCACGGCTCCAGCATCGGGCCGTTGTCTGACGTGATGAAGATGAGCGTGTTTTCGAGCTGCCCGGTCTCCTCCAGCGCGGCCACCAGCCGCCCGACGATGTCATCGACCTCGACGAGGCAGTCCTTGTACGGGTACTTCGCGGGCGATTTGCCCTTGTACTTCGGGTTGACGTAATTCTTCACGTGCAGCGCTCGGAAGCAGTGGTAGAGGAAGAAGGGCCTGTCGCTGTCGGCCATGTTGCGGATGAACTGTTCCGAGTAGTGGGCGAACTTCTCGTCAAGCTGCGCGCTCACCTCCAGCGTGATCTGTTCCAGGTTCTCCAGCCCCTTGCCCTTCACGCCGTGGACGATGTGGTCGTTGAACGGGACCTCGCGCACCAGCGCCTGGCGCTCCGGGCTCAGCGCGAATTCGGGCGCGAACTCCGCATCCTGCCAGTCGGTGTACAGCCCCGACCAGCCGAGGAAGCCGTAGAAGTCGTCGAAGCCGACGTTGTGCGGCTGCGACTCCTCATTCTCGCCGCAGTGCCACTTGCCGATGGCCTGCGTGACGTAGCCGTTCTCGCTCAGCACCTTTGCGACGGTGGTCTCCTTGCCGAGGCCGCCCGGCTCGCCCGCAAAGCTGGGCCTGAGCTGCCCGTGCCGCATCGGCAGGCGCCCCGTGAGCAGGCTGCACCGCGTGGGCGTGCAGGAGGGCTGCGAGTAGGTGGAGAGCAGGTGCAGACCCTCGCGGCCGAGGCGATCCATGTTCGGCGTCGGCGCGCCGGAGAGCAGCCCACCGCCGTTGATCCCCAGGTCGCCGTAGCCCATGTTGTCGACGAGGAAGATCAGGATGTTGGGCTTCTTGCCGGTC
>CAZPTI010000305.1:0-5774 GCA_964588925.1 uncultured Anaerolineales bacterium | reverse complement strand
ATCGCTCGGCGGGGTTGCAGTGTGGCGTGGTGAGTCCAAAATCGTTCCGCTTTGTTGCGGAACGTTTTGCTTCGCCCACCTCTTCTGTAACAAATCAGCCAAAACTCGTTCCGATTTGTAGCGGAACGGAACGGTCCGCCCGCCTCTTCTGTAACAAATCAGCCAAAAGTCGTTGCGCTATGTAGCGCAACAGCGTCGCTTAAGCTACATGACCGCCCGCCCCTACTCCTCCTCATCCGCCAGCCACTCTTCCGCATACGCGCGCGCATCCGCCGCCGGGATCGCGAACCCGATCCCCTGCGCCAGCGGGTCCCCCTCCACCGTCGTCTCGCGGATGATCAGCGTCACGATCCCCACCAGCCGCCCCCGCCGGTCGATCAGCGCGCCGCCCGAGTTGCCCCGGTTGATCGCCGCGTCCGTCTGGATCAGCCCGCTCACCGTCGTGTCGTCCTCCAGGTAGATGCGCCGGTCCAGCCCGCTGATCACCCCCGTCGTCACGCTGTTGCGCAGGTTGCCCAGCGGGCTGCCGATCACCGCCACCTCGTCCCCCACTTGCAGCTTCGTCGAGTCGCCCCACGGCAGCTTCTCAAAGCGCCAGTCCCACTCGACCTTGATCAGCGCCAGGTCGATGATCCCGTCCCCCGCAATGTAGCGGGCCGGCGCATTCCGCCCGTTCGCCATCGTCACGATCAAATCCTGCGCCGCGCCCGCCACGTGCTCGTTCGTCAGCACATACCCCCGCGAGTCGATGATCACGCCCGACCCCCACACCAGCTCCTCCGAGGTCGAGTTGTTCACCCCCGGCACCGACCGCGCGTTGATCACGGTCACGATGGAAGGGTTGGCGCGGGCAATGATCTCAGGCAGGGAGGGCAGCGGGGTCGCGGTCGGCGGGGGCGTTGCGGAGGGTTCAGGCGTGGCCGTCGGAACGGGCGTAGGCGTCTCAGTCGGCGGCAAGGTGGGGATGATCAGCGCAACGGTAGCCGTCGGCGCGGGCGAGGTGAAGGTGAGCATGGGCGGCGGCGCGGTCAACTCGACCCGCGCCAGGGTCGCGGGAGCGGCGCGCTGGGTCAGGAGCCACATCCCGCCCGCCCCGACCGCGCCGCCGATGAGGGCCACAAGGAACACCTCGACCCATCGAGAAGCGCCCAGCCCCCTGCTCACACGATCTCGACCCCTTCCCCCGTCGCGGCCTCGCCGATCACCCACACTTCCTGCCCGCCCGGCGAGCACGCGTCGATGAACGCGGGCAGCCTGTCGGGCGGCACCGCGGCCAGCAGCCCGCCGGAGGTCTGCGGGTCGTGCAGCAGGATCTCCTGCCACTCCTCCAGCGCCCGCGTGAGGGTGATCGACCCGCCGTAGAAGCTCTTGTTGTTGAACGCCCCGCCCGCGAACGCCCACTTCTCCGCGTGGCGGAGCGCGCCGGGCAGCCACGGCAGCCGGTCGAACTCGATGCGCAGGCGGACAGCCGACGCGTTGGCAATCTCCAGCGCATGGCCGAGCAGTCCGAAGCCGGTAATGTCCGTGGCAGACTTCACGCCTGCGGCCAGGCACGCCTCCGATGCGGCCTTGTTGAGCCACGTCATGCTGCGGATCGCGGCTGTCACCTCCGCCTCGTCCGCCAGCTCCCGCTTGAGCGCCGTGGTGATGACCCCCGTGCCGAGCGGCTTGGTCAGGACGAGCAGGTCGCCCGGCCGCGCGCCGCCCTTCGTCATGATCCGGTCGGGGTGCGCGATGCCGGTCACGACCAGGCCGTACTTCGGCTCCTTGTCCTGGATCGTGTGCCCGCCCGCGATGGCCGCGCCGACCGAGCGCACCACGTCCGCCCCCCCGCGCAGCACGTCGGCAAGCATCCAGGCGGGCAGTTGCGGCGGGAACGCGGCGATGTTCAGGGCAAAGAGCACGCGCCCGCCCATCGCGTAGATGTCGCTCAACGCGTTGGCCGCGGCAATCGCGCCGTACTCGTAGGGCGTGTCGACGATGGGCGTGAAGAAGTCGACCGTCTGGATGAGCGCGTGCTCGTCGTCCAGCCGGTAGACCGCGGCGTCGTCGGGCGCGCCGAGGCCGACCAGCAACTCGGGATACTGGTCGGCGGGAAACTGATCTCCGAGCGAGCGCAGGACCTGCGCGAGCTGCTCAGGCGGCAGCTTCGACGCTCACCCCGCGCACGCGCTGAGGCTCGTCAGCTTAACGATCTCTTCTTTGGTCATCGGATGAAAAAACTCCCGCCCGAACAGGATGAAGCGTTCGGACGGGAGGATTATAGGGCCGCGCACGGAGGCGGTCAAGACCCGTCGGGTTTCGGAAAACCGACGGGTCTGCGTTTATCATTCGAAGTAGGTCGACGCGGCTTCCTGGAACAGCACCCACAGCGAGTACCCGCCAAGCAGCGTGCCGAGCGGGAAGTTGAGCAGGTTGAGGAAGCTGACGACAATCGCCAGCACGCGGCCCCAGTTCTTCCGCTTCAGCAGCCCGATGCCCGCCAGCAATCCGGGCAGCGCCAGCACGGCCATGAAGATGCCCACGCTGAAGCCGACGATGGCCAGGATGCCGGCTGCATCCCGGTCGCCTGATGCAACGCCAATGCCCGGCAGGAGGACGAGCAGGAACAGCGCGACCCCCAGGAGCAGGATGCCACCGATGATATTGAGCCATGCCACGATTGGCACGTGAGTCCGCAGGTCGTCGTGAGTCAGCGAGTTCATTCTAAAGCTCCTCTTCGTCCTTCTCGACCGTGACCGTGCAGCGGGCGACCAGCGCAGCGACTGCGCCCAGCGCGGCGAACTGCGGCAGCAGCAACGCGCCGACCACGCCCAGCGTCAGCGGGATGTCGACGATCGGTTTGCCGTCTTCGCTCTTGATCGAAATGCGGCGGATGTTGCCCTGCCGCACGAGTTCCTTCACCTTCGCGATGATCTCTTCACCCTGCACCTGGAATTCCTCGGTGCGCGTCTTCTGCTCAGACATGTTTCCTCCTCAGAGTACGGAGAGCGACGTTCCAGTCTCCTGTACCCTATACGAGGAAGCGGCCAACAGGTTTCGCGGTCAGAGCAATCGCGATTCTTGCCGCAGAGGCCACAGAGGGCCCAGAGACGTAACCTCTGAACCCGCTGTGGCCTCTGCGGCAAGAAACGGTCTAGCCAACGAACGCGCGGATGCGCTCGGCCAGGAACGCGGCGACATCGGCCATCTGGTACGGCCAGACGTAGACGAACTCTACGCCGGGATGGCGGCTGCGCGCATCTTCTATCTGTTCGGGGATTTCATGCTCCGCGTGCTCGCCGCCGGGCGTGAGCATCGGCGTGATGACGATCACGCGCTCGGCTTCTTCTGCGGCCTGATCGAGCGCGGCGGGCACCGTTGGCGCGCAGAACTCGTTGAAGCCGAGCGCGACTGCGCAGCGCGTGGCCTTTGCCAGCTCCTCGGCAAGATCGTGAGAAGCTACATAGAAGGCGTCGTTCTCCGCATGCCGCGGCCAGTTGCGGATGCGCGCATCCATCTCGGCGAAGCGCGCCTCAGCGGCTGCGCGCTCGCGCGGCGGGAAGCCGCCGTGCTCCAACCGGCTATGCAGGGCCATGAATTCCGCGATTTCGCGGCGCGGGTAGTCGCTCGGCGGCACACCGTGCATCACCAGGACAATGCTCGTGTTCTTCATCAGGTCTCCGTCTCTTCGGTGTAGGCTGTGCGACGATTATAACAGGCGCGTGGCGGGATGCCCCGCGGCCGCGCACTTGACAATCCGCCCACTTGCGGGTAAAAGTCTACTATCCGCCGTTCCCCCGGGAGACCGCCATGTATTTGATGTTCCTCATCGTGCAGAGCGAGGATGCAGACGTCCTGACCCGACGCCTGAACAATGCGGGCGTGCGCGTCACCCGGCTGAACACCATCGGCGGCTTCCTCTCGCGCGGCAACGTGACCTGCCTCGTCGGCGCGCGGGAGGATGAGGTCGAGCGCGTGATGGAGATCGTGCGCAAGACGTGCCACACCCGCAAACGCTATATCAATCCGTTGCCTGCCGGCGCGGAACCGGCGCACCTGGCAATGGCCGCGCCGGCCTATCCGCTCGAGGTTATCGTCGGCGGCGCGACCATCTTTATGATCCCGGTCCTGCAATTTGAGCGCCTCGGCGGCGACAAACCTGTCACCGAACACGTAGTTGCCGTCGCTCAGTGCGGCTACCCCACAGGAGGAAACACCATGCGCATGGTTGTCAGCATCGTTTCGGCCGACGATGCCGAACCAGTGACCCGCGCGCTGATTGCGGCGGGCTACCGCGTCACGCGCATGAACACGGCCGGCGGTTTCTTCCGCCGCGGCAACGTGACTCTGCTCGTGGGCGTGGAGGAGGCGCAAGTCGACGACGTCCTCCGCGTCATCGATGCCAACGTGCGCCAGCGCGCGCAGGCCAATCCGGTTGAGTCCGGCATGCCCATGTTTGGCGCCACCGTCTTTGTCCTCGAAGCCGCGCGCTTCGAACGCATGTAGCCGAACCCATACAACGTCCCCGTCACCCGGTTGATCCTGCGGAACGCGTCGCGTCCCGCGCAGCCGGGTGTTTTGTTCCCTTTGTCGCCGCATGTAAAGATGCAACCTGCTCTGCAAGGGAGAAACAATCATGAATCAACCAACGCGATACACTGTGATCGGCGCAGGGCATGGCGGCAAGTCGATGGCCGCGCACCTGTCGATTATGGGTTTCCCCACAACCCTGTTCAATCGGACCCCTGAGCGCGTCGCGCCAATCATCAAGCGCGGCGGGCTCGACCTGGAGTGCAACGACGGGGGGCCGTGCGGCTTCGGTCGGCTGCAATGCATCACGTCGAACTACGGCGAGGCGCTGGCAAACGCGGACGTTGTTATGGTAGTGACGCCGTCTTCCGCGCACCGCGAAGTTGCCGCAGCCTGCGCGCCGCACCTGCGCGACGGGCAGACCGTCGTGCTGAACCCGGGCCGCACGTGCGGCGCGATTGAGTTTAACAAGGTGCTCTGCGACCACGGCTGCCATGCGGATGTCACCGTTGCCGAGGCCGGCACCTTTATCTACGCCGCGCGCTCGGATGGTCCGGCGCAGGCGCGCATCTTCCGCATCAAGGAGGCCGTGCCGCTTGCCGCGTTGCCCGCCACCCGCACAGAACGCGTGCTGGAAGCGCTCTGCCCTGCTTATCCGCAGTTCATCGACGGCGGCAACGTGCTCAAGACAAGCCTTGACAACATGGGCGCGATCTTTCACCCCGCGCTGACGCTGCTCAACGCGGGCTGGATTGAGGCCACGCACGGCAACTTCCAGTTTTACATCGAAGGGGTGACGCAGTCGGTCTCCCATGTGCTTGCGGCGCTGGACCGCGAGCGTGTGACCGTGGCGGCGGCGCTGGGTATCCGCGCGCAGACCGCGTTGGAGTGGCTGCGCATGGCCTACGACGCGACCGGCGAGGATCTGAACGAGGCGATCCACAACCAGCCGGGCTACTACGGCATCCAGGCCCCGCCGACGCTCAACCACCGCTACATCTTTGAGGACGTGCCGATGAGCCTTGTGCCGATCGCCGCGCTCGGCCAGCGTTACGGTGTTTCCGTCCACGCGATGGACGCGATCATCCGCCTTGCGTGCGTCATCCACCGCACCGACTTCTGGCGCCGGGGACGAACGCTGGACAAGCTGGGAATTACCGATTTGAGCGTGAGCGAGTTGGTGCGCTACGTCGAGGACGGTGTACGCGAGGATTGATTATTCCTTTGCCACAGAGGTCGCAGAGCGCGCAGGACTAACCTGC
>CAZPTI010000304.1:0-5775 GCA_964588925.1 uncultured Anaerolineales bacterium | reverse complement strand
CGACCTCAAGCACCTTGGCCGTCACCGAATCCGCCTTTGCCACAGAGGGCGCAGAGGCGGCAGAGGACATCGCGGGAGCAGGTTTTTCTGTCCTCCTCTCTGCGACCTCTGTGACCTTTGCGGCTAAATCCGGCCTGAACTTATACACAAACCCCACGACGCTTTGCAGCGTCGGATAATCCCGCAGCGACAGATTCTCCTGGAACGGGATCGCGAACGCCTCGCGGATCGCGGCGAACGTCTCCGCCTGCTTCACCGTGTCGATGCCGAGGTCGGCTTCCAGGTCGAGTTCCAGATCGAGCATGTCTTGCGGATAGCCCGTCTTCGCCGCGACCACTTCCAACACCTTCGCGGTGACGGAATCGGCTTTAGCCACAGAGGTCACAGAGGGAGCAGAGGGCTGTACGGGCGCGGGTTCTACGTTCTGCGCGATGACTTCGCGCGCTTCGCTCTTCGCGTCCTTTGCCGCCTTCGCAGCTTCGTGGTCCAAACGCTCCGGCTGCGTAACAGCCTCCGGTACAACAACCTTCGTCGGGGCAGGGGCAACAGGAGGCGTCGCCACGACCGGCGCGACCGGCACCGCGCGCCGCACCGCAGCCATCTTCATGGGCTGATACGCGCCCCCCGCATCCCCCGGCGCAGCCGCCCGCGCGGTTGGTCCGGTTCCATACTGCCACGCGCTGCCCGCGGGCAGCCGCTGCGGCGCGCCGTCCGCCTTGATGCGCAGCACGCGCTTCTCGACCTCCAGCTCCGGCCGGTCGTAGCCGCTCACGTCGGCCAGCCAGCGGCCGTAGCGGTGCGGATCGTCCACGCGGTTCAGCCCGCCCGGCACCTTCCGCACGAGCGTCATGCTGATCTGCGAACCGAAGCCCGCGGCCAGCCGCAACCCGTACTGCACGGGGTAGCGTCCGCCGCGGCTCAGGTTGAGCGCGCCGAGTTCCGGGTCCGCGTCGCGGAAGTTCGGCACAGGCGGAACTATGCCGTGTTCCAGCGCCTTCACTGCCACCACATCTTCCACGCCCACCGCCATCGTGTGACCGGTGAGGCCCTTCGTGTTGGAGACGACGATCTCGTCCGCCGCGGGGCCGAAGATGCGGCGCAGCGCGAACACCTCGGCCGCTGCGCTGCCGCCGCGCGCCGGGGTGAACGTCTCGTGCGACATAAAGACGGTCTGCGCGGCAATGGCGTAGCGGTTGATGCCGAAGCGCCGTTCAGCGGAGCTTAACAGCCGCTCCATGACGAGGCTGATATGATCCACGTCGAGCCGGGTGCCGTGGAACGCGCTGTTGGCCGTTTCGCTCGCCAGCACCTCGACGATGCCGCGCATGCCGCGCTCGCGCACCGCGTCCTCGCTCTCCACGAACAGCGCGGCCGCGCCGATGCCGGTCAACATGCCGTGGCGCCGCCGGTCGAACGGCAGCGCGGCCTCTTCGACCTTATCGTCTGTCGCCGCCGCGCCGGCGGAGAGGAACCCCGCGCCCAGCCACTCCATCAGGTTCTCGCTCGTCGTCGCGTCGCCCGCCAGCACCAGCACGCGGCGGCAGCGCCCCGCGCGGATCCAATCCTCGGCTAGCCCGACGGCCTGGGCAGTGGACGCGCACGCCGCGTTCACCTGCGTGTTCGGCCCCCGCGCGCCGACGTACTCCGCGAACTGGCTGTGCCCCATCGAGAGCACGCGGAAGAGGAAGCGCCGGTCAAAGGTGTACGGGTGCGCCTTCATGTCCGCGCGCAGCGCGTGCAGCCGCCGGTCGATCTCGCGCAGCACCGCGTCCTCGGACGCATACTCGCGCAAATCTTCCAGCATCTTCAGTTCGCGCAGCTTGCTCTCCCACTCGTGATACCGCTTCAACTCGTTGGAGAAGCGATCGAGGCCGGGGAACGCACTCGCGAAGATGACGCCGGTCTCGTCGCGCAAGGCTTCGGGCAGCATCCAGCGGTCGGGCAGATAGGTGCCCTTGCTCGTCTTCTTGAACGTCTGGACGAGGGGGATGCCCGCCTCGCGCAGCGCGTCCAGCCCCGCGGCCATCGCGATCTGCGACGCCAGGTCGAGCGCCTCGACCAGCTTTTCCGGCACGCCGTACTCTTCGCTCAGGTCAAACGGCCCGGCCTGCCCCGCCAGCTTGACCACGTCCGCCACGTCGTCGATGGTCTCGAAGCTGCCCCCGCCGTCCTCCGACTTCACCAGCCGCGTGATGCGCTTGCTCAACATCAGCTTGCGCATCTGCTCGGGCAGCAGCTCGATGAACTGCTCGCCAGAAAGGATGCGCTGCGCGTTGTCCGGGTCCATGAAGCGTTTACGCGTGCCAGGCAGGCCGAGGCCCGCGCCCGAAATCACCACGGAGCCGTGCGGAACGTCGCTGCGGTCGTAAGCGCGGGGCGCATTGTTTTGGGCGGACTGCATGACTTGAGCGAGCGCTTGCGCGAGCGCGTTGAGCGCGTCGGGAGATTGTGTCGGGATCATAACTTCCTCGGAGGCGGCTGGAGCCGGTGGCGCGAAATAAGCCGGCGCGGGCAACGGGGCCGCGGCGACCGGCGTGATGGTCGGGATGGATTCGGCGGGCGTGGACTCAAGCGGGGTTACTCCCGCCGCGTAGAGGCCGCACAACGCCTGGTTGAACATGGCGATTTCGCCGAAATCGGGATGATTCGTGAACAGGGAGACGAGGTCGCGGTTCGCCAGCACGTTGTCGACGAAGCCCTTGAGCACCTTCTTAGGCCCGACTTCCATGAAAACGCGCACGCCGTGGCTGTAAAGCGTCTCCAGCCCCTTCGCCCATTGCACGGGCGACGCGATCTGGCGTTCGAGATAGCCCTTCACGGCCTCTGGATCGGTCGGATACGGCTCGCCGGTGACGTTGGCGATGACCGGGATCTGCGGCGAGCGGAAGTCGAGCCGATCGAGCACCTGCCGGAGCGGCCGCGCGGCCGACGCCACGATTTGCGTGTGAAACGCGTGGCTGACCGGGATGCGCATCGCCTTCAGGCCGAGCTTGCCGAACAACTCAATCGCGGCCTGGACCGCGTCGCTCGCGCCGCCGATAACGGTCTGGTTGTGGCTGTTCAGGTTGGCGGCCACGACGTAGCCGTCGATCTGCTTGAGCGCCGCTGCGACCTTCTCAACCGGCCCGATGACCGCGGCCATCCAGCCCGGATCGGCCACGCTCACCCGCGTCATCTCTTGCCCGCGCGCGGCGGTCGCTTCAAGCGCATGCGCGAAAGGCAGCGCGCCCGATGCCACCAGCGCGGCGTACTCGCCGAGAGAGTGCCCCATGACATAATCGGGCTTGAAGCCGTAGTCGGCCAGCAGCCGCTGCATGGCCGCGTCGACCGTGAGCATGGCAGGCTGCGTGATCGCGGTCTGCCGCAGTTCGTCTTCGGCCTTCTTGATGACGTCCTGGTCGCGCGCGTCCGTCCACACATAGCGGGTGAGCGGCTTGCCCAGGATCGGCTGCATGATCTCGTCGGCCTCAGCCCACATGGCCGCCACTGCGGGCGCGACCGCCGCGATCTTGCGTGACATGTTGAGCGTCTGGCTGCCCTGGCCGGGGAAGAGGAACGCCACCTTGCCCGGCTGCTCGCCGCTGCCGCGGTAGACGCCCTGCGACTGAAGCGGCTTCCACGCGGCCGGCGTGCCGAGGCCGAGCGCCTTGCGCGCCTTGCCCAGCCGCTCTTCCAGTTCCGCGCCGTCCGCGTAGTCAATGACGATGCGCTCTTGCGCCTTAACCTCTGCCGCGGGCGGCAACTCGCGCGGGGGCGTCCATCCCCGGCTCACTTTTGCCAGCGCATCGTCAATCTTACGCGCCAGCCCCGCCACGTCCGCCGCGCCGAGCGCGAGGATGCCCTGCAGAGGGAGCGGCTTCTGCGCCGCGCGTGGCGTCGCAAAGGCGGTCGGCCCGCTGAATTCGTTCTTACCGGAGCCGTTCCGGGAACCCTCAGACCTGACGGGTCTCGACCCTGAACGAAGTTCAAGCGACCCGTCAGGTCTCGTGTCGGCGCCAAGCGTCACGCCCGTATACACCCCGTGCCCGTTGCTCCGCAGCATGCCCGGCACGTATTCCTCCAGCGCGAGGTGGAAATTGGTGCCGCCGAACCCGTACGCGCTCACGCCTGCGCGGCGCGGCTGGCCTTTTGGCGAATGCCACTCGCGCAGTTCGTGGTTAAGCGCGAAGGGGGTGGACGCGAAGTCGATCTTCGGATTAGCCGGGTTCGCGTGGAGGGTGGGCGGGAGCTGCTTCTCATACATGGCCCACACGGCCTTGAGCAGCCCGGCCGCGCCCGCGCCCGCCTTGAGGTGGCCGACGTTGCTCTTCACCGAGCCGAGCGCAATCGCCCCGCGCGGCGCGCCGCCAAACACTTTCGACAGGCTTTCCACTTCGGTGACATCGCCCACGCGCGTGCTGGTGCCGTGCGCCTCGAGCAGGGTTGCGGTGGCCGGGTCCAGCCCTGCGGCCTCCCACGCGCGCGTGGTGGCAAGAATCTGCCCCTGCGGGTTCGGCGCGGTAATGCCCTTGCCTTTGCCGTCGGACGAGCCGCCCGCGCCGCGCAATACGGCGTAGATGCGGTCGCCGTCGCGCTCCGCATCGGCCAGCCGCTTGAGCAGGAACGCGCCCGCGCCTTCGCCCATAACAAAGCCGTCCGCGCCGTCGCCGAAGGGGCGCGTGCCGGTCGCGCTCAGCGCGCCGATCTTGCAGAACTTCACGAAGGTCGACGGCCCCATGTTGCGATCCACGCCGCCCGCGATGACCGCGTCGCAGCGCCGCTCGGCCAGCATCTCGATGGCGGACGCAATCGCCGCAAATGAAGAGGCGCAGGCCGCATCGGCGATGAAGTTCGGGCCGCGCAGGTTGAGCACGTTGGCAACTCGACCCGCGATGATGTTGGGCAGCTCGCCGGGCATGGTGTCTTCGGTGATCTCGGGGAACGCCTTCGCAACCGCGTCGCGCCACTCGCGCAGCACGGTTTGCCGCGTCCCCTGAGGCAGGGCCGCGAACGCGTCGCCGTCCTCCAGCAGCCGCGCCAGTTCAGGCGACATAATACGCATGGAGGTGACGTAGTGCTGCTCGCCGCCGATGGCCGTGCCCAGAATGACGCCGGTGCGCTCCGTGTCGAGCGGGCGGTCAGGGTAGCCGTAATCGGCCAGCGCCTCCGTCGCGATGGTCACGGCCCACTGCTGCCCCTCGTCCATCGCCGCGGCGACCTTGGGTGGGATGCGGTGCTGCTTCCAGTCGAACTGGAACCCGCGCACCCAGCCGCCGATCTTCGAGTACGTCTTGTCGGGCGCGGCCGGGTCAGGGTCGTAATAATCCTCGACGCGCCAGCGATCCCGCGGCACTTCCGTAATGCTGTAGCGTTTGGCCTTGATACTTTCCCAGAAAGCGCGCGCGTCGAGGGCGTCGGGCATGATGGCACCCAGCCCTACGATCGCGACTGCTCGATCTGCGGCAGAACCCATACTGGTTATCCTCCGAACCTCGACGCCGGCCTGCTCAGCCCCTTTGGGCGGCGCAGGCCGTGGGGAGGGCGTGATGTCAGGCCGGGAAGGCCTCGTTCAGTTTGGCTGCGGCCGTATCCATGTCCTGGAGTTGCCCGGCCTGCGCAGCGTAAATGGCGGGAAGACGGAGTTGATCGGCCAGGTCGGCCGCCGCGTTGGGCAGCGCGCCCGCAATCACGCGCAGGCCGTCCGCGGCGACTTTCAGCGCGGCCTCGCGCGCAAAGATACGCGCCAGCGTCTTCTCAGTGTCTGCGCTCAGGTTGATCGCGGTCGTCGGCTTGGTC
>CAZPTI010000303.1:0-5786 GCA_964588925.1 uncultured Anaerolineales bacterium | reverse complement strand
ACCAGGTGCAGCGGTGCAAGCTGTCGGGCCTGCCCGATCTGGACACGGGCAAGACCGACGTCCAGACCGAAGTCCGCAACTACCTGCAAGCGTTGCTCAACATAGGCGTGAAGGGGTTCCGCATCGACGGCGCGAAGCACGTCGCGGCGCAGGACATCGCCGCGGTTCTGGATGGACTGGCCCTGCCCGGCGGCGGCAAGCCGTACATTTATGGTGAGGTGATCGACTACGACACCTCGGAACGCGTGCGCGATTGGGAGTACTTCCCCTACGGCGATGTGTCGGAGTTTGAATACTCGATCACCGCGATGGGCGGCAAGTTCAACTGTGGCGGCTCCATCAGCGACCTGCAGAACGTGTCGGGCTACGCCAACATGATGCCCGACCGGTTCGCGGTCGTCTTCACCGACAACCATGACAACCAGCGCGGCCACGGGCCGGGCGGAAGCTGCATCGTTGATCATCGTGACGGCGCGGTCTACACGCTCGCCAACGTCTTCACGCTGGCGTACCCGTACGGCTACCCGATGATTACGTCAAGCTACTGGTGGAGCAACGACCCGAACAGCCAGACCGGCGACAGCAAGGGGCCGCCGAGTGCGGATCCGCCCTACACCACCGGCAGCGGACCGAACACGCGGCCGGTATATGGAGCGGGTCAGGTTGCGGGCGACGTCCCGGCGAACTGCTCCGCGACGTACGAGGACGGCAAATGGGTGTGCGAGCACCGGCGGACCGCTATCGCCAACCTGGTGAAGTTCCGGCAGTTCGTGGCAGGTGAGCCGGTGGCAAACTGGCAGAACATCGGCGGGACGCCCAGCAACCATATCGCGTTCGACCGCGGCGCGAAGGGCTTTGTCGCGATCAACCGGACGGGCAGCGCGGCGACCACCACGTACCAGACCAATCTGCCTACGGGAACGTACTGCAACATCGCGCAGAACGACTTCATCGCCAGCTCGGGCCGCTGCGTGCTGCCCGGCACGAACACGGATGCGCCTGCGGCCGACAATGTCGTCGTCACAGCCGCGGCGGTCATGGTCGCGGACACGAACAGCCCCGCGGCCACCGGGCAGATCGTCAACCGCACCCTCGGCGCGATGGAGGCCATCGCCATCCACATTTATGCCAAGGTGGGGCAGCCGCTGGCGGTCGAACTGGCGTACTTCCTTGCGGAGGCAAACGGCGCGGGTGTGCGCCTGAGCTGGGAAACGGTCAGTGAGACGGACAATGCCGGGTTCAACGTGTACCGCAGCGAGACCGCGGGCGGGCCGTGGACGCGCGTGAACGCCGCGCTGATCCCGACTGTTGCGCCGGGCGCCACGCAGGGACACGCGTACGAGTGGATCGACGCCGCGGCGATGCCTGGCGCGCAGCTTTTCTACCTGCTGGAAGACGTGGCGCTCAACGGCGCGACGGCAAAGCATGGCCCCATTGCGGTCACGACCCACACGCCGAATGCGCTGCAAGTGTCCCAGATCGAGGCGGCGCGAACGGATGCAGGCGGGGCCATCCTCGCGCTGCTTGCGCTGGCTGCGGTTGTCGCATGCGGCGCAGTGGTTTGGCGCAGGAGCGAATCGGCCGCCTGAACCGACATGCAGGCGGATATGGCCGGCGGCGCGAGATGCGTTACAATACCGGCCCATGTCCACCTTCAACCGTGACGACGCTTATCGGGTCCAGTTGCCTGTCTTCGAGGGGCCGCTGGACCTGTTGCTGCAACTGATCGAGCGCGAGAAGCTCGACATCAGCGCGGTCTCGCTGGCGCAGGTCGCGGATCAGTTCCTCCAGGCCGTGCGGCAGATGGAGACGGTGGAGGCGGGCGACATTTCCGACTTCCTCGTCGTCGCAGCCAGGCTGGTCTGGATCAAGTCGCGGCTGCTGCTGCCCCAGCCCCGGCCGCCCAGCGAGGACGCGGAAGAGGAAGACCCGGCCGAGGCGCTGGCGCGGCAGTTGCGCGAGTACAAGCGGTTCAAAGAGGCGGCCGCCATGCTGCGCGTCATCGAAGAGGCGGGGTTGCGCACCTACACGCGCGCTGCGCCGCCGCCCGAACTGGAAGCGCGGCTCGACCCTGCGGGCGGGCTGATGACCGACCTGCTGGCCGCCGCGAACGCCGCGTTCAAGACGCTTGCGGACGCGCAGGTTGACATCCCGCAAGGCATGGTCGTCCCCTTCAAGCTGACCATTCACGACCAGATCGTGCGCATCCACGAGGTCACGGCGGAGGGCCGGCGCGTCTCGTTCCGCAGCCTGCTCTCCGGCGCGCGTCACCGGCTCGAGATCATCGTGACCCTGCTGGCCGTGCTGGAATTGATCAAGCGGCAGGCGATCAAGGTGAATCAGGACGTGGCGTTCGGGGAGATCACCATCGAGGGCGTGCCGGGCGCCGCGTTTACGGCTGAGACGAACGGGGACGCGACGAATGGCGACGAAGCCTGACAAGCCACAGAGCGGCCAGGGCGACTCCCGCGCCGACGAGGTCGGTGGCAATGTCGAACACGTCCGGGTGGCGGCCGGGCACGAACGACTGATGATACTCGTCGCTGAGCGCGTAGAGCAGGATAAAGACGAGCGTCCACAGCGCGGGCCGCGAGATGCCGAACGCCTCCAGCGTCCAAAAGACCAGCAACGCGAGCGCGCCGTAGGCGAAAAAGTGGCCGAAGATGTCTTGCAACGCGTCGGAGAGCGATGGCGAGAGGTCGGGCAGCCGCGACTGCGCCGAAAGGAAGAAGATCAGACCCATCCACGCAACAACCGCAGCCAACCGCAGCCACTTATTATCGAACAGACCCACTCGAATCCCCTCGATAGGCGGCCAGCGCAATCTCGGCCAGCGCGTCCCACGTAAAATGCCGACGCGCCAGCGTCCGGCCGCGTTCGCGCATGTCCGCGCGGCGTGGCGCATCGCGCAGCAGGTCGACCACTGCGCGCGCGAAGGCCGCCGCGTTTCCCGGCTCGACGAGCGCGCCCGCCTCGCCCGGCGTCACGGCCAACTCCCCCACCCGGTAAGCGACAATCGGCACGCCTGCGGCCATGAGTTCAAGCACCTTTGCGCTGTGACGCGCGCGGTTGGCCGCGGTGTCAGCCCAGGGCGCAATGGCGAGCGTCGCGCGGGCGAATGCAGCGCGGATTTGCTCCCCTTCCAGCCACCCCGCGACCTCCGCGCCCGGCAGGTCGGCCAGATCGCGCTCCTCACCCTGCGCGCCGCGGCCCACCACCAGTAGCCGTGCGGCAGGCTCTTCCTCCCGGACGTCGCGCCACACGGCCGCGACTTCATCCGGGCGGATGCCGGCGAAGCGCGTGTATAGCAGGACGGTCGGCGCTCCATCATGCGGCGGCGTTGGCTGTTCATCCAAAGCCGCCGCGTCGATACCGTTGCGCATTACGTAAACTTGTTCGGGCTGCGCGCCGAAACCGGCCGCGCGCTCGGCAAGGCAAGCGCTCGTCACCGTCCATGCGTCCGCATGCGACAGGCCGTACTTCTCCTGCCACGCGAAGAAACGCTTCTGGCCGATGGAGTAATCGGTGGCCGGGTTGTCGTTCCAGCCGCCAAAGCCTTCCCAGTCGTCCGAGTCGACGATCAGGCGCGGGCGCGGCCCGAGCCGCCGCGTCCACCACATGGCTGCGGCGAGGCCGGACGGGCCTTTCGGCTTGAACGCATGGACGACGTCGGGGCGCCAGCGTGCAGTTGCGCTGTAGAGCTGCCACGCCAGCAGCCAGTGCCACGGCGCGCTCTGGGGGCCGGGGGGCAGGTTGACGTTCACCACCTCGACGCCCTCGTCGAGCCACCGCCGTCCGGCATCTTCCACGCTGTCGTAGGGCGGGATGAAGACCGCGACGGAGTGCCCGCGCCGCGCAAGCGCGCGCGCGAGCGGCAGGGTGCGCGCGCGGGCGGTGCCTTTGGCTCGGAGGCCGAACGGCGCGAGGAGGGCGATGCGCATGTCGGGCATGGTACCACAAGGGTGTTGCGTGGGAGTATTTTTAGGGTGAGGTGTTTTTGGCGATGGGGTTCTTGGAACACGAAGGCGCGGAGCGCGGAGGATGCTTCCGGCGCGGATAGACCCGACGGGTTTCGTTTCGCGGCGTGAGTCCTCCGCGCTCCGCGTCTCTGTGCTCCGCGCCTCCGCTGTGCTCCGCGCCTTCGTGTTCCAAAAACCACACCTATGGTATGATTCTGGCACGGCTCACCAAGGCCGCAAAACAGGGACGCACGCGGATAAACCGCGTCGTCATCGCCGGTGGAGGGCGCTCCCCGCCGCCACCTCGCCTAGAGAGACCATGTCCGACGCATTCATCCCCCTCAACAGCCTCGTCCTCTACCGCGGCCGGCCTGCGCGCGTCGCAAGCGTTGCCGGCGACAAGCTCAGCCTCGAAACCGAAGGCGGCGAAGCGCGCGTGCGGCCGAAGGATGTCCTGCTGTTGCACCCCGGCCCGCTGCGCAGCCTGAGTGAGCTCAGCGCGGGGCGCGGGGCGGGCGACGTTCAAACGGCCTGGGAGCTGCTGGCGGGCAACCCGACCACCGTGCGCGAGGTGGCCGAGCTGGCGTACGGCGGGTTCACGCCTGCGTCCGCCTGGGCCGCGTGGCAGTTGATCGGCGAAGGGGTCTACTTCCGCGCGTCGGGCGACACCGCGCGTGGCGCGACTGCGGAAGAGGTGGCGCACGTCCAGGCGCAGCGCGCGGCCGAGGCCGCGGAACGCGAGGCGTGGGACGCGTTCATCCAGCGCGCGAAGGCGGGCAAGGTCGACCCGGCGCAGGACCGGCGCTACCTGCGCGAGGTGGAGGAGCTGGCGTACGGCCGCGCGGAGCGGAGCCGCGTGCTCAAATCGCTGGCGCGCGAGGAAAGCCCGGAGAACGCGCACGCCGCGCTGCTGGAGTGGGGCGCGTGGGACGACACGGTCGACCCCTACCCTGCCCGCGCGGGCGTCAACCGCAAGACACCCGACTTGCCCGTCCAGTGCGACCTTGCGACGCTGCTCGCCCAGCCCGACCGCATCGACCTGACGCACCTCCCGGCCTTTGCGGTGGACGATCCGTCGACCGAGACGCCGGACGACGCGATCAGCTGGGAGCCGGGGCCGGGGCTGGGCAAGGTGTGGGTGCACGTCGCCGACCCGGCCGCGCTCGTCGAGCCGGGCGACGACATTGACCTGGACGCGCGCAGTCGCGGCGTCACGCTGCACCTGCCCGAGGTCGTTGTGCCGATGCTGCCGCCCGAGACGACGCCGCTCTTGGGACTGGGGCTGAACGAGTTCTGCCCCGCGCTGTCGTTCGGCATCACCGTCGCGGAGAGCGGTGAAATCCTCGCCGTGGAGGTCGCGCCGAGCATCACGCGCGTGGCGCGGGTGAGCTACGAAGAGGCGACGGAGCGGCTGGGCGAGCATCCCTTTGCGGAGCTTGCGCGCATCGCGCACGCATTTGAGGCGCGGCGGTCTGCTATTGGCGCGGCGAACATCGACCTGCCCGAGACGCAGGTGCGCGTGAAGGACGGGGAGATCCTGATCGAGCCGGTGCTGACGCTGCCGGGCCGGGTGGTGGTGGAGAACTGCATGATTCTCGCGGGCGAAGCGACCGCGCGCTACGGGCTGGAGCATGACATCCCCCTGCCCCATGCGACGCAGGAGGCGCCGGACGCGCCGCCGGAGCGCGGGGAGACGCTGTCGGCGATGTTCGCGCTGCGCCGGAGCATGAAACGGAGCCGCTATCTGAGCGCGCCCGCGCCGCATTATGGGCTGGGGCTGTCCGCCTACGCGCAGTCGACCAGCCCTCTGCGCCGCTACCTCGACCT
>CAZPTI010000302.1:0-5796 GCA_964588925.1 uncultured Anaerolineales bacterium | reverse complement strand
TTCAGTGGGCGTTTCTAATTGTCGTCAGTGCGTAATTCTAATTGTCGTTGAACACTCGTGCGAGGCCGTCGTCCGCAAGATGCTCACGCTCAACCCTAACTATAGTGGGATCCCTGTGCGGGTGCAGGAGAAGAAGAGCCAGAGGGAATTCCGCGGCAGCCATTGGGCACAACAGGGATCTACGCTGTTCCTGGTCGGCGCGTTCCGCATCAGGAGGACGATGCTGCCAGACGACCTCCTCGAGAAGGTGCAGGAGCACAGCGACGAGTCCAAGCTGATCCAGGACAGGGATCACCTGCTGGCCGTGCTGGAGTTGGTGGCAGGGATACCCGACGCGGTGGACGCGCTCCACGCGGTGGAAGAGAAGCAGGGCGGCGCGTGGCAGACGACGGGGCAGCAGTACCAGACGTGGAACCGCGACGAAGTGGCCGAGCCGCTGCCCGATAGGGACTACAAGGCGCGCTTGCTCGAACTGAGGTAAACGCGAGGACGCCAGCCTTGCGGCTGGTCGTCCAGGCAGATTAGACGCTGAAGCGGCCTTTTGCGGACGTCCGTGGCCATCGGGTTAGTCCAGCCGCCATTTCGGCAGCGCATGGCTTGCCGGTCTGTAGACAATTTTATTATACAATTACGGCGCGCGTTTGTCAAGAGGAGCGCACATGTTCGGATACACGATTGCCGACCTATCGATCTCAGTTTTCGACATCCACACCACCGTTGCGGGACTACAAGCCGCGAACCCGGCCGCGTGGCGCGAGCCGTTCTCGCGCATATTGCTGGAGCCCGCAGCCTATAACGAATTGTACTCGAAGGGGCAGCCGGTGTCGAACGGCAAGCTCATCTTTCGTCCGTTGAACTGTTCCCTGTTGGACAACCATTTCTGGAGCGCGTATCAGAGCATTAGCGCGGGCCAACCGGGCGTCTTGCTGGCCTGCGCAAAGTCGAAACGCACGCATCAGCGCATTAGCGCGGCCCAGCCTTGCGATTTCTGGCAGTTGCAGATGCCACTGGTGTGCCGCAACGCGCTGCCGGATGTTACGCTGGCCGCGCAGGCGCAGGGGCGCCGTCTAAAGCTGAACGCGGAGATCTACTTGTCTGCCATCGGCTGGTCTACCCATCTCGAAATCCGCATCGAGACCCGAGCGCGCCTCGCCGACCCGGTCGATACGCTCAACCAGCTCATGAACCGGGCTGACACTCCGCCGCCGTTTACCATTGATGGGAGGGGCGTCCGCCTCACCGACGTGTTCAGGCGGGCTGAGGAGCGATTGCGCGCGGAAGTATACGCGCCTGATGCCGAGCCCCATCGCAAGATGCAGATCCCGCGGCAGTGGGTTATCTCGCCAAACAAGCTTCATGAAGACCGGCGGCAGCCCCTCGAATGGGAGGAACTGCCAGACGGTGACAAGATTGAGGCGTTTTGCCTGCTGTACGGCAAGAAGCTCGAGATTGACAAGGTCAGCAAGTACGAGAAGGATGTGCTGTTTACAAAAATCAGCGGCCCGAATTTCGCGCTAACCGACTTCAACAAGGGGACGTTTGTGTGCCTGCAACGCGAGGCGCTGGACCCTGCGCGCCCGGCCGCGCCCCATTGCATTGCGGCGAATATCCGCAACCTGACGATGATGGCCTACCGCAACTGGCGCTTTTTCGACGAGGCACAAGGTAGCCCGGCCGGCAGCCCGGCGGAGGCGCTGGCGGAGCGTGCGAAAGGGATCATCAAGCAACTGCCGAAAGCGTATCGAAACCAGTTCTGCCAACAACTCCTGGCGCACCACAAGGAATTGCAGCGGATCGCGGCGCTTCCTTAACGGACGAGCGCGCGGGCTGGTTACGCGATAACTCAAGCGCGCAACCACGGCGCGGGTGGCGCAGGGATGGTTATACGTCAGGGCGACGCGCAGCGGAAGTTGCGCGCGTGCCACAGTTGCGCGCCGCCGGCGGGGGGAGGAGTTTAGATCCATTCCGGCGCGTCCACGGTGCGCGCGTCGCGGGTGTTGCCGGTGTTGAGGGTCGATGCGGGCTCGAAGAGCATGACGAGCGTTTCGATCTCGGCGACGGGGCGGTGCTCGACCCCGCGCGGGACGACGATGAGCTCGCCGGGGCCGAGCGTGACGGCGCGGTCGCGGAACTCCATGCGCAGGCGGCCCTCGACGACGAAGAATAGCTCGTCCTCGGCGTCGTGCCTGTGCCAGACGAACTCGCCGAGGAGGCGCGCGAGCTTGACGCGCTGGCCGTTGAGCGCGGCGATGATGCGGGGATGCCAGGGGTCGGTGAAGAGGGCGAATTTGGCGGCCAGGTTGATTTTGTCCATGCGCCGCCCTTACTCGCCGCGCTTGTCTTCGCGCGACTTCGCCACCCCGTACAAAATGGCCGCGCCCGCGATGAAACCGAGCAGGCCCCAGACGAGCAGGCCCAGCACTCCGGCGCGCAGCAGCCCGACCACCATGCCGATGACCAGCGGCAGCCCGACGATTACGGCGGCGAGCGCGCGGGGCACCAGCCCCTCGCGAATCGCGGTGTTGAGCCAGGCGATGCTGTCGGTGAAGAAGGTAATGATCGTGTCCAAAACGTCCTCCCGTCATCTGGATTTGCCGGGAGAGATTATCGCGCCAGATTAGCGCGGCGGAAGTTGGGCAGAGCACTATGTATCGACCTTAAGGCTACCTTTTAACGGGAACCGCTGCCACACGCGCGCCCGTTTTCTATCTGTAAGCTTAAGGCAGGAATTCGTAGTGTCCCCGTGCAGGTGTGTGAGGAAGCGTATGAATCAGGCGAAGATGGGCGATAAGCTGGGGTATGTGGCCCTGTCGGGCATCTTTAATATCGCGCTGGCGGCCTTTTGCTGGTGGCGGCGGCCGGGGCAGATTAGCATGAAGGACTGGGGGTTGCTGACGCTGGCGACGTTCCGGCTGTCGCGGATGCTGGCTTATGACAAGGTGATGGAGACGTACCGCTCGCCGGTGGTGGAGACGGCGCCGCACGACAGCGGCGCGGGCGAGACGACGCAGGCGCGGCGCGACGCGACGGGCTTTCGGAAGGCGCTGGGGGAGATGATCGCCTGCCCGGTGTGCAATGGCACGTGGATCTCGGCGCTGCTGGTGTACGGGATGTGCTTCGCGCCCAACCTCACGCGCACGCTGATTACGATTATGTCGGCGGTGGGCGCGTCGGAGATTTTGCAGGGCGTGTTTGAGAAGGCGCAGTGGGAGGGCGAGCTGGCGCGGCATCGGGCGGGGGAGCAGATGCGCGTGAATCGGGCGGCGATGCAGGCGCCGGCGACGGGGGAGAAGCCGGTGGGGGTGGTGACGGAGTTGAAGGTGCGGAAGCGCGCGTGAGCGAAGGGGCGCGCGAGGGGGCGCGGCCATCTCGAATAAACGAATCGGGGAGCGAATAAACGAATGTGTCCACACCGCGCAGGTGCGCGCAATTCGTTTATTCGCTCCCCGATTCGTTTATTCGAGATGGCCGCGCGCTGCCGCGTCATCAAGTGTCACGTATAGAGAGACCCGACGGGGCGCCACTTCGTGGCGTTGCGACACCCGTCGGGTCTTGCGCGTTATGCTAGTTGCCGCAGGGCGCGACGTTGCGCCAGTTTTGGACGGTGTCGTTGACGGTTTGCTGGCCGTTTGAGCCGTAGGCGAGGGTCAGCATGCGGTTGCCGATTTCGCCGCAGACGTTGTCCTTTTCGACGTAGTCCCACGAGCCGAGCGTGTACTTGTACTCGATCTGCGTGCCTTCCTTGCCGGTCAGGGTGATCGTCCAGAGCGTGTCGCTGACCTTTGTGAGCGCGACGCCGCCGGGGTTCCATTCGGGCAGGCCGCCGTCGAGCCGGTTGAGCGAGCCCGCGATGTAGACCGTGCGGCCGTCGGTGTTCGGCACGGTGACGTTGAACGTGACGGAGACGGTGCGCGCGGCGGCGCTGGCCGTGACTTCGTTCGAGTTGCCGGAGCGGTTGAAGGAGGTGTCGAGGCTGCGGACGACGTAGTAGTAGGTCGCGCCCTCGGCCACCGTCGCGTCCGAGTAGCTGTTGGTTGTGACCGTGGCGATGACGGTGTAGGGGCCGCCGGCCGTGTCGGCGCGGAGCACTTCGTAGCCGTAGAGCGTGTCGTCGCCTGTGACCGCATCCCACGTGAGGTCGATGCGGAAGGGCGAGGTGGACGCGACGGCGAGGTTGGTCGGCGCGGCGGGCGCGGCCGTGTCGGCGGACGGGTTGACCGTGAGCTTGCCGGGGTTCGGCGGGGTCAGGTTGTCCGCGATGGGGCCGTTGAGGTCGGCGTAGAGCCAGTCGCGTCCGCCGGTGGTCGAGTAGCGGTAGAGGTAGTCGTAGACGCCCACCGCCTGCGGCAACATGCTGGCCTTGAACTCGTCGTTGTTGCCCGCCTGCGTGTTGAAGGTGGCGTCGACCCACGTCCACGCGGCGTTGCCCTGCGGCTTGCTGCCCGCGGGGCCGAAGCCAAGCTGCGCGATGAGGGTGGGGGTGGCGCCGGGCTGGTTGGTCACGCCGTCAATCCACACCTGGCCGTACGCGTCGTCGGTGCGATCCGTGACGCTGATCGTGTGGGTCATCGAAGGCGGCCACTGGAGGTTCGCCCAGCCGATCTGGTAGTGCGGGATGGCCGCGACCGAGGCGGAAGGCGCGCTTTCGTTGCCGGCCGCGTCGACGGAGGTGACCGCGTAGTAGTAGGTCTGGCCGTTGGTCAGGCCGGCATCGGTGAAGGTGGTCCCGGTGACGGGGGACGCGTTCACCTTGACCCAGCCGCCGCCGTTGACGGGGCTGCGGTAGACGTTGTAGGAGGCCGCGTCCGCGACGGGACCCCAGGCGAGGCTGACGGTCGCGTTGCCCTCGTTCGTGACGGTGAGGGCCGCGGGCGGGTAGGTGGGCGTGAGGTCGACCTTGCCCGACATGAGCAGGACGCCGGTCTGCGCGGGGACGTCGACGACAAGCTGCCCGCCGGTGACGGTGAGGTCGCCGGTGTAGTTGACCTTGCCGGAGAGGAGGAGGCCGTCGGGGAGGTAGCCCGCGACGGGGATGGTCAGCGTGGCGTTGGTCGCGCCGCGGTTGAGCGCGACGATGGCGGCCTGGTCGCCCGACTTGCGCCCATAAGCAGCGGTTCCGGCTTGATCGTCGGCCAGCAGCGGGCGGAAGTCGCCGTCGACGAGCGCGGTCGAGGTCTTGCGCACGCCGGCGAGCGTCTTGTAGTGCTCGCGGATGCCGGTCAGCCAGTCGGCCTCGTTCCACGGGAAGGTGCGGCGGTCGTCCGGGTCGTCGTCGCCGGTCACGCCCACCTCGTCGCCGTAGTAGACGGTCGGCGCGCCGGGCTGGGTGAACTGGATCAGCGCGGCCACGCGCGCGAGCGCCTTGCCCACGGTCACGTTCGCCGCGTTCCATTCCTTGTCCTGCCGCGTGTCCTGCCCCGGCGTCAGCGTCCAGCGGATGCGCTCGGTGTCGTGCGAGTCGAGCAGGTTCATCATGCTGTAGTACGCGGGCGCGGGCGTGTCCTCCTGGATCGAGGCGAGGCGGCTGAGGAATTCGCTCGGCTTGAGCACCCGGCCGCTGTCCGCGAAGCCCTTGGAGTCAAACGCGGCGTTGGGGGTCAGATAGCCGAGCACCGCGTCGCGCATCCGGTAGTTCATCGTGGTGTCCGCGCGGTCGCCGCGCAGCATCCGCAGCAGCGTGGAGTCCTTCTGCCAGGTTTCGCTGATGATGATCGCGTTGGGGTTCTCCTGCTTCACCACCTGCCGGAAGCTCTCCCAGTAGCCCGCGGGGAAGGAGGCGTC
The DNA here is from genome assembly GCA_964588925.1 of uncultured Anaerolineales bacterium. Classification (GTDB taxonomy): domain Bacteria; phylum Chloroflexota; class Anaerolineae; order CG2-30-64-16; family CG2-30-64-16; genus JALOOB01. Next base: position 15 of record CAZPTI010000302.1, on the reverse strand, counting down.
GCCCATCACGTCCAT
>CAZPTI010000301.1:0-5857 GCA_964588925.1 uncultured Anaerolineales bacterium | reverse complement strand
CATTCGCATCACCTCCCCGGTAATAGGATGGCGATTTTGTAAGGCGCCGATGGGCTTCCGCTCACCGGCTACAGGAAGCATTATCGCCGGAACAGGCCCGTTTGTCAAGTAAGCGCCCTGCCACATTACAGCTATACAACAAGTGTTTGCGCGCCAGCTCCCCTGCGTTGAGCGAAGGCAATCATCCGCCGGCCAGCGACAACGCCGAGGATGGCGAACAGCGCAACAAGCCAGCCGGAGTCGCTCATCCGTAACACAGTCAAGATGATGAACCCTTCGAACAGCGAAATGACCGTGAAACCAATGTGCTCGATGTAATCGTGCCTTGCATGTGGGCTCCTTGTTTCTCGCGCCAGATGCGCTCTCCAGGCGCGGTAGAGCATGTAAACGCCCAGCCCCAGCAGGCCGCTGAATATGACGCGCTCCGCGACCCCGTACACCATCCAGTTAACGATCATCGCGCCCAGCAAGGAGCCGACCAGCACGGCGAGAAATCCCGCATAGAGGCCGAACAACGGTCGATTCACTCCCTGGCCCGTCGAAAAGATGAGCAGGCAGCCCGCAACAAAGCTCACCGCGCCGGAAATGGCGTGCAGCATAATAAAAAGCCGGTGCATAGACTCAGTGTCCATTTTCCCTCCCAATCCCACGCAGATGACGCGCATCCGCAAATGCCCGATTTATGAAGCCACTTTCAGGCCCGCGCTGAATGTCCGCAGTGTTTCCCGGTCTGCTGCCGCCATATCGAGGGGAAAGTCGACGAGATAGGCGATTCGCAGCATGGCGATCCCGTGAACGAGCGTCCATGACGAGTAGGCCATTTCGTTCGCGCCATAACCGGGGCGCGTTTGGAACAGGCCGGCTTCCACGCCCCGTTGAATCGCCTGAAGCAGCACCGGATAGGACGAAGATTCGCCGAGCATGGTCTCCAGGCTGACTGCAGATGGCGGGGTGGTGAACATAAGCAGGTAGTAGTCGCGGTTTGCCAGAGCAAACTCGATGTAAGCTTGGCCGATGGCTTGCAGGTACTCTGCGGGCGGCAAGCCAGGATCGACCGTTAGCAGGTAGCCCCGCAAGCGTTGGTGCCCTTGCGTTGCCAGCGCCTGGATGATCTCCTCCTTGCTGTTGAAATATTCGTACAACCCCGGCGTGCTATAGTCAATTCGCTCCGCGATTGCGCGCATCGAGAGCTGGCTGACTCCTCGGTCGTTAATGATTTCCCGCGCCGCTTCCAGAATCGCCTGTTGCATACGTTCCTGGCGCCGTTGACGAGGTTTCTGCACATCGCCTCCCTAACATCATTCGGAATCCGAATAACGTTCGCATTTCTAATGCTATTAGGAGATGCTGTTGCGATATGTAACCGCGCTTTCTATGCGCGACACTTCTCAAAAGGACATCCGCCAGACTTCGCTTTTCTTAAGAGCATCACCGCCAACGGTCGCCGCTGGCGGTGATGCAAAAGCTTGTATTCAAACGGGTTTGATTCGGAAACGCCGCCCGGTCGCGTTGCACTCTGGATCAATTCGTCTTACGCAATCGCGTTAATCCACGGTTCCTCCTGCTTCCGCGCCGGCTTAAGCACCACGACACTCAGCGGCGGCAGCGTCATCGTCACCGAATACGGCTGCGTCTGCCAGCGCGCATCCTCCGCCTCCAGCGCGCCCGCGTTCCCCACGTTGCTCCCGAAGTAATACTCGGAATCGCTGTTGAGCAGCTCGCGGTACGTCGTCTTCTCCGGCACGCCGACGCGGTAGCCGTGACGCACGACGGGCGTGAAGTTGCAGACGATGACGAGATGGTCGGTCGGATCGGTCGCGCGGCGGAGGTACGCCAGCGCGCTGTTCTCCCAGTCGTTCGCGTCGATCCACTCGAACCCCTGCCAGTCGTAGTCCTGCTCGTACAGGCTCGGCTCGCTCTTGTAGACGCGGTTCAGGTCCGCCACCCACTTGAGCAGCTTCTGGTGCGGCTCAAACTCCGTCAGGTGCCAGTCCAGGCTCTTGTTCTCGTTCCACTCGGTCCACTGGCCGAAGTCCTGCCCCATGAAGAGTAGCTTCTTCCCCGGATGCGTCCACATGAAGCCGTAGTACAGCCGCAGGTTCGCGAACCGCTGCCAGAAGTCACCCGGCATCTTGTCCAGCATCGAGCGCTTCAGATGCACCACCTCGTCGTGCGAGATCGGCAGGATGAAGTTCTCGCTGAACGCGTACATCAGGCCGAAGGTCATCTTGTTGTGGTGATACTTGCGGTACACCGGGTCCTTCGCAATGTAGTCGAGCGTGTCGTGCATCCACCCCATGTTCCACTTGAACGTGAAGCCGAGGCCGCCGAGGTAGACCGGTCGGCTCACCGCGGGGAAGGAGGTGGATTCCTCCGCGCACGTCACCGCGCCCGGATGCTCGATCCCGATGCGCTCGTTCATCTGCTTGAGGAACGCGATGGCCTCCAGGTTCTCCCGGCCGCCGTACTCGTTGGGAATCCACTCGGTGCGCGCGTAGTCGCGATAAAGCATCGACGCCACCGCGTCCACCCGCAGGCCGTCGATGTGGAACTTGTCGAGCCAGAAGAGCGCGCTGTTGATGAGGAACTGGCGCACCTCGTTGCGCGCCCAGTTGAAGATCTTCGTGCCCCACTCCAGGTGCTCGCCCAGCCGCGTGTCCGCGTATTCGTACAGCGCAGTGCCGTCGAAGTTAACCAGCCCATAGTCGTTCTTCGGGAAGTGCGCCGGCACCCAATCCATCAGAACGCCGATCCCCGCCTGATGCATGGCGTCGACAAACGCGGCGAACTCATCCGGCGTGCCGAAGCGGCTGGTGGGCGCGAAGTAGCCCGTCACCTGGTAGCCCCACGAGGCGTCCAGCGGATGCTCGGTAATGGGCATGAGCTCAATGTGCGTGTACCCCTGCTGCTTGACGTACTCGGCCAGCCGCGGCGCCATGTCGTTGTACGTCAGGTAGCCGTTCGACCCCGGCACGCGCATCCACGAGCCCAGATGAACCTCGTAGATCGACATCGGCTCGCGCAACGGCTTCGCCGCGTTCCGCTGCGAGATCCACGCCTGGTCGCCCCACTGGTGCTTGTCGATGTCCCAGACAATCGAACCGGTCTTGGGCCGCGGCTCAAAGAAGTAGCCCTGCGGGTCGGTCTTCTGCAGCAGCGTGTCGGCCTTCGTCTTGATTTCGTACTTGTACAGCGCGCCTTCACCCAGGTCGGGAATGAACAATTCCCAGATGCCCGAGCTGCCACGCTGCCGCATCGGATGGCGCCGGCCGTCCCAGCCATTGAAGTCGCCGATGACGCTGACGCGCGCGGCGTTCGGCGCCCACACCGTAAAACACACGCCCGCCGCGCCGCCGTGCGTCATGATCTGCGCGCCGAGCTTCTCGTACGTGCGATAGTGGTTCCCTTCATTAAATAACTGCAGGTCCAGGTCGCCGAGCACGGGGAGGAAGCTGTACGGGTCCTTCACCTGCCGCGTGACGCCGTCCTTGTCGAGCGTGCGGATTTCGTATTTGAAGATTTCCCGCTCGCCGGGAAACTGCGCCTCGAAGAAGTCGGTCTTCTCCGCGCGCTCGAACGGGGTCAGCTCATCCTCCCCCCGGACCACCCAGGCTTTCTCGGCCATTGGCAGGAACGCGCGCACGGCGACCATGTCCCGACCGCCATAGGTCAGGACGTGCGCGCCCAGCACTTCAAAAGGATCGTAATGGTAGGCATACACGATGCGGTTCAGTTGTTCGGGGGTTACGGTCAGCGCCATCACCTTCTCCTTCGACTGTGAAAACCAGATGAGGACAAGCACTACAGCAACACCATTATAGCACCGAGCGGCAAAGGACGCGAAGTGTTCGCGCGCTATTCGTTTCTTAAAGGTTTTACGTCCTACGACATTTGGCGCATTTCAGGTCTTGACATGGGCGAAAAGACGTGTATAATGGCTCCAGTGTTTACAATTCATGACCTGAATCGAAAGCCGTACATTCTTGTGTGAGCTTCGCGGGTCAAATGCCTTGACGTGGCGGGCAGTTGTATCGGGGCAAGGTTGACGATTCGTTATCATCGCCGCTAAGCGGTTTCAAACCCGGTTCTCGGGCAATCGCGCTCCCCTGACCGATCAAAAACTTAATCCCTCAACCCCTGGTCCGCCCCGTCACCTTGGATTAGGTGAGCGACAGGCCCCTGGTTCCCAAGCCAGGGGCCTGTTCGCGTCTTCAAGCCGGGTTGTTACCTTAAAGAAAAGTTCCGTAACCCCTGACTCGCTCGCCCGTTTGGATGCGCAGGAAACCGTCGCTATAATGCGCTCGTCCCGGGCGGTCAGACAAGTTGCGCAGCGACGCGCTCCGATGCCGGCGCATTTGCGACAAACGGCGCAATTGCGCCCCCCACACCTTCCTCAAGGAGGCACCATGCGTTCCAGGGTCCGGTTCTTGACGCTCCTGTCTGTCCTTGCGCTCCTGCTGCTCGCCGCGCTGCCCGTTTCCGCGGCTCCTGACGGCCCACGCGCACCCCTGTTCGCCGCCGACTCGCCCAGTGCCATCCGCGGCCAGTACATCGTCGTCCTCAAGCCGGACGCGACCACCCGGCTCGACGAACTGATCGCCGCGGCCGAGCAGGCGGGCGCAGGCGAAACCCGGCTGCTGCACCGCTACGAGGCCGCGCTGAACGGCTTTGCGGCCGTCCTCCCCGACCGCGCGGTCGAAGCCCTGCGCCTGCACCCCGCGGTGGACTACATCGAGGTCGACCAGACGGTGCAGATCGACGCGACGCAGTCCCCTGCCACCTGGGGCATCGACCGTATCGACCAGCGCAACCTCCCCCTTAGCAACAGCTACACGTACAACAACACCGGCTCCGGCGTGACCGCCTACATCATCGACACGGGCATCCGGTTCAGCCACAACGAGTTCGGTGGCCGCGCGGTCTCCGGCTATGACGCGGTGGACGGCGGCTCGGCAGACGACTGCAACGGCCACGGGACGCATGTTGCGGGCACGGTCGGCGGCTCGACGTACGGCGTCGCGAAGGGCGTCCGGCTGGTCGGAGTGCGGGTGCTCAATTGCAGCGGCTCCGGCTCGACCTCCGGCGTCATCGCTGGCGTGGACTGGGTGACGAGCAATCACACCGGCACGAACCCGGCGGTCGCGAACATGAGCCTTGGCGGCAGCGCGTCCAGCTCGCTCGACAGCGCGGTCAACCGGTCGATCAGCGACGGCGTCTCCTACGCGGTCGCCGCGGGCAACAGCAACGCCAACGCGTGCTACTACTCGCCCGCCCGCGTGAGCGCGGCGATCACCGTCGGCGCCACGACGTCCTCCGACACGCGCGCCTCCTACTCGAACTACGGCTCCTGCCTCGACATCTTCGCGCCGGGGTCGTCGATCACATCCGCGTGGTACACCAGCAACACCGCGACGAACACGATCAGCGGGACCTCAATGGCGACGCCGCACGTGGCGGGTGTGGCCGCATTGTACCTCCAGGGCAACCCTGGCGCTTCGCCGTCGACCGTGCGCAACGCGCTGGTGAACAACTCGACGACGGGTGTTGTGAAGAGCCCCGGCACAAACTCGCCCAACCGGCTCCTCTACACGAACTACTAATCTGATCGCTCGCGCCCGGGATTGCGCGACGGATGGCCCTCGGCTTTGGCCGGGGGTCATTCTTTGCCGCGCCGAACCAGGCCGTTTCGCGCGAAATTCAGTTTTGCTGCGCACGCGTGGCCGCGGTGATTCGGGTTGAACGCGCGCGGACTCGGCCGGACGAGTTTCCCGCACGGAGGCGCGGGGCAGGCGATACGGGGAGTTTGCGCGATTTCGCGCAACGATTTTCGCGCGAACGCGTCGATTTTGGCGGGGAC
>CAZPTI010000300.1:0-5868 GCA_964588925.1 uncultured Anaerolineales bacterium | reverse complement strand
ACAGCCGCGGCACCCGTTAGTTTGCTGCGCCCAAAAGAGCCAAACTTAAGACCCGTCGGGTTCAGAGAACCCGACGGGTCTGGAGCGACTCCATGCCCCAAACCCTGACCGTCTCGCAGGTCACTGCGTACATCAAGTCGATCTTTGCCGAAGACTCGCTGCTGCCCGATGTCTGGATCACCGGCGAGGTCTCCAACTTCAAGCAGGCCGCGTCGGGTCATTGCTACTTCACGATCAAGGATGGCAGCGCCTGCTTGAAGTCGGTCATCTGGCGGACCGCGGCCGCGCGCTTTACCCTGCCGCGTGACGGCGACCAGGTTGTTGCGCACGGCAACGTCTCGGTGTACGAGCGCGACGGCATTTATCAGTTCTACATCGACCACTTGCAGGCCGCGGGCGCGGGCCGGCTGTGGCAGGAATTTGAGCGACTGCGTGGACAGCTCGCAGCCGAGGGGTTGTTCGACGAGGCGCGGAAGCGACCGATCCCAGAGCGCCCCAGGCGCATTGGTGTGGCAACCTCTGCGAACGCGGCTGCGCTCCGCGACATCCTGCGCACGCTCGCTGCGCGCTATCCGCTTGTCTCCGTAACCCTTGCGCCATGCAGCGTGCAGGGCCTCGATGCGCCGCCGGCCATTTGCGCGGCCATCAGCCTGCTCAACCGGTGGTCCGCGGAGCGCGAGCCGCTGGATGTGATTATCGTCGCGCGGGGCGGCGGCTCTATCGAAGAGTTGTGGGCGTTCAATGACGAGCGCGTCGCGCGCGCTATCGCGGCGTCTTCGGTCCCCGTCGTGACCGGCGTCGGCCACGAGACCGACTTCACGATTGCCGATTTCGTTGCGGACCGACGCGCGACCACGCCAACCGGCGCGGCGACGTGTTGCGCGCCCGATCTGCGAGACGTGCGCCCGGTTGTAAATGCGCTGCGTGAGGAAGCCGCTGCGCTGGTGGTCAACCGCATCGACGCGGCGCGTGACGCCGTGGCCGCGCTTGTTGCGCGCAGCCAGCGCGCCTCGCCGGTGCGCCGCATCGCAGGAGACCGCCAGCGCCTCGACGATCTTCAGCGCCGCGCCGCGCTCGCCATGTCGCATTCGCTCGGCAACGCGCGCGCGCAGGTGAACGGCCTTCAGTTGCAGTTGGCCGCGCTCAACCCGCAGCGCGTCCTCGACCGCGGCTATGCGATCGTCTTGCGCGAGGATAGCATCGTCTCGTCGACCGGCCAGGTGGCCGCGGGCAACCCGATCACCGTTCGCGTCGCGGATGGGACTTTTGACGCCACCGTTCAAGGATAACGACATGACCGTCGAAGAACGCACCTTTGAAGAGCTTTTTGCTGAGTTAGAGGAAACCGTCCGCAGGCTGGAAGGCGGGGAGTTGCCGCTGGGCGAGGCGCTGGCGCTGTTTGAGCGCAGCACGACACTGGCCGAACAGTGCAACACCCTGCTCGACCGCGCCGAGTTGCGGGTGCGCCAGCTCGCGCAGACCCCGGATGGCAGTCTCGACAGCCAACCCTTCGAGGGCTGGCAGGGCTGATTCGGCCCCGCGAAGCCAGCCACCCCCCATTGTCACATTTCGCCGTCCGGCGGTGTTTAACAGGGTAGAAATGCCCTTGCAAGGACACTGCCGGATGGTGACTATCGCTGCATCGCGATCGCAACACATCCTAAAAGAGCAAATTGTGTCGAGCGACTTCGACGCCCTGTTTCTCGTTCACTACCAGGCCGTATTCCGGCTGGCCTACCGCCTTGCCGGAACGCGGGAAGAGGCCGAGGACCTGGCGCAGGAGACGTTCGCCCGCCTGCACGCGTCCCCCCGGCTCTGGAACGCGGAGGAGGGCGCGCTGAAAGGCTGGCTCTATCGCGTCGTCACCAACCTTGCGTACAACAGTGCGCGCGCCAGGAGCCGGCGGCAGCGTCGTGAAGATGCCGTATTAGCTGAGGAATTTCGCAGAGGCGAGGTGGACCCGGCGGACTTAGCGGAGCAGGCCGAACGCCGCGCGGCCGTGCGCGATGCGCTGCTGCGGCTGCCCGAGCGACAGGCGCAGTTGCTTCTGTTGCGCCATACCGGATTGTCGTACAAGGAAGTGGCCGAAGCCCTGGGTGTTGCGCCTGGCTCCGTTGGGACGTTGCTGGCCCGCGCAGAGGCGGCTTTCGAGCAAGCCTTCCGGACAGTGAACCGGGCAGGTGGGGAATGATGAACGCACACGACATCGGACGGCTGCGCGCGTATCTTGACGGCGAGCTTTCGCCGGACGAGCGGCAGGCTGTTGCGGCGCATTTAGACCGGTGCGCCCGTTGCGCGGAGGAAGTCGAGTTGCTGGACAGCCGCGCGCAGGTGGCGCGCGCCTCGCTCGCGGCGCTTGACAGCGCTGCGCCCGACGCGCATTTTGCGCTGGCAAGTTTCCATGCGAGCCAACGGGAAACGAGGCAGCCTGCGCCTTTCTCCGCTGCGAACCTGTTGAGGAGACTTGATGAGATGAAACGAAATGCCTTTAGCCCGCGGTGGCGACCCGCGATGATTGCGCTGAGCGCGCTGCTGGTCGTTGCCCTGTTGTTTACAATTGCGCCTGTTCGCAACGCCGCGGCCGACTTCCTCGGCCTGTTCCGCATCAGCAAGTTTGCGGTCATTCCGCTGGATGCGGCGCAGATGCAGCGGTTGGAACAACTGGCGCAGCAGGCCGCAGGAACGTTCGGAGATCCGCAAGTGCTGCGCGAAGAGGGACCCGAGCAGCCGGTAAGCGACGCGGCGCAGGCGTCGGCGCTGGCCGGCTTTGCGGTGCGGATGCCGTCGCGGCTGCCGGAGGCGGCCGTGCTGGAGAGTTTCACCGCGCAGCGTGGGCCGGCGCTGCGCGTCGAAATGGACCGGGCGACGATCGAAGCGTTCATGCAGGCCGCGGGCGCATCGTCGGCCGGGCTGCCGCAGACGGAGAAGCTGGCGGCGGACATCGACGTGGCGACCGGCGTTTCGCTGAAGTACCGGCTAGGCTCAGGCAGGCTGGAGTTCTCGCAAGTGCCCAGCCCGCAGGTGAACGTGCCGGAGGGCATCGATCCGGTCGCGCTGGCCGAGACGGGCTTCATGTTCCTCGGGATGCCGCAGGAGGACGCGCAGCGGATGGCAAGAAGCATCGACTGGACGAGCACGCTGGTGGTCCCCCTGCCGACGAACGCCGCGGAGGCTCGCGAAGTGACCGTGGATGGCGTAACCGGCTTACTGCTTGAGGAACGCGGAGGCGATCGGGGGGATAGCGCGCTGTTGTGGGAGAAGGACGGCATCCTGTACTTCGCCACCGCGCGCAACCTTGACGAGAAATTGCTCATCGACGCGGCCGATTCGCTGCGGTAGGTGCGCGTCGGCGCGGTGAGCGGCAGCCGCCGCTCACCGCGCCGTTATTCATTCGAGGCGCGATGCTGATCGAAACCGCGCGATTGCGCAAAGAGTACGGCGGTTCGCGACCTCGACCTTTCCGTCGCGGAGGGCGAGGTCTTTGGCTTTCTGGGGCCGAACGGCGCGGGCAAGACGACGACGGTCAAGATGCTGCTCGGGCTGGTGAAGCCGACCGGCGGCCTGGCCTCCGTGCTTGGTCGACCGCCCGGAACACCGGACGCCATGCGGCGCATCGGCTTCCTCCCCGAACACTTCCGCTTCCCACCCTGGCTCACCGCGCGGGACTTCCTCGACATGCACGCCCGACTGTACGGTATGACGGCGGATGAGCGGCGAACGCGTATCCCGCAGTTGCTTGACCGCGTCGGGCTGGGCGGGCGGGGACGGTCGAAGCTGGGCGAGTACTCGAAGGGCATGCAGCAGCGCGTCGGGCTGGCGCAGGCGTTGCTCAACCGGCCAGCGCTGGTGTTCCTCGACGAGCCGACGTCCGGGCTTGATCCGGTGGGCCGCTATGAGGTGCGCGAGATCATCCGCGAGTTGCGCGGCGAGGGGGTGACGGTCTTTCTCAACTCGCACTACCTGAGCGAGGTCGAGGTCACGTGCGACCGGGTCGCCATTGTGAAAGGCGGGCGGCTCGTGCGTGTCGGAACGCTGGCGGAGCTGACGCAGGGCGCCAACGAGGTGGAAGTCGAGGCGCGAGGGCTGGACGGCGAGACGCTGGCGGGGCTTGCGCGGTGGGGGATGGTTACTGCGGACGGGGAGACGCCGGCGGGGACGCGTAAGGTCACGTTGCAGGTAACGGGCGACGAGGATGCGTTGCCGCAGATTGCCGCGTATGTCGTCAGGCGCGGCGCGCAGTTATATGCGCTGACTCCACAGCGGCCAACGCTGGAAGAACTCTTTATGCGCGTGATGACGGAGGAGCGGGTATGAACGTTTTGCAGATCGCCCGCATCACGTTCCTTGAGGCGCGCTGGCGCAAGGTTGTCTGGGCTGTCGTCTTGCTCGGGCTGGCGTTTCTGCTGGTCTTTTCGACCGGCTTCTACTTCATGTGGCGCGACGTAACCCGCTCGGGGCTGGGGAGCGCAGTGAGCTTCCTGGAACCGGTCAACTTCTTCCTGCTGGCCGGGATGTATGGCATTGCGTTTCTCGGCGTGGCGCTTGCGCTGCTTATCTCAGTCGACACGCTTGCGGGCGAGATCACGTCTGGCACAATACAGACGCTTGTTACGAAGCCGCTGCGGAGGTGGGAAGTCGTGACGGGCAAGTGGCTCGGCCTGGCGGTCATGTTGACCGCGTTCATTGTCCTGATGTGCGCCGCGCTGATGGGCATTATCTGGATCATTGGCGACTACGTTCCCCGCAATCCGGTTCCCGCCATTCTGCTTATCGTCGTGGAAGGATTGATCGTCCTGACGCTCTCCATCCTTGGGGGCACGCGGCTGGGCAGCCTTGCCAACGGCGTCGTGGTGTTTATGCTGTATGGGCTTGCGTTCATCGCGGGCTGGATCGAGCAGATCGGCGCGCTGCTACGCAACGAGGCGGCCATTAACATCGGCATCGTCGTGAGCCTGCTGATGCCGAGTGAGGCGATGTGGCGGCGCGCAGCCTATCTCCTGCAGCCTCCTGCGCTCAGCGCCTTCGGTTTGGAGGCCACCCCGTTTGGCGCGTCGAGCGCGCCGAGCCCGCTGATGGTCGTATATGCCATCGCGTACGTCTTCGTGATGTTGCTCCTGGCGATTCGACTATTCACCACCCGCGACTTGTAGCGCGGAACCTCCCCTTCCCCTCATACGTTATACTTGTAGAGTCTCCACGCTTTCCGCGAGGCTTCTCTTAGACGCGTTGCTTGCGGCCTGTTTTCGTTCGCAAGCCGCATCCGGAGGCCGGTTTTGAATCCCAAACGAACCCTGTTCAATCTGATATTGCTCCTGTCGGTTGTGCTCACCGTATCGCCGTTGACCGCGCAACCCGTCCAGGCGCAAACAGCTACCCCGCCGCGGCCCACGTTAACGGTTCAGCCGCGCGCGACCGCCACGCCAAAGCCTGCGACCATCACCGCGCCCACGAAGACTGCTGCGCCCCCGACCGCTGCCCCCGTCAGGGAACCGAGCAAGGAAGCCGCGGCGAAACTGCCCGATGGCCGCTACCAACAGCTGATCGGCAACTGCGACCAGGCGCGCCGCATCTTTGCGGCCATCGTCGAGAGCGGGTCAGCCGGGCCGGTGGCCGCGGAGGCCAACTACCGCATGGCGCAGTGTTATCTGCGTGACGACGCGCCCGCCGAAGCCTTCGCCACGCTCAAGCAACTGCTCGCCAACGCGCCTGCGAAGGATCCGCACCGCGCGCCGGCCCAGTTCCTGCTCGGCGAGGCGCAATCGATGCTCGGCGCATATAAGGAAGCTGAAGCTGCTTATCAGGCGCACCTGCCCATGTCGCCCGAATTGCAGTACCTGACCTGGCAGCGCATCGCAGCACAGCGACAGG
>CAZPTI010000299.1:0-5875 GCA_964588925.1 uncultured Anaerolineales bacterium | reverse complement strand
AAGGGGCGGACGGATGTCCGCCCCTTTGATACGTTATGCGAGCGGCTGAACCTGCGCCGAGCCGTTGCTGCTGCGAGCGGCCTTGCGGCCCAGCCAGTCCTTCTCCGTCCAGCCGACCAGCAGGGGCACGGCGATGAAGATGGACGAGTAAGTGCCGGAGAGCAGGCCGACGAGCATGACGGCGATGAACTGCTTGATGGTCGCGCCGCCGAACAGGAGAATGCTGACCATGATGAAGATCGCGTTGAGCTGCGTCGCCAGCGACCGATGGATGGTCTCCATGATCGAACGGTTAGCGATGTCGGTGAACGACTCGCCGCGGTACTTCGGCGCATTCTCTCGGATGCGGTCGAAGACGACGATCTTGTCCTGCATGGAGAAGCTCATTACGGTCAGCAGCGCGGTCAGGAAGAGCGCGTCTGCCTGCCAGCCCAGGATGAGGCTGACGATGCTGAACAAGCCGAGCACGAGCAGCAGGTCATGGAACATGGCGATGATCGCGACCGCGCCGTAGCGAATGGGATGCGCGACCTTGCGGAATGCGAACACCATGAATGCGAGAATGACCACTGCGGCGGCAAGAATCGCCAGCAGCGCGGCGTTCGTCACCTCGCGGCCGATGGCGGGGCCGACGGAGCTGAACTGCAACTCGGTGACTGCGGGGTACTGCGCCTTCACCGCGTCAAACAACTGCGTCTTCTGAACTTCGTCGATGGGCGGAAGGCGCACTTGCAGCGCGCGGCCGTCGCCAAGTGTTGTCACCGCGGGGTCCTGGATGCCGTTGGCAACGAAGACCGAGCGCAGGTCCTCAGTGGGAATCTGCTGATCGAACTGCAACTGCCAGATGGAACCGCCGGTGAAGTCGATGGCGAGCCGAAACGGCGCGCCCATTGTGGCGGTCGAATAGATCATGGCGACCAGGCCGATGAGGATGATCAGACCCGAGATCAGGAAGTACCAGCGCCGCTTTTCGACAATGCGAAACATCACATCCTCCTCAGGCGCCCAGAAGCCACTGCCGCTCGCGGTACGCTTCGGCAGACGACTTATCGAAGACCGCGCGCATGAGCGTGCGGGTGACGACGACGGCGGTGAACATGCTGACCAAGACACCGATGCCGAGGTTCAGCGCAAAGCCGAGCACGGCCTGCGCGCCGAACGTGCGACCGAACAGGATCAGGATCAGGCAGATGATCAACGTGGAAAGGTTGGAGTCCAGGATGGACGTCCACGCGCGGTCAAAACCTGCTTCGACGGACTGGCGGACCGTGCGGCCCCAGCGGAGCTCTTCCTTCATGCGCTCGAAGATGAGGATGTTGGCGTCGACGGCCATACCTGTCGAGAGCAGGAAACCGGCGATGCCGGGCAGCGTCAGCGTGACCGGGATGAGCTTATAGAGCGCCAGGTTGATGCCCGCGTACAGGATCAACGCCAACGCGGCCAGGAAGCCGGGCAGCCGGTAGTAGATCGTCATGAAAATCAGGACGGTCACGAGGCCGATGGCGCCGGCCATGATGCTCTTCTGCACCGAATCAGCGCCGAGGGTTGCGCCAATGGTGTTGCGGTTGACGACCTCGAGCGGCACGGGCAGCGCGCCGTAGCGCATCTGCACGGCGAGGTTCTGCGCCTCTTCCAGCGTGAAGCGGCCGGTGATCTCGCCGCTGCCCTCGGGGATCGCGCTGTTGATGGTGGGCGCGGACAACACCTGGTTGTCCAGGACGATTGCGAGGACGCCGCCGATATGCGAGGCGGTGTACTGGGCGAACGTCTGCGCGCCGTCCGGCTTCAGGCTGAAGGTGATCACGGGCTGGCCGAGGTTGTCCAACTGGGTGCCCGCCGTCTGCAGATCGCGACCGGTCATAACCGTGGTGAAGACCTGGTCGGGATGCGGGTTCGGCGTGTCGCCGAGTTTGGCCGCGTCAGGCTCGGTGGGGTTGTTGGTCGTGCGGATGTAGTCGCCCTGGTTTACCACGACGCCGGCGGGAATTTCGACGAACTCGAGCTGGCCGGTGCTGCGCAGCGTCTGCACGGCCTGCTCGGGATTGTTGATGCCCGGCAACTCGACGATGATGCGGTTTTCGCCCTGCAACTGAACAAGCGGTTCGGTGACGCCGAGCGCGTTCACGCGGCGTTCGACGATGGCCTTGGCCGCCTGCAGATCCTCGGCGGTAATAGTCTGGCCGACCGGCGGTCGCGCCTCCAGCAGCACCTGGGTGCCGCCCTGCAGATCCAGGCCCTGCTTGATCTTCAGGTCACGCGATTCTTCAGGCTGCCAGAACAGCGCCTGTTTTGCGAACCGCGGATGGTCAATTGGCAGCACGATGAAAAGCACCAGCGCTGCCAGCAGGAGGATCAGCATCAACACTAGTGTGTTGCGACTGCGCATTCTCTTCTCCCCCGAATAAGGTCTGTAGCCCAACGGAATGATTGCGTGGGGCGTAATTAGCCCCGCAAGGTCCTTGCGGGGCGCAACAGAGTGATTATAACGCCGCGCGTTGACCGTGTCAAAAAGAATGCGCGCTCGCCCCTTGCGAGCGGCTCACAAATTCAAGGGCGCGCGCCAGAATTTCTTCGGGCGTGAGGTCATCGGTGGCGATGTAGAGGTCGCAATGCGCGCGCGCGTGGCGGAGGCGATGGCGCTCGTTGGCGTGCATCCAGTCGGGGAAGTCAGGGTTCTTGCGGCGGAGGCGCGTGGTGTCGAGCGTACAGTCGAGGTAGATGAGGATGTCGGGATTGGTGATGCGCTGCCACATGTAGGGCACGTACGAGTGCTCCTGGAGGACCTGGCGCGCGTTCCAGCCGCGCGCGCGGAGGCCGGCTGCGAGCGTGGACTTGCCGGACGCGCAGACGCCGACGACGGCGATGAGGGGACGGTCGGGCGCGGTCATGGGGGTTGCTCGCAGGGGGCGCCGTCTGGAAGGGGAAAGGCGAAAGCGGGGGAAAGCAAGCGAAAGACGAAAAGCGAAAGGACGAAACGCCCGCGCAAAGGAACCGATGCGGGCAACCAAAAAGCAGTAATCACGCTCGGGTTAGAACGCCGGCAGCGGGAAGCAGACGGACATGCGCCGGATGTCCAGCGGGTCGGCTGCTTCGGGGGTGAAGACCCGGATGACCACGACCGTTGTGTCATCGGCGGGGCGGTTCTCGTCGGCTGCGAGCGCGGCGGCGAGCAGGCAGTCGGCGAGCGCGCGGGCGGAGGCGCGGCCCTCCTCGCAGGGGGACTGGAGGACCGTAAGCGGGTCAAGCGACTGACCGCGACGGCGTCCGGCGTGAAGCACGCCGTCGGTGAACGCGACGAAGATTTGATTCGCAATGAGGGAGCGCTCTTCGATGACGGGGCGGATGCGGTCGCCGACGCCCACGACCTGCGCCGGCGCGTCGAGCCGGGTCCACGCCCCTTCCCCACCCTCCTGCGCCTCCCAGACCAACACCGGGCACTGGCTGTTGCGCGAGATGACGACTGTGCGCGTTTCGAGGTCGACAGAGATGATGGTAAGTTCCGCGCTCACCTGGCCGCCGCGCTGGAGGCGGAGGTAGTCGTGCGTGGCGCGAGCGACCGCGCCGTCACGCACCCCCTCGGCGAGCAAGCTGATCGCTTTGCGCACGGCCACGTTGCTGATGGCCTTCGCCGACGCGCCACTGCGCTGGCCGTCAACCATCACCACGGACAACCCGCCGTGGGGGCGCTCGACGACCTCGACCGAGTCGCCGCTTTCGCGCACCGCGTACTTGGCGACCTTCGCAACCGCCATTTCAACCGCAGCCGTCATGCGAGCCTCGCCATTACGCTAACTTTGCTAGCGCCTGTTCGCGCACCCACGCCCACGCCTGCTCTTCGGTCAGCACCTCGCCCGCGGCCTGCGCTTCGCGCAACCCTTCGAGCAACTCGCCCACAAGGGGGCCGGGCGCGATGTCGAGCGCGGCCATGACCTGCCGGCCGTTGAGCAACGGCGGCGGCGAGACTTGCTCGGCGCGATGGTTGAAATAGGCGTCGAACAGGTCGCGCGCGGTCTTGAGCCGCAGCCCCCACCGCTCCGCCTCGACCGCGTCCGGCTGCTCCGTGATGATCTTCGCCAGCGTCGCCATGTAGTCGGCCAGGGACAGGAGGACGACATCCGGGCCGGTGTTGTCGGCCGCGCGGAAGAAACGGTACTGCGCGCGGCGGCTGAACGGGTACTGGTGGGTTAGCTCGCCGGGGCGCATGTGGAGGTCGGTGAGCCGCGCCACGTAGGAAACTTCGTCTGCGGACAACGTGAGCGCGGCCAGCCGCGCCTCGGCTACCAGCGCGCCCCAGCGGTCGTGATCGAAGAAGCGGATTTTGCCCGTGTCCGCTTCCACCGTGCGCCGGGCCGGTTTGCCCCAATCGTGCGCGACCGCGGCCCAGCAGAGCAGGTCGCGGCGGGCGCGGCCGGCCGCCAGCGGGAGACACAACTGGCGGCGGAGGTCTTCGGCGAACGGCTCCAGCACGGCGCGTGCGTCTTCCCACATGGAAGGCGGCGCGATGACCGTCTCGTCCTTCGGCGCCATCTCCGGGATGCGATGGCTGCCTTCGGGGTAGAGCAGCGCATACAGCCCCTGCAAGTGCGCGAGGACGCTGCGGCTGTGATCGAACACGTCCTGATAGTGCGGGTGCGACTGCTCCACGCCGATCTGCGCGGCGGATTCGGGCAGGACGTAGGGCAGGAGCGCGGTGTCGCGCAGCAGGCGCAGATGCCGCCATGCGTCGGGCGCGATGAGGATGCGCATCAACTCGTCGCGGACGCGCTCGGCGGAGACGGTCGGCAGGAGGCGCGAGTCGCGCTGGATGAGCGTGTGCGTGGCGGCGTCGAAGCGGAAACCGAGCTCGGCCACCATGCGGACGCCGCGCAACATGCGGAGCGGATCGTCGAAGAACGCGCCTTCGGTGACTGCGCGCAGCAGCTTGCGCTCCAGGTCTGCGCGGCCGTCGAAGGGGTCAAAGATCGCGCCGTCGCCGTTCGACAGGTCGAGCGCCATCGCATTGACCGTGAAGTCGCGCAGCGCGAGGTCGTCGAGCAGGTCAGGCACGCGGAGGCGCGCGACGTCCACCTCGATCGACTCGCCGTCCGGCAGCGGGATGATCGCGCGGCCGACGTCGCGGTCCGCGTCGAGGACGAAGGATGCGCCGTCGAAGCGGTCGGAGAGACGCCGCGCGAGGCGGATGCCGCCCTCGGGGACGATCACATCGAGGTCGCGCGTGGGGCGGCCGAGCAGCAGGTCGCGCACGTAGCCGCCGACCAGCCAGGCCGGGCGGCGTTCGTCGCGGATGAAGCTGATGATTTGGTCGAGCATGAAAGACCTTTATTGCTGCGAATTCGGCGAGTTGGTCGAATTCGCCGAATTCGCAGCGGCCTGACTACATCCGTTCCGCAACAAGCTCGGCGATTTCGCCCGGATGCTTGGCGACGCGGACGCCGGCGGACTCAAGCGCATGAATCTTGTCGGCCGCGGTGCCCTTCCCGCCGCTGATAATTGCGCCCGCGTGGCCCATGCGCTTGCCGGGCGGCGCGGTCTGGCCCGCGATGAAGGCTGTGACCGTCTTGGTCATCTCGTCGCGGATGAAGTCGGCGGCCTTCTCCTCGTCCGTGCCGCCGATTTCGCCGATCATCACCACCTGCTGCGTCTCCGGGTCATCCTCGAAGAGGCGCAGCACGTCGACAAAGCTCGTGCCGTTGATCGGATCGCCGCCGATGCCGACGGCGGTCGACTGGCCGATGCCGCGCTGCGTGAGCGCGTAGACCACCTCGTAGGTAAGCGTGCCGGAGCGGCTGACCAGGCCGACATTGCCGCGCGAGTGGATGTAACCGGGCATAATGCCGACCTTCGCCTCGTTCGGGGTGATCAGGCCGGGGCAGTT
>CAZPTI010000298.1:0-5879 GCA_964588925.1 uncultured Anaerolineales bacterium | reverse complement strand
CCGCGAGGGCGGGCGCACCGTGGGCGCAGGCGTCATCACCAAGATCATCGAATAAAGAAAAACAGACCTGGCAGGTTTCGACCGCCACGAAGTGGCGCACCTGTCAGGTCTCGTTATGTGCCTGGAGGCATAATGGCTAAGAATCGCATTCGGATCCGGCTCAAGGCGTTCGATCATCGCGTATTAGACGACTCCGTCCGCAAGATCGTCGATGCCGCGGAGCGCACCGGCGCGGCCGTTGTCGGCCCCATCCCGCTTCCGACCCGGATCGAGAAGTTCACTGTGAACCGCTCGCCCTTCATTGACAAGGACAGCCGCGAGCAGTTCGAGGTGCGCACGCACAAGCGTCTGATCGACGTGATGGATCCCGGCCCCAAGACGATTGAGAATCTGACGAAGCTCGATCTGCCGGCGGGTGTGGATATCGAAATCAAGCTGTAGGACGATTGAAAATTGAAGATTGAACATTGAAGATTACACGAGTCTTCAATCTGTAATCTTCAATCTGCAATCGCTGCGGCACGGGGATGATGCGGCCTCCACCCCCGGAGGCGTCGGCAGTCCCAAGGAGGACATGTGAAGGGTATTCTGGGCCGGAAGGTCGGCATGACTCAGGTGCTGACCCCTCGTGGCACGGTCGTTCCGGTGACCGTTATCGAAGCTGGACCTTGTTGGGTCACATTGATCAAGACCGTCGAAAAGGACGGTTACACCGCGGTGCAGTTGGGCTACCAGGAAACCAAGCCGCGGCGTCTGACCAAGGGGCAGGTGGGTCATCTGCGCCATCGCAACGCCAATTTGCCGACGTTGCGCATTTTGCGCGAGATCCGCATGCGGAACACGTCCGATTTCAACGTCGGACAGAAACTGATGGCCGACGTTTTCGAGGCGGGCGAGCGTGTCGACGTCAAGGGCGTCTCGAAGGGCCGCGGTTTTCAGGGTGGCGTGAAGCGGCATGGTTTCCGGGGCGGCCAGCGCACGCACGGTCAGTCGGATCGGTTGCGCGCGCCCGGCTCGAACAGCTCGGGCACCACGCCGGGTCGCGTTTACAAGGGCAAGCGCATGGCGGGCCACATGGGCAACGCGCCCGTAACTGTCTCCAACCTCCGGGTGGAGATCGTCGATCCGGCCCGTAATTTGCTGGCAGTGCGCGGCGCTGTGCCGGGCGCCAAGGGTGGCCTGTTGGTCATCACTGAAGCGCGGAAGCAGGGGTAAGGCTATGTTGGCTCCAGTTATTAACTTGGCCGGCCAGAAGGTCGGGGAGATCGAGCTCGCCGACACCCTTTTCGCCGCCGAGATCAACGAACCGTTGATGCACCAGGCGCTCACGCGCCAGCTTGCGAATGCCCGGCTGGGCACCGCCAAGGTCAAGGGCCGCAGCGAGGTCGCCGGTGGCGGCCGCAAGCCGTGGAAGCAGAAGGGCACCGGCCGCGCGCGCCAGGGTTCGACCCGCGCGGCGCAGTGGCGCGGTGGCGGCATCATCTTTGGCCCCACCCCGCGCTCCTACGAGCAGAAGATGCCGCGGCAGATGCGCCATGCGGCGCTCCGCTCCGCGCTGACCGTCAAGGCGATGGAAGAGCGCGTGGTCGTGCTTGACAGCCTGACCGCGACCGAGACCGCCAAGACCCGCGAGATGGCCGCCAGCCTGAAGCGTGTTGCGCCTGCGGGCCGCGCGCTGATCCTGCTGGCCGACCGCAACGAGAACGTCGAGCGCGTCGCCAGCAACATCGCCGATGTCAAGCTGCTGCGCGCCGGTTACCTGAACATGCGCGATCTGCTGGACGCCGACTATGTCGTCATCCCGCAGGATGCGCTGACCGTGCTCGAAGGCATCCTGGGCTGAGGAGAGGTAGAAAATGCACGTCTATGACGTTCTGAAGCGCCCGGTGGTGACCGAAAAGAGCAACGCGCAGGCTGGCGCCGAAAATCAGTACACGTTCGAGGTTGACAAGCGCGCCAACAAGATGCAGGTCAAGGACGCGGTCGAGACTGCGTTCAACGTGACCGTGCTCGAGGTCAACATCGTCAATATCAAGCCGAAGTACGGCCGCGTCGGCCGCGCGACGGTGATCAAGAAGGCCGGCCTCAAGAAGGCCGTGGTCACGCTGGCCCCCGGGAGCTCAATCCAGTTCTTCGAGGGTGTGTAGTTGGCTCAGACCCGACGGGTTTCTGAAAACCCGTCGGGTCGCGAGCTAGAGGCAGGCGGCTAGGACGGCAAGAGTATCGCCTGCCCCGGCGCCTGGCAAGCATCCTGAGCGAAGTCGAAGGAAGCTTGTCACGAAGCGAGCGCCGGTCAGTTTGCCGGTAGGGAGACTAGATGGCTATCAAGGTCTACAAGCCTACGTCGGCGGGTCGTCGAGGCATGTCCGTCTCGACGTTTGAGGAGATTACCCGATCGACGCCCGAACGGTCGCTGCTGCGGCCGCTTCGCGAGAAGGCGGGACGCAACAACCAGGGTCGCGTGACGGTGCGGCATCAGGGCGGCGGCCACAAGCGCATGTACCGCCTGATTGATTTCCGCCGCGACAAGCACGGCATCCCGGCCAAGGTTTCGTCGATCGAATACGATCCGAACCGCTCGGCCCGCATTGCCCTGCTCACGTACGCGGACGGCGAGAAGCGCTACATCATCGCCCCGGTCGGCCTTAAGGTCGGCGCGAAGGTGATGTCTGGCCCCGAGGCCGAGGTGCGCGTCGGCAACGCGCTGCCCCTGCGCAACATCCCGCTGGGCACCGTCGTGCACAACGTCGAGCTTCAGCCCGGCAAGGGCGGCCAGATGGCCCGCTCCGCCGGCGTGGGCGCGCAGTTGCTGGCGAAGGAAGGCGATTACGCCCAGCTCCGCCTGCCCAGCGGTGAAGTGCGCCGCGTGCTGATGGTCTGCCTGGCAACCATTGGTCAGGTCGGCAACGTCGATCACGCGAACCTGAACCTGGGCAAGGCCGGTCGCAAGCGCTGGCTCGGCATCCGGCCGACCGTGCGCGGCACCGCGCAGGATCCGAATTCGCACCCGCACGGTGGTGGTGAAGGCCGCTCGTCGGTGGGTATGCCTGGTCCCAAGACCCCGTGGGGCAAGCCCGCGTTGGGTTACAAGACCCGCAAGAATAAGCGCACCGAGCAGTTCATCGTGCGCCGTCGCGGCAAGAAGTAGGGGGTCACCAGATGAGCCGATCTCTTAAGAAGGGCCCATTCGTACAGAATAAGCTGCTGAAGAAGGTCGAGGCCATGAACCGGACCGGCAAGAAGACGGTCATTAAGACCTGGTCCCGCGCCTCCACCGTCTTCCCGCAGATGGTCGGTCACACGATCGCGATTCACGACGGGCGCCGCCATGTCCCGATCTACATTGCGGAAAACATGGTCGGTCACAAGCTGGGCGAGTTCGCGCCCACCCGCTTCTTCCGCGGTCACGTTCGCAGCGAAAAGAAGAGCTCGAGGTGATGTGATGGAAGTGCGGGCTATTACCAAGTACACGGGTATTTCGCCTCAGAAGACCCGGTGGATCATCGACCAGGTGCGCGGAATGCAGGCCGAAAAGGCCCTCGCGATGCTGCGCTACATGAAGCAGTCCGCGGCTGAGCCGGTGGCGAAGACGATCGCGTCCGCCCTGGCGAACGCGGAAGAGAACCTCGGGCTTGCGCGCGAGGATATGTACATCGCAACGATCATGGCGGATGGCGCTCCTTTGCGCCGCTGGCGCCGGTTCGGTGCGCGCGGCCGGTTCAAGCCGATCATTCGGCGGTCGTCGCACATCACGGTGATTCTTGAAGAACGCACCGCCTAGCGGCGCCGAATAAGGAGAGAACATGGGTCGAAAAGTTCATCCCATTGGCTTCCGCCTGGGAACTACTGAGCAACATCGCTCTCGCTGGTTTGCCGAGGGCAAGGAATATACGAACCTGGTCGCCGAAGATCGCCGCATCCGCAAGGTTGTCCTGGACGCCCTGCCCGAAGCGCAGATCTCGCGCGTAGACATTGAGCGCTTCCCGCCCAACCAGATCCGCGTGACCGTGCATTCGGCGAAGCCCGGCGTGATCATTGGCCGCAAGGGCGCCACGGTGAACCAACTGCGGAGCGATCTGCAGAATGCCACCGGCAAGCGCGTCAAGCTGGACATCGCCGAGATTGAGAAGCCCGAGATGGACGCGTTCCTCGTGGCGCGCGGCATCGCGGATCAGCTCTCCCGGCGCATCTCGCACAAGCGGGCCATGAAGCAGGCCGTGTTGCGCGCCCTGAAGAGCGGCGCGCAGGGCTGCATGATCCGCTGCGGCGGTCGCCTGGCCGGTTCGGAAATGGCGCGCGTCGAGACCGTGCGCGAGGGCCGCGTCCCGCGGCACACCCTCCGCGCCGAGATCGACTATGCCAAGGAAGAAGCGCTAACCACCTTTGGCCGGATCGGCATCAAGGTCTGGATCTACAAGGGTGAGCGCCTGCCCGGCGCTGAGGCGTAGGAGTCATTGCTATGTTAATGCCTAAGCGTGTGAAATATCGCAAGCAGCACCGCGGGCGCCGCGCCGGTATGGCTACTCGGGGCAACGAAGTCAGCTTCGGCGAGTTCGGGCTCCAGGCCCTCGGCCCCGCATGGCTGAACAGCCGCCAGATCGAAGCGGCCCGCCGCGCGATCGTGCGCTACCTGCGCCGCGGCGGCAAGCTGTGGATTCGCGTTTTCCCCGACCATCCGGTCACCAAGCGGCCGGCCGAAACCCGCATGGGTGGCGGCAAGGGCGCGGTGGAGTACTGGGCGGCCGTGGTCAAGCCCGGCCTGATGTTGTTTGAGGTGGCCGGGGTTCCTGAGGAAGAGGCGCGCGAGGCGATGCGTCTGGCATCGCACAAGCTGCCGATCCCGGTGCAGTTCGTCCGCCGCGAACTGGGGGAGCAAGCGTAACATGACGCGCGCAAGTGAACTTCGCAATTTGAGCGAGGCCGAGGTGGCCCGCCGCCTGGATGAAGCGCACCAGGAGCTTTTTAACCTGCGCTTCCAGTACTCGACCGGGCAGCTGAAGAACACGTCTCGGTTGAGCGAGGTCAAGCACGAGATCGCCCGGCTGCGCACCGTGTTGCGCGAGCGCGAACTGGCCGCCGCCCGAGGAGAATGACGATGACCAATGAGAATAACGCCCCGACCGCGGGCGGTTACGAGCGTAAGGGCAAGCGGCTGGTTGGCAAGGTCGTCAGCAACAAGATGCAGAAGACCGTGGTCGTCGAGGTCGAGCGGACCCGCCGCCACCCGCTGTACGGCAAGGTTGTCCGGGTGCACAAGAACTACAAGGCGCACGACGAGAATAACGAGTGCCTGATCGGCGATCAGGTCGTCATCGCGGAGTCGAAGCCTTATAGCAAGGATAAGCACTACCGGGTCGAAGCGATTCTGAATCGCGCGGCGCAGATCGACCGCGCGCCGCTCACCGCGTCGGCGGATGAGGCGTAAGGAGCGAGGCGATGATTCAGCAGGAAAGCAGGCTCAAGGTCGCTGACAACAGCGGCGCGAAGGAGATCCTGTGTATTCGCGTGATGGGCGGCTCGACCCGCAAGTATGCGCACCTCGGCGATGTCATTATCGCCACGGTGAAGCAGGCTGCGCCTAACGCCGCAGTCAAGGAAGGCGACGTCGTGCGCGCAGTCGTCGTACGGACGACCTACCCGCACACGCGGCGCGATGGTTCGACGATTCGTTTCGATGACAACGCGGCCGTGATCATTGACCAGATGCGCGCCCCTCGCGGCACCCGCATCTTCGGTCCCGTGGCTCGTGAGCTACGCGATCGCGGTTACATGCGCATTGTGTCGCTGGCGCCCGAAGTGCTGTAGAGGTTTAGTATGAACATCCGAAAAGGCGATAAGGTCGTAGTGATTTCGGGCGACGACCGCGGCAGCGAGGGCGA
>CAZPTI010000297.1:3547-5892 GCA_964588925.1 uncultured Anaerolineales bacterium | reverse complement strand
GGCGCGGATTTCCAGGAGCGCGAAGTCTACGACATGATGGGCATCCGGTTCGAGGGGCACCCGAACCTGCGCCGCATCCTCCTGTGGGAGGGCTTCGAGGGTTATCCGTTGCGGAAGAACTTCAAGGAGCCGTACTTCGAGGAGGAGACCAAGCCGTTTAAGAGCCGGCACCCGGACGGAGGCCACACCTGGGCCGAGGACCGCGTGCCGTGGAAGGATAACGTCAGCTACCCAATCGGCTGGGACCCCGACCTGTGGAAGTCGCCCGAGGTCGAATACCGACGCATTATGAACGTCGACAACCTCGCCGAGGCGATGGATGAGAACGGGGCGAACATCCGCACTGAGCGCATCCTGGTCAATATGGGGCCGCAGCACCCGTCGACGCACGGCGTGTTCCGCATGGTGATCGCGGTCGAAGGCGAGAACGTGGTCGGGCTGGAGCCGGAAATGGGCTACCTGCACCGCTGCCACGAGAAGATCGGCGAGCGCAACACCTATATCATGAACATCCCGTTCACCGACCGGCTCGACTACATCGCGTCCATGTCGAACAATCTGGGTTACGTGCTGGCGGTGGAAAAGCTGATGGGCGTGCAGGTGCCGGAGCGCGCGGAATATCTCCGCATCATCATGGCGGAGTTCACCCGAATCGTCAGCCACTTCATTGCGGTCGGCTTCCTGTTCAACGACCTCGGCGCGTACTTCACGCCCGCGCTGTACGGGATGCGCGAACGTGAGCTCATCCTCGACCTGTTCGAGGCGGTCGCGGGCAGCCGGATGATGTGCAACTACATGCGCTTCGGCGGCGTCGCGGCCGATTTGCCCGCGGGCTGGATCGAGCGCGCGCGCGAACTGGTGTGGAATCGTTTGCCGCGAGTGATGCAGGACTTCGAGAGCCTGCTGGCGGGCAACGAAATTTTCCTGACCCGCACGAGGGGCGTCGGCGTGCTGACTGCGCAGGAGGCCATCGCCTACAGCATGGCTGGGCCAATGCTGCGCGCATCCGGCGTGCCGTACGACCTGCGCAAGGTCGCGCCGTACTCGATCTATGACCGGTTCGAGTTCGATGTGTGCTCGCGGCCCGAAGGCGATGTGTGGGCGCGGTTCCGCGTGCGCATGGACGAGATTTACCAGAGCCTGCGGATTCTCAAGCAGGCCATCGAGCAACTGCCCGAAGGCCCGATCATGCCGCCAGGGAAGAAGCAGTACCAGATCAAAGTCCCGGCCGGCGAATCGTATTCGCGCATCGAAGGCCCGAAGGGCGAGCTTGGCTTCTTCGTCGTCTCTGACGGCAAGGCCAACCCGTACCGCTATCATGTACGCGCCCCGACCTTCATCAACCTGACCAGCCTCGAGAAGATGAGCCTGGGCCACAAGATCGCGGATGCGGTCGTGGTATTGGGCGCGGTGGACATCGTGCTGGGCGAAGTAGACCGGTAAACGGAGGCTGTTATGTTTGGATCCGGTGTGTTTCGCGGGCTGGGGGTCACCCTCAAACAGTTCGTGGGCACTTATCTCGACGATATCAAGCAGATTCCGAGCCGCTACGCGGGCGGCAAGGAAGTCATTGACCAGACTGCGGTCGGGGAGCAGGAAGGGCTGTTCACGATCCAGTATCCTGAGGAGCGGCGCCTGCTCCCCGAGCGGTTCCGCTACATCCCGATGCTGCTGTACGAGACCAACGCGGAGACCGGCGCGAAAGAAGACCGCTGCACGGCGTGCGGCATCTGCGCGAAGGTGTGTCCGCCACAGTGCATCTGGATCGTGCGCGCGAAGGACGAGAACGGCAAGCCAATCACGCGGCCGTCCGAGTTCTACATCGACACGACGATCTGCATGAACTGCGGCCTGTGCGCGGAGTTCTGCCCGTTTGACGCGATCAAGATGAACCATGACTTCGAGATTACGGCCTACAAGCGGATGCCGCATCTGGTGTTCGATCTCGAAGAGTTGAGCGTGCCGGTCAGCTACTACGCGCGCATCCGCCCGACGGACTACGCGGAGGAAGAAGCCGCGCGCAAGGCGAAGGAAGCCGAGAAGGCCGCGCGGCCGGTGGAAAAGGTCGAGAAGGTCGCAAAGCCTGCGGCCCCGGCTACAACTGCCGCGGCTTCGGCTGCGCCCGCTGCAACTACTCCCGCGGCTGAAGCGCCTGCGGCCCCGGCAAAACGCTCGCCGGAAGAGATCGAACGGCTCAAGGCGGAAGCGGCTGCGCGCCGCGCAGCGAAGGCGGTCGAAGGGCCGGAAGCGGCCCCGGCGCCGGCTGTGGCCCCACTGGCAGGGGACGCCCCGCCCGAAGCCCCATCAGGTGTGGGCGCGAAGCGGTCGCCCGAAGAGATCGAGCG
>CAZPTI010000297.1:0-3447 GCA_964588925.1 uncultured Anaerolineales bacterium | reverse complement strand
GCGAAGGCCGCGCAACAGGGTGGGGAAGAACAGAAGTAGAGGACAACGAGTTGTAGCGCTACGCTCCAACCGCACCATGAAGCGGTTCTCAGAGAAGGACGATGAGGAACTTCGACTGGGACGAGGCCAAAGCGGAAAGCAACCTGCGGAAGCATGGGGGACCTGCTTCCTGATCCAGATCACTCTGAAGGAGAGCAACGGTATCTCGTGATCGGCCGCTCAATGCGCGGTCATCTGTTGGTTGTGTTTTTTGCCTATCGCGGGTCGGTAACAAGGATTATTAGCTGTCGAAGGGCTACCGCAGCGGAAAGGAGGGGGTATGAGCAGGGAATTTGAGCTTCACGAATTTGAAGATGACGATATGCGACCGGAGTATGACTTCAGCACGGGCGTGCGAGGGGGGGCCTATCGCCCTCTGGATCAAGGCTATACGATAACAGTACATAAGGAAGATGGCTCGACTGAAGTCACAGTGGTGGCTCCCAGCAAGGACGCTGTTATCCTCGAGCCCGACGTGAAAGAGTACTTCCCGGACTCTAAAGCGGTCAATCACGCACTGCGCAGCATCATTGCCCTCTTCCCGAAGCAATCGAAGCGCTCGACGGCAGCGAAGGGTGATGTTGCGTCGAAGCGGCGCGCGGCCAGCGCGCGTTAACGTCGCATAAGGAGGCAGTTCATGGCAACTGCGGCATTAATCATCGCGATTCTCGCCTTGCTGGGCGCGTTCCTTGCCATGCGGCGCATCGGCAGCTTGCAGGAGCGCCTGGAGCGCACGACCGGGCAGGTGTACGAGCTGAAAAGCGCGCTGGCCGCAGCCAACGAGGAGCGCGAGCAGAAGCTGAACGAGATGCGGCTCGAGCTCAAGCGGCAGGCCGGCGAGGCGATTTTCGACCCGAAGATGACCATCGCCGACGCGATGAAGGTGCATCCGAAGGTGCAGGATGTGCTTGCCAGCTTCCACCTCGGCGGCTGCTCGCACTGCGCCATCAGCGACGTCGACACCATCGAAGGCGCGTGCCAGAGTTACGGCATCGACCAAAACGCGCTGATGAATGCGCTCAACGGATTGGTTTCGGGCGAAAGCGGTGGCTCCGCCGGGTTGGCCGCCACGATCGCCAACGCGAAGATGTCTAATGTAAAGGTGGTTTTCTAGTTTTCGATGTATCCAAAAGCAGAACTACTGTTCCCGCCCAGGCTGATCCCCGTCCTGCGGGGCCTGCGCGGTCCGGAATGGGCGGCGCTGGTCGAGCGCGTGGCAAAGCTGCCTGAGACCGACCCGGACAGCCTCGCCTTCTCGCTGATGATGATCCGCCTCGACGGCTGCGTTAAGTGCCATGAGGGCAGCTTCAAGTACATGCGCGGCTGTCATCTCTGCGCGACTCAGACCATCACTCAGTTTAAAGGCTCCGACACCGACCTCTACCATCTGTACCTCAAGGCGCGCCGCGATATCGATGCGTACCTGGCAGGCCAACCGGTGTACGAGGACGACGCGCCGGATCTCGTGGAAGAAGCAGACCGCATATAGGACGTTCGATGGCTGCCAGCACGGGCGTTACACGCCGTATCGCGATCGTGGGCGCAGGGGTGGCCGGCCTTGCCGCGGCCCACGATCTTCAAAAGGCCGGTTGTCACGTCACCGTCTACGAGGCCGCTCCGCAAGTGGGCGGCCTCGCTGCCGGTTTTAAGGCCCCGCATTGGGACTGGACGCTGGAAAAGTTCTACCACCACTGGTTCGCGGGCGACAAGGACATGTTCGCCCTGATCGATGAGCTGGGGTGGAGCGACAAGGTCATCTTCCGGCGACCGTGGACGGTGGTCTACTACAAGGACAGGTTCCAGGCCCTTGACTCCTACGTCGAGGCGGTGAAGTTCACCCTGCGCAACTTCGGTCCGATTGACCTGGTGCGGTTCGGCCTGGTTGGCGTGTATCTCAAGCTCACGTCGAACTGGAAGGCGCTGGAGAAACACACGGCGGATTCGTGGCTCAGGAAGTGGGTCGGCCCGCGCGTGTACAACGCGATCTGGCGGCCCATGCTCGTCGGCAAGTTCGGCGAGAAGAACCTGGACGTGGTCAACGCGGCGTGGTTCTGGGCGCGCGTCAAGGCGCGCACCACGCGCCTCGGCACGTTCCAGGGCGGCTTCCAGCGGTTCCTCGACGCGCTCGCCGACAACTTGCGTTGCCGCGACGTGGAGATTCGCCTGAACACCGCCATTACGGGCATCCGCACGACGGACGCCGGCCTCGTGGTTGAAACCAACGGCGGCGCGGAGACCTACGATGCGGTCATCTCCACCAGCTCGCCCGCGCTTATGGCGAAGCTTGCGCCTGACCTGCCCGACAGCTACTCGGCCGCCCTGCGCGAGCTCAAGTCGATGGGGGCCGTGGTGCTGGTCGTCACGCTTGACCGCTCGCTCTCGCCGTACTACTGGCACAACCTGCCGAAAGAGGCGGGCTTCCCGTTCCTTGCGCTCGTCGAGCACACGAACTTCATGGATCGCGAGCATTACGGCGGCGACACAATCATCTACTGCGGGGATTACCTGGAGACCGATCACGAGTATTTCTCCCTGAGTAAAGCGCAACTGCTCGACAAGTTTCTCCCCGCGTTCAAGCGGTTCAACCCGGACTTTGACCCGAGCTGGGTCAAGGACGCGTGGCTGTGGAAAACGGCCTATGCGCAGCCGATCCCGCCGGTCAACCACTCGAAGAACATCCCCCCGCTGCGCACGCCCGTGCCCGGCCTCTACTTCGCCAGCATGAGCCAGGTGTACCCGTGGGACCGCGGCACGAACTATGCGGTGGAAATCGGGCGACGCGTCGCGGGGATGGCTTTACGCGACCTGGGGATCGCATCCCCGAAACAATAACGGAGACGAAATGCTGTTTGGCAAGAAAGATATTACCCCCGATATGGTCATCGGGGCGCTGAAGCATGTGCAGGAGCCGGAGCTTCACAAGGACCTTGTGACGCTCAACATGGTCAAGAACGTCGAGGTGCGGGACGGTGACGTGAGCTTTACGGTGACGCTGACCACGCCCGCCTGCCCGCTCAAGTCCCAAATCGAGACTGAGGCGAAGGCCGCGGTGGCGCAGATTCCCGGCGTTAAGAATGTGACGGTGAGCTTCGACGCCCAGGTAAGGGCCGATCACCGCATCAACGCGAAGCTGCCGGTGCCGATCAAGAACATCATCGCGGTGGCAAGCGGCAAGGGCGGCGTCGGCAAGACGACGGTCTCCGCGAACCTGGCCGTCGCGCTGGCGCAGATGGGCGCGAAGGTAGGCATCCTCGACGCGGATATCTATGGTCCGAACGTGCCGATTGTGATGGGCGTCAACAGCCTGGCTGACGTGGACTCCGACAAGATGGTGCCGCCTTTTGCCCACGGCATTCAGGTCATGTCCATTGGCTTCCTCGTGCCCGACGGCGAGGCGCTCGTCTGGCG
>CAZPTI010000296.1:0-5892 GCA_964588925.1 uncultured Anaerolineales bacterium | reverse complement strand
GATAAGTCGCCGCCAGACCGCGCTCTCGCGACGGAATGGCGGCGATAAGATTCCGAAACCAGGTAAAGCCCACGATCAGATTTGAACTGATGACCCCGTTCTTACCAAGAACGTGCTCTACCGACTGAGCTACGTGGGCAGCCGACAACCTGCGGCGTCACAGACGCCGGGTCCGTGGTGGGCAGAGAAGGATTCGAACCTCCGAAGGCTAATGCCATCTGATTTCATCCCCGCTACGGCTTTCGCCGCTCCCCGTGCGCCGGGGTTTGTGGGCTGGACTTTGTCTTCACCCGGTCTGGGTGCTCCCCATCAAGTCTCTACACCTTCCTCCAGGCGAGGGCTGCTCGCACGGGAGGCTTGGCTCGGCGTTACCATTTCCAGAGGCTTCACCGAATTTGAGGAGTTTTCACCGACGGATTCCTCCGCCGGGCTGCAAGTTCTTACAGTCAGCTTCCTTTGGCCGCTTGGATATCTGCCCATATTCAGTTGTGAAACTCCGGGAACTTCTGCCCGTCAAGCCGACGGCCGGAATCGAACCGGCAACCCTCGACTTACAAGGTCGATGCTCTGCCGATTGAGCTACGTCGGCGGGTTACCCGTGCCTGAACGCAGCGCAGCCGGACTTTAAAGCATCCGTTTTCCCGGGGCTGCGAAGCACAAGTATAGGCGCGGGGCATCGAAATGTCAAATAATGGCCCCTATCGCGCGCGTGATGCTTCACATGCGGTGGCTCTGCGACCTGGCTGGCCCATGCGTGGAGCGACTCTACACGAGTTTAACTGATGCCGCCCGACGGCCCAAAAAGCGATCTCCTTATCCGCCTCTTCATAGCTGATGGGCATGGCCGGCGCAGCGGAGGTCGGCAGTGGGTTGATGCGCTGGTGGTCATAATCGTCGAGCAGGTCAAGCGCGTAGGAATAGTCAGTGACGAGACGCAGCAGCGCCGCGGCTTCGTCCGCGCTTACCGGAACTTCCGCCAGCGCATGCTCGACCAGTTGCAGCGAAAGGCGCAGTTCGCGCAGCCGCCGCTCATTCACCGAGTAGCCGCGGATGATATGCTGGCGCAGAACGTTGCTGGCCCAGATGCGAAACTGCGTGCCGCGGCGGGAGTTCACGCGGTAGCCGACGGAGAGGATGGCGTCGAGGTTGAAGTACTCAACGTCACGCGTGACTGTCCGTTCACCTTCGGTTTGAACTGTTGCAAAAAATGCAACAGTTGCGCTACGATCGAGTTCGCCGGTCTCAAAAACATTTCGCAAGTGGCGCGAGATAACTGACTTGTCTCGTTCAAACAGGGTGGCGAGTTGATTCAGGTTCAACCAGAGCGTGTCGCCGGACAGGCGCACGTCGAGTGCCGCGTTGCCGCCCGGCGCTTCGTAGATGATGACTTCGCCGCGGTTTGCGCTTGCTTGCTCATTGAGGGCCACAGTTATTGTTCTCCATCGAACGTTACCCGTTGGGTTTCGAGGCGGGAGGCACCTTCGCCAGGGCGATAGCGCCAAGCTTGTCGCCCTGGCGCCAGACGCAAATCAGTCGTTCAGCATCTTGCGGATGTATTCGGCATGCTCGCCATAATGCCCGTAGGTGTTTCCCGCGATCCAGAGCATCAGCGGGCGCTCGTCGGGATCGTCCGCGTGGCGCGGCTGCATCCACCGCTCAAGCGGCTCGCTTGCCAGTTTCGCCACCAGCGCGGCGTGCAGTTCGCGGCCCTCGGCCAGCACCTGTTCGAGGCTCTTTGCGCGGCTGCGCTCCGCGGCAACCTGGTTCATCGGCTCGAAATCGCGCAGCGTTTCCGCGTCCATCTCCGCCACTTCCGCGGCCGGCCGGCCTTCGATGTAGCTGCGCAGCAATTGCCGCTCCCAGAAGGTGACGTGGGCCAGGTGCTCTTTGACCGACCAGCCTTCCGGCCCCGGCCGCGTTAGCTCATCCTCGCTGCGCCCCGCGATAACCTCCTGCAACTCGGTCCACCCCTGCTCGACGCGCGCCAGCAACTGTTCCGTGCTGCGCGGCAGCGGCTCGTCCTTCTCCGGCAGTTGTTCGGCGAGGAAGGCCAGCGTGCGCGACCAGGCCAATTCCGCCGCTTTCGCGTCATAGGCGTCAGGCCGGTTGGACTCCATGAACCAGTGGCCGACGTTGGGGTAGAAGTGGAAGGTGGCAGGACGGCCCGCTGTTTCGAGCGCCTTGCGCAGTTCCTCGACGTTCTCGCGCGGCTCCCACTCGTCTTCTTCGCAAAAGTGGCAGAGGAAGGCCGCGTTCGCCTTGCTCAGGTCGGGCGCCCATGCGCCATAGTGCATCACCACCCCGCGCACCGTGCCCGGCCGCAGCCGCGCCAGCTCGGCCGCCCACGCCGCGCCCATTGAAAAGCCGATGACGCCGATGCCGATGGGACGGACGCCGGGCTGACGCGTGAGGAAGCGGACGGCCTCGACCGCGGTTTCCTGCGTGGCCGGCCCTTCGTTGGTTTGCAGCAGCCGTTCCGCCTCCTCGACCGACGCGGCCAGTTGGCCGCCGCCATAAAGATCGGGCGCAAAAGCGATATAACCCTCGCCCGCCAGCCGGTCGGCGACGGCCTTGAAGAAGTCGTTCAGCCCCCACCACGCATGCAGCACCAGCACGCCCGGCCCCACGCCGCCCTCCGGCAGCGCCAGGTAGCCCGCGTAGCGGTCGCCCGCGCCGAAGCGCGCCATTTGCCCGGTCATGGTCCCTCCTGCGGTTGTCGTTTCTGCGGCGCATGCCGCTCGTCCAGTTCTTCCTCGACCTCTTCCAGCACGTCCTCCACGCGCTCGTCCCTCTTCGCCAGTCGCGTGAACGACTTCTGCAACGCGCGCAACTGTTCGTCCGACAGGTGCTCGATGTCGATCAGGCTGTTGCGCGCGTTCAGCGTGGTGCGGATCAACTCGTCGAGCTTAAGCTGCATGGCCGCGCCGTCCCGGTTCTGCTGGTTCTGGATCAGGAACACCATCAGGAAGGTGATGATGGTGGTGCCGGTGTTGATGACCAGTTGCCAGGTGTCGGAGAAATGAAACAACGGGCCTGTGACCAGCCAGATGATGACGACGCCAAGCGCCAGCAAAAACGCCCACGGCGAGCCGGTGAGGAGGGCCGTGCGCTCGGCCCAGCGGCGGAACAAATCGTTCATCCTGTCGCTCCTTCTGACGACACAATGACGGTCCGAACTGATGCAGCGCCATACTCAGTGTACGGTGATCAGTTCAAGTGTTCTGTATCTCTGAATGCAAAACATAACTGACTGCAAAACATAACTGACTGCAAAACATAAAACGCAACCGCCACCTGGTCCCGGAGCAGCGATTGCGTTCAAAAGGAGGCAGATCCAAGTGTGTTTATGCTTTGTCGGCTTCGTCTTCCTCGGCTTCCGTCTCAGTGGCTGTGTTGCGCTCGACCGCATCCAGGCGCGCTTGCCGGGCCGCGGCGAGGACAATGGAGCCTGCCACGGATGCGTTCAGCGACTCGACCTTGCCGACCATCGGGATTGCGACGAGCCAGTCACAGCGCTCGCGCACCAGGCGCGACAGTCCGGCGCCCTCCGAGCCGACCACCAGGCACAGCGGCCCGGTCAGGTCCGTCTTTGAGAGCGACTTCGCCTCCGGCGCGGCGTCCAGCCCGGCCACCCACACGCCCTCAGCCTTGAGCGCTTCGAGCGACTGCGCGAGGTTGCCGACGAGCGCGATGCGCAGGTGCTCCACCGCGCCCGAGGACGCGTTAACCACCGCAGGCGTCACCGCGGCGGAGCGCCTTCCCGGCAGCAGCACGCCCGCCACGCCCATCGCCTCCGCGGTGCGCAGCAGCGTGCCGAGGTTCTGCACGTCCTGCAGGTGATCGAGCGCCAGGTATAAGCGGTCGCCGCTCGGACCGGGCGCCAGCAAATCGTCAAGGTCGACGTACGGGTACTCGGCGGCCTGGGCGACCACACCCTGATGGTTTGCGCCGACTGCGTCGTCCAGCCGCTCCCGGCGCATTTCGACGACCGGCGCGCCGATGAGCCGCGCGGACGCGACGACCTCAGACAATATGCCCGTACGGTCGACGCCCTCGGCCAGGAAGATGCGGCGGATGTGGCGTCGGCCTGCGCGGAGCGCCTCAGCCACCGCGTGGCGGCCGAAGAGCAGGTCTTCGCCGTGACCTGCGACTAACCGGCCTTCGCGCGGACCGGCGGCCGTGACCGGCTTCGGCTCGCGCGCGCGGCTTTTGGCGGGCGCGGGACGCGGGGCCTTGCCGCTGGTTTTCGCGCCGGGCTTGCCATCGCTCCTGGATGTCGGAGCAGGCTCGCGTCGCGGCTTGCCAGACGGCTGGCCGGGGCCTTTGCCCTGCGGACGTCCTTGCGACCGGCTCGGCGGCTTGCCCGACGATTTCGGGCCGGAAGGGTTGTTCTGGTTTGCCATGTCGTTAGCCCAGCCGCCAGGTGCTGCCCTGCGGCGAGTCTTCGACGATCACGCCCAGCGCCTTTAACTCATCGCGAATCTTGTCGCTCAACGCCCACATCTTCGCCTTGCGCAAGTCCTGCCGGACGATGAGCAGCAGCTCGACGAACGGCGCAATGGACTGCCCGTCCCCCTTCGGCGGTTCCAGCCGGAGGCCGAGCACGTCGGTCAGCTCGCGGAACGTCTCCTGGCCGCGCTTGAACGGCTCGCCGCCGACACCCGCGTCGCGCGCGGCATTGATGGCGCGCACCAGGTCGAAGATGGCGGCCAGTCCGCCCGCGGTGTTGAAGTCGTTGTCCATTGCGGATTCGAACGCGGCGCGCGCGGCCTCCACCTGCTTTGCGAGCATCTCGACCGCCGGCCCCTCGACTACCTGCCCCGCAGACGGCCGGGTGGCCGACAGCAGGCGCTCCAGAGCGCGCTCCGCATCCTCGATAACACCTTCACTGAAGATGAGCGGTTTGCGGTAGCCGCTGTTCGCAATGATCAGGCGGAGGACGTCCGAGCTGTGCTCCGCGAGGAAGTCGTCGATGGTGACAAGGTTGCCCAGGCTCTTGGACATCTTCTCGCCCTTGAGCTGGAGCATGCCGTTGTGCAACCAGTAACGCGCGAACGGCTTGCCCGTGTACGACTCGGTCTGCGCGATTTCGTTCTCGTGGTGCGGGAAGATCAGGTCGTTGCCGCCGCCGTGGATGTCGATCTGCTCGCCCAGATAGGCCATGCTCATCGCAGAGCACTCGATGTGCCAGCCGGGCCGCCCTTCGCCCCACGGGCTGGGCCACTTCGGCTCGCCCGGCTTGGCCGACTTCCACAGGGCGAAGTCACCCTCTTCGACCTTTGCGTCGCTGGTCTGGACGCGGGTGCCCGACACGGCCTCTTCCAGCCTGCGCCGCGAGAGCTTGCCGTAGTCCTCGTCCGCATGGACGCGGAACCACACGTCGCCGCCCTCGGTGACGTAGGCGTAACCCTTGTCGATCAGGCCCTGGATCAACTCGATGATTTCGGGGATGGTCTGCGACACGCGCGGGAACGCGGCCGGCGTGCGGACGTTGAGCGCCTCAAGCTGCTGCTGGTAGCGCGCGGCGTAACGATGCGCCAGGTCAGCAGGGTCTTCGCCGCTCTTCTGCGCGCGCGTGATGATCTTGTCGTCCACGTCGGTGAAGTTCATGACGTGGCGCACCTCGTAGCCCTTGTATTCGAGATAGCGCCGGATGAAGTCGAACACGATGGACGACATCGCATGGCCGACGTGGGCGTCGGAGTACACAGTCGGCCCGCAGACGTACATGCGGACCCGGCCGGGCTCAATAGTCTCGAACGGCTCGACGGCGCGCGTCAGGGTGTTGTAGACGACCAAAGACATGCTTTCACTGCTCCATCAAAGCAAGCACGTCACGGAGGGGAGGATGGGGCGCGGCCATCTCGAATAAACGAAGTGGAGAGCGAATAA
>CAZPTI010000295.1:0-5928 GCA_964588925.1 uncultured Anaerolineales bacterium | reverse complement strand
GGACGAGCACGGCCGCCCGAAGACGTTCACTCCCGAGGACCTCGCGGAAATCGAGAAGCGCATGCGCCAGTCGATCGCCGCGAAGAAGCCGTTCCAGTACCGCCAGGTGACGGCGGAAGAGGCGAAGCAGCTTTTCAGGGGGCAGCCGTTCAAGGAAGAACTGATCGACGGCCTTGCCAAGGGCGGCCTGGACGAGGACGGCAACGAGATCGAAGGGCCTGTGCCGATCAGCACGTACAAGCACGGGGACTTTGAGGACCTGTGCCGCGGGCCGCACGTGGAGCACACGGGGCAAATCCCGCCGGACGCGTTCAAGCTGATGAACGTTGCGGGCGCGTACTGGCGCGGTGACGAACACAATCCCATGCTCCAGCGCATCTACGGCACGGCGTGGCGCAACAAGGCGGAGCTTCAGCAGTACCTCACGATGCTCGAAGAGGCCAAGAAGCGCGATCACCGCGTCCTCGGCCAGCAGCTTGGCATCTTCGTCTTCGACCAGGAGGTCGGGCCGGGGCTGCCGCTGTGGCTGCCGAACGGCGCGACAATGATCGAGGAAATCGAGCGGCTGGCAAAGGAGACGGAGGAACAGGCCGGTTACAAGCGCGTGCGCTCGCCCCACCTGGCGAAGGAAGAGTTGTTCCTCCACAGCGGCCACCTGCCCTACTACGCCGAGAGCATGTATCCGCCGATGGAGCTAGAGGGCGTCAAGTATTACGTCAAGCCGATGAACTGCCCCTTCCACCACAAGCTCTTCGCCGCCCAGCCGCACTCGTACCGCGACCTGCCGCTGCGCTACGCCGAGTACGGCACGTGCTACCGCTACGAGAAGAGCGGCGAGCTGTTCGGCCTGATGCGCGTGCGTTCCATGCAGATGAACGACGCGCACATCTACTGCGCGGAGGAGGACTTCGAGCAGGAGTTCATGGCCGTCATCGACCTGTACCTGAAGTATTTCAAGCTGTTCAACATCGAGAAGTACGTCATGCGGTTCAGCACGCACCACAAGCGCGGGCTGGGCAAGAAGTACATCGACAACGAGCGGCTGTGGCTCAAGACGGAGGACATGGTGCGCCGCGCGATGACGAACGGCGGCATTCCCTTCGTCGAGCAGGCAGACGAAGCCGCGTTCTACGGGCCGAAGATCGACGTGCAGGTGTGGAGCGCGATCGGCCGCGAGTTTACGCTGGCGACGAACCAGGTCGACTTCGCGCAGCCGGGCCGCTTCAACCTGTCGTTCATTAACAAGAACGGCGAGGAAGAGACGCCGCTGTGCATCCACCGCGCGCCGCTCAGCACACACGAGCGGTTCATCGGCTTCTTGATCGAACACTACGCGGGCAACTTCCCCGCGTGGATCGCGCCGGAGCAGGTGCGCGTAATCCCGATCACGGACGCGCACGTGCCCTACGCGGAGCAGATCAACACGCGGCTGGTGGAACTGGGCGTGCGGTCGAGCGTGGACGCGGCGTCCGAGCGCATGAACGCCAAGATTCGCAGCGCCCAACTGATGAAGGTGCCGTACATGCTGGTCGTCGGCGAGCAGGAAGCCGCGAACAACACGGTCTCGCTCCGCAAGCGCGACGGCAGCCGGCAGGATGGGATGTCGGTGGAGCAGTTTGTCAGCCATGTGGTGGAGCGGATCAAGACGCGCGGCGGCGAACTGTAAGCGATCAATAACACAATGACACGAAGGCGCAAGGATAACACCAGTGCCTTTGTGTCATTGTGGTGAAAACCTATTCCCTTTTTGACACCCCCTCCCCGTTATGTTATAGTTCCTTTTCGTCACTGCGCGCGTCGCAGACCTTAGCGCGCGTCCGTCTCGGCCACCCCGGTGGCCCCAGTTTTGTTGAGGTGTGTTCTTATCACTACTGTTACGACTAAATCCACTCGCGTCAATCAGCAGATTCGCGTCCGCGAAGTGCGGGTCGTCGATGAAGAGGGCAACCAGCTCGGCATCTTCCCGATTCAGGAAGCCCTTCGGCTGGCGTTTGAGCGCGGCCTCGACCTGGTCGAGGTGGCCCCCAACGCCGTGCCGCCTGTGTGTCGCCTGCTAGATTTCGGGAAGTTCCAGTACGAAAAGCAGAAGAAGGACCGCGAGGCGCGCAAGGCGCAAAAGATCATCGAGATTAAAGAGATCCGCCTCCGCCCGCGCACTGCCGAGAATGACCTTGACACCAAGGTGCGCCAGGCGTTGTCTTTCCTGGAGGAAGGCGCCAAGGTGAAAGTGACCGTCCGCTTCCGCGGCCGTGAGATCACCCATCCTGAAATCGCGCGCGACCAGCTCCAGGAGTTTGCCGCCAAGATCGGCTCCGCGGCTGTTATCGAGGCCACGCCGTTGCTGGAAGGCAAGAACTTGTTTATGATGCTCGGTCCGAACCCTGCGAACAAGAAAGCGCAACCGCAGACCGAGTAAGTTTTTGGAGGATTGCTGTGCCGAAAATCAAGACCCACAAGGCCACCGCGAAGCGGTTCCGCCGCACTGGCACTGGCAAGCTTGTTGCCATGCACCAGGGCCGCGGCCACCTGCGCCGCCACAAGGCTCCTCGCACGCTGCGCAAGTACCGCGTGACGAAGATCATTGAGGCGAACGCCGCGGATGCGCGCGTGCAGAAGCTCGCGCCGTACATCGACTGAGTCATCATTCACCCCGGTGTCGTTGCCTGGGCGAGCGCCCCGCGGTTTCTGGGCGCCGATGGCCACCACAAAGTGCCGGTTGACCGGCCGCCATTAGAGGGAGATAACAATGCCTCGAGCTAAGGGTGGAGTCGTTCTCCGCCGACGTCACAACAAGATCTTGAAGCTGACCAAGGGCCAGCGGATGTCCCGCCGGCTGTTGTTCCATCGCGCCAATGAGGCGATGCTCAAGTCGCTCTTCTACGCGACCCGCGACCGCCGCAACCGCAAGCGCGACATCCGCCGCCTGTGGATCGCGCGCATCAACGCCGCGGCCCGCCTGAACGGCATCACCTACAGCCGCCTCCAGCACGCGCTGAAGGTCGCCAACATTGAGCTGGACCGTAAGGTCCTGGCCGACCTCGCCGTGCGCGACCCGATGGCGTTCAGCCGCGTGGTCGAAGTCGCAAAGGCTGCCGTCGCGTAAGCTCCGTCGCCAACAGACCTCCGGGGTCGCGACCCCGGAGGTTTTTGTTTAAGGGGTTGCGATGATCACCAGCACCGACAACCAGACGGTCAAGGACGCCCGCGCGCTGCTGGAGCCGAAGGGCCGCCGCGAACAGGGGCGGTTTCTCGTCGAAGGCGTGCGGCTGATTGAGGAAGCGATGCGAGCGGGGATGCGCCCCGCTTTTCTTTTTCATTTGACAGATGCGCGGGAGAACCCGCGCGCGGCTAATCTTATCACCACAGCAAGAGAAGCGGGTTCGTCCGTTCTCGAGCTCGCGCCGAAGGTCTTTAGCACCCTCGCCGACACCGTGACGTCTCAAGGCATCATTGCCGCGCTCCCTATCCCGCGCGTAACGCCCCCCGCCCGTCCTACGTTTAACCTAGTGCTCGACCAGGTGCGCGACCCCGGC
This sequence comes from uncultured Anaerolineales bacterium, assembly GCA_964588925.1. Taxonomy (GTDB): domain Bacteria; phylum Chloroflexota; class Anaerolineae; order CG2-30-64-16; family CG2-30-64-16; genus JALOOB01. The sequence goes on along the minus strand of CAZPTI010000295.1, from coordinate 2,395 downwards.
AACGTGGGCACGATCCTGCGCGGCGCAGAGGCTGCCGGCGTCGACAGGGTCATCCTCACGCCCGGCTGCGCGGACCCGTGGAGCCCGAAGGTCGTCCGCAGCGGCATGGGCGCGCACTTCCGCCTGCCGCTGGTTGTCGCAAAGACGTGGGACACAGTCGACGAGGCGCTGCGCGGGCTGCCGGTCTGGTTAAGCGACGCGCGCGGCGCGCAACCATACGACGAAGTTGACTGGACGCCGCCCTTCGCCCTTGTCATCGGCGGCGAGGCCGCAGGTTACACGCCGCAGGCGTGGCGCGAGCCGGCCGGCCGCGTGACCATCCCGATGGCCGGCCCCGTCGAGTCGCTGAATGCCGCAATGGCCGCCACCGTCTTCATGTTCGAGGCCGCGCGACAGCGCCGAAAATCGCAGAGCAACTGTGGACAAATCGTTCGTTAAGCCCATTGCAAACACGCGGCAAAGCGTGTATCATTAACCAACGCCCGATGAAGTTGAGAAAGGAGGTTTTCTTCGCATCGGATAGGAGCATGCAGCCGCTCAACTGAATAGAAAGGCATTAGCCCACATGACTGCCGAGATTATTTTTCGCGTCCTAGGATTTATTCTTTTCGGAATCATTGGTTGGCTGGCAGGCGCAGCATGGGCAGGCACTAACGATCTTACCGCAGCCTCGTTGCGGTATATCCTGCCTCTCACCGTCGCCGGTGGCGTCATCGGCGCGCTCATCGCGCCGTGGCTCACTACGCGACCTGCTGCCTGGGTCAAACGCGTCATCACCGACCTCACGATCACGCAACTGCTTGCGGGCACGCTCGGGCTGGTCATCGGCCTCGCCATCGCCGCTTTGCTCGCCTTCCCGCTCTCCTTCCTCCCCTGGCCCTTCCGCGGCATCCTGCCCACTGTCGCCGCGATCGTCTTCGGCTACATGGGCATCGCCGTCATGGTGCTGCGCCAGAAAGAAATCTTCGCGCTCTTCCGCCGCAAGGAGCATAACGAACCGGTCGACGAGGCGCACGCGGGCGTGAACGGCTCCGGCCCCGCAAAGGAAGAAGCTCTGCTGCTGGACACCAGCGTCATCATCGACGGCCGCATCGCGGACGTAGTCCACACCGGCTTCATCCGCGCGTCAATGCTCGTGCCGCGCTTCGTGCTGGCCGAGTTGCAATACATCGCCGACTCGCCCGACTCGCTCCGCCGCAACCGGGGACGCCGCGGGCTGGAAATGCTCAACCGGATGCAGAAGGACTCGCCCGTCCCCATTCGCATCATCGATGACGACGTGGAGGGCGTGCGCCAGGTCGACCACAAGCTCGTGCAGCTTGCGCGGCAGATGAGCGCGGCTATCGTGACCAACGACTACAACCTGAACCGCGTGGCCGGGTTGCAGGGCGTGCAGGTGCTCAACATCAACGAACTCAGCAACGCGGTCAAATCGGTTGTGCTCCCCGGCGAGCAGATGACGGTGCGCGTGATCCAGGAAGGCAAAGAGGTCAACCAGGGCATCGCGTACCTCGACGACGGCACGATGGTCGTCATCGAAAACGGCCGGAAGTACATGGACACCGACCTGGAAGTGCTGGTGACGAAGGTGCTCCAGACGAATGCGGGCCGGATGATTTTCGCGGCGCCGAATCGCTGAGGTCGATATGATTATCACTGTCTCGCGGCAATTTGGCAGTGATGGTGAGACAATCGCCCGCGCTGCCGCAGATCAGCTCGGGCTGACGGTCATCGACCGCGAGCGCGTTCATGCAGCTGCGCTCGCAGCCGGCGTAAAGCGCGATGCGCTCCAACGACTGATGTACGAGGGGCAGCGCACCGTCGCGGGCGAAATCCTGCAGGGACTCGGCACCGCGCGGCCTGCTGCCGCGTCGTCCAATCCGCTGCTGGGCGTTTTCGCGCCCGCGGTGTCATCCGATACCGTCGGGCTGGAGGAAGCTGCCGTGGCAGTCGGCAACGTGATCCGCAAACTGGCGAGCCAGGGCGATTCGATGGTGCTCGGCCAGGGCGGGCAGGCGCTTCTGCGCGACCTGCCCGGCGTGTGCCACATCCTGTTCGTCGCGCCCCTCGACGTGCGCGTCGCCAATGTCGCTCAGTGGCACAACCTGAAGGAAGCCGACGCGCGGCGCTCCGTGCGCGCGCACGACGAAGCGCGGAAGGATTACCTGGCCCGGTTCCACAATGTCCGCTGGCTCGATCCGCTGTTGTATGATCTGGTGATCAACACGCAGCGCGTGCCCGCGGGCGTTGCGATTGAATTGGTGGTGGCTGCGGCCCGCGGGGCCGCAGCGAAGATGGAGTAAGCCGCATCGTGTCGCGGATGCGCGTGAGCATGGGGCGCGGCCATCTCGAATAAACGAATCTGAGAACGAATAAACGAATTATGGCGCCATTC
>CAZPTI010000294.1:0-5930 GCA_964588925.1 uncultured Anaerolineales bacterium | reverse complement strand
CCAGCAGGGCCAGTCGGGTCAGCAGGCCGGCGGCCTCGCTCCTGAGACGCTGCCTACGACCGGTGGCGAGGTCGCTTCCGTGATGCCGTTGCTGATCGGCGGCGTGGGCGCTCTCAGCGTTGCGGCCGGCGCGCTGCTCCGGCGCCAGAAGTAACACCGTAGCCACAACTGTCTGCAAGTAGGTACGAAGGGCACGGAGTCGCGCGAGCGGCTCCGTGTTCTTCTTAATGCCCGGCATTGCCCGCGCTTCTGCAACCCCCCAAATGACAACTTCGTCACACTTGCGAAAGCAACATTTCACGTTAGGTTAACCCATTTCCGTCACAATTTTCACGAGCTCGGTTCGCTCGCGCCTCCTAACATAGCTGACGCAAAGGAGCATCGCATGTCTCTCCGTCCTTATCGAAACAGCCGTTGCGCGGCGCTTGCCATCCTGCTGGCGCTGCCGCTCATCTGCGCGCTGGTTGTGACCGCAGTCGTCCCCCGCGCGCGTGCCCAGGACACCCCCGTGGTTCCCGCTTCGGTTGACGCCTCCGGCATCTGGCGCACCGTGCGCGTGGGTGTCCCGCTCGACGACGTTCAATTCATCGACACGTTCCACGGCTGGAGCATGGGCGGCATGAGGCGCACGACTGATGGCGGCGAGACATGGTCCGTGCTGGGCGCGCGCAAGTTCCTCGACCGCTTCTTCTTCATCTCCCCCCTGCAAGGCTGGCGCGCAAGCCGCGAGTGGTTCTACGAGTCCGGCATTACCACCATCGACATGACCACCGACGGCGGCCTGACGTGGACGCGCCAGTATCAGTCGAGCCACGACTACTCTTTGCCGTACTGGACATACTTGAGCTTCGTCGACAAGGAGCACGGCTTTGCGCTCGGCAGCGGCGCGCTCCGCACGAACGACGGCGGCAAGACGTGGGTCGGGTGGAATACGTATCCAACCGAGGCAGACGCCTTCTCGCTCGACACCACTAACCTGTGGCACTGGACCAAGACGATCGACTTCACGAGCGAGGGCGAACCGATCCGCCAACTGGTTAAGACGACCGACGGCGGCGTCACGCAGATCGAGGGTGGTAAGCTCCCGCAGTGGGCGGTGGGGCTGCCTGACCTGATGTCGGACGGCCGCACGGTCGTCATCGCGGGCAAGGGCGGGCGCATTGCGCGCAGCGAGGATTTCGGCAAGACCTGGACGAACGTCGCCAGCCCGACGACGATTGATCTCGCCATGCCGCGCTTCGCCGACGACAACAACGGCTGGGTGTTCGGCGGCAAGCAGGTGTTCCGCACGCAGGACGGCGGACGCACATGGCGCGCCCAGGTCAGCGCCAACACGGGGGATATTACCCGGTTGATCCCGCTCCGCTGGGACCAGGCGTTCTTCATCGCGGAACGCATCTATCGGACGCGCGATGCGGGCATGAACTGGATCGCTGCGCCGTATGCGTCCGACCTCGACGTGATCGGCGGCGTCGAGGACCTTGCGGTCGCGCCCGGCGGGCAGGTCTACGGCGCGGGTTCCGAGAGCATGATTACGAGCAAGGACGGCGGCCTGAGCTGGAGCGAGAACCCCCCACCCGCGGAGCGCGTCGACACGGTCGGGCAAAACCATGTGTGGGCGCTCAGCGGCAGCGGCCTCTACCGCAGTGTGGATGGCGGCAAGACGTGGCAGAAGGCCGCCGGGGCGCCGTCGTCGAAAGCGATGGATTTCGTCAGCGAGACGCAGGGCTGGGCCGTTGGGTACACCCAGGACGATCCCGCGTGTCGCCAGGACGCGATTTACAAGAGCGAAGACGGCGGCGCGAGTTGGCGCACCATCAAGGGCGATCCCGCCTGGGGCTGCGACCTGAAGCTCAGCGACATCTTCTTCCTCGACGCGCAGCGCGGCTGGGTCGTGGGCTCCACGTACTCTTGGTCCATTATTAACAACTTCTTCCTGCTCCGCACCGAGGACGGCGGCGAGACATGGCAGAAGATGGGCAACTTCATGACCGCGACGAGCTTCGACGGCCGCATCCACTTCACCAGCCCGACGGTGGGCTGGGTCGCGGGCGGCAGGTTCCTGGACTATTCGCAGTCGAGCATATTGCTCCGCACGACCGATGGCGGGCGGACCTGGACCGGCGTCGGCCCGCACGACGTGGCAGATCGCTGGTATCGCGACATTGACTTTGCCGGCTCATCCGGCTGGGTGGTGGGCGATAAGGGCATCGTCGTCCGCACGACGGACGGCGGCGCAACCTGGAGCGAACAGACCCGTTCCCCTGGCGCGCAACTGCTCTCCGTCGAACTGCCCTCGCCCGACATCGCGCTCATCGGCTGCGAAGGCGGCCTCATGCTGCGTTGGGATGCGACCGCCTCCCCCTGCATGGTCACGCCCACCGCGCAGCCGCGCCTCAGCGCGACGCCGCCTGCCTCCGGCAGCTTCAGCGCGCAGGCAGCCAACTGCGTGGACGACGCGCACGAGCGCCGCGAGGACGCCGTGCGAGACTACACGAACGGCTCTGTCTTCACCGGGCGCATCGTCAGCGGCTCCGCAACGTCCACCTACACGGGCGGCCTGCTCTTCCGCAGCCTCCAGATCCCGCGCTACGCCACCATCTCCTCGGCCAAACTCAAGCTGTACGTGAAAACCATCGACAACGGCCCTGTGACGCTGCGCATCAGCGCGGAGCGCCGCGACATCGGCCGCGACTTCAATCCCGCCAATCCCGGCATCGCCGGCCGGCCGCGCACCAGCGCCCTTGTCACCGGCGCGCTGACCGGGCCGGTCAACGGCTGGTTTGAGACGCCCGACCTTGCGCCCGTCATTCAGGAGATCGTGGGCCGGCTCGACTGGCTGCCCGGCAACGACATCGCGCTCATCATCGAGACGCCCACCGACTCTGGCGCATTCATCTCGTGGAACGCCTACGATGCGGCCCCGTCCCAGGCCGCGCAGCTCGACATCACCTACCGCAAGCAGGACACGTCGACGCCGCCCGTCCTTGCCACCGACACGCCGTCGCCGACGCCCACAACAACGCCTACTGTCACCGAGACGCCGACGGTCTCCGCGCAGGACCAAAGGACGTACCTGCCGTTGCTCGTCCGGTAAAGCCGCGTTCAAAATAACGCGCGCAGGTAGTTGCCCCTCGGGCCCCCGCGCGCGTTACAGCGCGCACCCCCTCTGCGCTCCGCGTCTCCGCCTGATCTCCGCGCCTCCGCGTTCCAAAACACCCGCGTTCCCCAAAACTGCCCCTTGACAATTCGCCAAACCACTGCTACATTACGCACACAATCAAATATCACCGCCATAAAGGCTGTGAAGAGGGCGAGTACACGCCGGGCCGGTGGCCCAGAGAGCGGGGACAGGTGGGAGCCCCGCCCATACGCCGGCGTCGAATGGACCTCGGAGCCGCAGGACAAACGTCGCGCGGGCTTTAGCCTGCGCAGTCCAGTAGTCCGCGCCGGAGTTGCCACCGTTATCAGGGCAAAGAGTATAAGCGCAGGCATTGCCGTCCGCGCCGTACTCGACCAAGAGTGAGGCTGGCTTGTCCGACCCGTTCACGTCACTCGAAGAGTGACGCTTCACCTGACGGGTCGTTTTGTTTAATCAGCCTAACCAGGGTGGCACCGCGGGATTGCAACCTCTCCCGTCCCTGAGCCGGGAGAGGTTTTGTTTTAACGCCAACGCCGTGTTGGCGCATCTCGCGGAGGCCGCCATGCCGAACCTGATCACCGTCGTCCGGGAGTTGCCGGCCGACTTGGAGACGCCCGTCTCCGTATACCTCAAGCTTGCCGGGCAAGGCCCGTCGTTCCTGCTCGAATCGATCACCGGCGGCGAGCAGGTGGCGCGCTACAGCTTTATCGGCGTCAACCCCGGCCGCGCCTACGTGTGCCGCGACCGCACCATCGAACGCCGCGTCAACGGCCACGCCGACACGCTCACGGTCCCGGCCGGCCGCGACCTGCTCCATATCCTTGACACGGAGCTGCGCCAGTTCCAGCCCGGCGAGCTGCACGGCCTCCCGCGCTTCACCGGCGGCCTCGTCGGCTACCTCGGTTACGACACCATTCGCTTTTTCGAGCCAACGCTCAAGCTCAGCCCGCACCCGACCCTGCCCGACGCGATCTTTCTCCTCGCGGACACGCTCGTTGCGTTCGACCACGCCTTCGGCCGCCTGCAACTGATCGCCAACGCCCATATCAATGGCAACGAAGCCGCCGCGCGTCGCGACGCGGAGCGGCGACTGGATGACTTGCAGCGCGCCATCGAAGGCCCCCTCCCCGCCCGTCAGCCGGTCGCTCAGCCCGATTGCTGCACCGACCTCACGTCCAACATGGCGCGCGAGGAATACATGCAGGCGGTCGAGGACGCGAAAGAATACATCTACGCGGGCGACATTTTCCAGGTCGTCCTCTCGCAGCGATTCTCCCGCCGCACCAGCAGCCAGCCGTTCGACATTTACCGTTCGCTGCGCCGCCTCAACCCCTCGCCCTACATGTTCTTCTTCGACTTCGGCATGCTCGCCGGCGGCGACGAACCGCTCTACCTCATCGGCGCGTCGCCCGAAATGCACGTCCGGCTGGAGGGGCAGACCGCCTCCCTGCGCCCCATCGCGGGCACCCGGCCCCGCGGCGCCACCCCGCGCGAAGACATCGCGCTCGAAAAAGAACTGCTCGCCGACCCGAAGGAGCGCGCCGAGCACGTCATGCTCGTCGACCTGGCGCGCAACGACCTCGGCCGCGTGTGCGACTACGGCTCGGTCCACGTGCCGGAGATCATGACGGTAGAGCGCTACTCGCACGTGATGCACATCGTGTCGCACGTCGAAGGTTGCTTGCGGCCCGACGTGGACGGGTTTGACCTCGTGCGCGCCACCTTCCCCGCGGGCACGGTCAGCGGCGCGCCCAAAATCCGCGCGATGGAGATCATCGACGAGCTGGAGCGCGGCCCGCGCGGCCCCTATGCCGGGCTGGTCGGCTACTTCTCCTACGACGGCTCGCTCGACACCTGCATCGCCATCCGCACCCTCGTCATGCGCGGGCAGGAGGTCAGCGTCCAGGCAGGCGCGGGCATTGTCGCGGACTCCGTGCCCGCGACGGAGCATCAGGAATCGGTCAACAAAGCCCGCGCGCTCGCCGCTGCGGTTGAACTGGCAGAACGCGCATAACCAGGACCCGACGGGTTTGCACCGTCACGAAGTGACGCACCCGTCGGGTCTCGGCCGCGGAACAGGAGCATTGCATGATTGCCGTAATCGACAACTACGACTCGTTCACCTACAACCTCGTCCAGTATCTCGGCGAACTGGGCGCGGATGTGTGCGTTTATCGGAACGATGCGATCACAGCGCGCGAGGTCGACGCGCTGGCGCCGAGCCACATCGTCATCTCCCCCGGCCCCGGCGATCCGTCCGACGCAGGCGTGTCAAACGACGTGATCCGCGAGCTGGGGCAGAAGCGGCCCGTGCTCGGTGTGTGCCTGGGCCATCAGTGCATCGGCGAGGCGTTCGGCGGCAAGGTCGTCCGCGCGCCCCGCCTGCTCCACGGCAAGACCTCGCCCATCTACCACTACGGCGACGGCCTTTTCGTCGGCCTGCCCAGCCCGTTCGAGGCCACGCGCTACCATTCGCTCATCGTCGCGGAGCCGCTGCCGGAGACGCTCGAAATCACCGCATTTACAACCGAAGGCGAAGTCATGGGCCTGCGCCACAAGACGCTGCCCATCTACGGGGTCCAGTTCCACCCCGAGTCAATCCTGACCCACGGCGGCAAGCAAATCCTGAAGAATTTCCTGAGCCAGAAGGCATAGGAGTTTCAAATGCTGCATAACTACATCGGCAAACTGCTCGCCTACCAGAACCTCACCGAAGACGAGGCGCGCGAGGCGATGGAGATCATCATGACCGGCCAGGCCACCGAGGCGCAGATTGGCGGCTACCTCG